>NZ_JAQGKL010000158.1 GCF_028290105.1 Methylobacterium sp.
CGCCTATCGGCGGCCGAAGAGCCGCTCGATGTCGTGGAGCTTCAACTCCACGAAGGTTGGGCGGCCGTGGTTGCAGGTGCCCGCAAGCGGGGTCGCCTCCATCTCGCGCAACAGCGCGTTCATCTCCTCGGGGCGCAGTCGCCGCCCGGCCCGGATCGAGCCGTGGCAGCTCATGCGCGACAGGATCGCGTCGAGGCGCCGGCCGAGAGGCCCGCCGCCGTCATCGGTGCCGTCCGGACTGTCGTCCTCCAGACCGCTCGCGTCGAGGGCATCGAGGATGTCGGTGACGAGCCCCCGGATCGACGCGCCGGCGAGTGCCGCCGGCACCTCCCGCACCAGGACCGCGCCGGTGCCGAAGGGCTCCAGGGTCATGCCGAGACGGTCGAGGTCGGGGGCCGCCGCCACGAGGCGGTCGGCGTCGGCGGGAGCCATCTCCACCACGTCCGGGATCAGCAGGCCCTGGCGGGCGATCCCGCCGCGCGCCCTCTCGCGCTTCAGCCGCTCGTAGACGAGGCGCTCATGCGCCGCGTGCTGGTCCACGAGGACGAGCCCGTCGGCGGTCTGGGCGACGATGTAGGTCTCGTGCAACTGAGCCCGCGCCGCGCCCAGCGGATGCGCGATGGGCTCCACCGAACGGGCTTCCATGTCCGGCTCGGGGCGCAGATCCGCCGAGGGCGGTGCGAAATCGTGCTCGAAGCGGGCCTGCGGCGCCTCGGCGAGACCCGCGAAGGCCCCTGCCCGCGCCGGGCCCGCGCGGTACCCGGCGGGCGCCCCGAAGGAGGGAAGTCCTCGGAGAAGGCTCGGGGCCGGACCCGCATGGGCCGCCGCACCAGTGTGCGCGACCAGCCCCGCCGGGCGCAGCGCTTCGAGGGTGCGGCTGGCGCCTGTGCTGGACCCGCGCAGGCCCGCCTGACGCAAGGTCTCGTGGATCGCGCTGACGATCAGGCCGCGGATCAGGCCGGGCTCCCGAAAGCGCACCTCCGTCTTGGCGGGATGCACGTTGACGTCGACGAGGGCCGGATCGCACAGGATCGCCAGGGCGAGGACGGGGTGGCGGTCCGAACTCATCGTGTCGGCGTAGGCGCCGCGCACGGCGCCCAGCAGCAGCCGGTCGCGCACCGGTCGCCCGTTCACCGTGAAGTGGATCTGGTTGGCCGCGCCCCGGTGGTAGCTCGGCAGGCCGATATGGCCGGAGAGCGCGAAGCCCTCCCGGGCCATGTCGAGGGGGAGCGCATTGGCGCCGAATTCCGGCCCGAACACGCCGGTCAGCCGGCGCAGGGTCCCGGAGGGGCCTGGATCAGGTTCGGCCGGAAAGACCAGGGCGGCGCCGCCCTCGGGGCGCAGGGTCAACCGGATCTCGGGCTGCGCCACGGCGAGGCGCCGCAGGATGTCGCCGATGGCGGCGGTCTCGGCCCGGTCGGATTTAAGGAATTTCAGCCGCGCCGGGGTCGCGGAGAACAGATCGGTGACCTCGATGCGGGTGCCGCGCGCGCTCGCCGCCGGGCGAACCTCGCCCTTCACCCCGGCATCCACCGTCAGGGTCGCCCCCGTCTCGGCCTGCGCGGTGCGGCTGGTGAGGGTGAGGCGGGCGACGGCGCCGATGGAAGGCAGCGCCTCGCCGCGAAACCCGAGGGTTTCAATGCGTGTGAGATCGCCGCCGGGCAGCTTCGAGGTGGCGTGGCGCTCCACCGCCAGGCTGAGGTCGGCGGCACTCATGCCGGCCCCATCGTCGACCACGCGGATCAGGCGCCGCCCGCCGCCCTCGATGGTCACCTCGATGCTGCGCGCGCCGGCGTCGATGGCGTTCTCGACGAGTTCCTTGACGGCGGAGGCCGGCCGCTCGACGACCTCGCCCGCCGCGATACGGTCGACGAGGATCGGGTCGAGGCGACGGACGGGATGCGAGGCGGACATGTGCGACGAACTATAGGAGCGGCGGCCGGTCCCCGAAAGGGCTCGGCGTGGCGCCCCAACCGCTGCGCACCGGAACCCTCAGGCGACGCCCGAGCGCAGGAGGTCGTGATAATGCACGAGGCCGACCGGGCATTCGTTCTCGACGACGATCAACGACGTGATCTTCATCGATTCCTGGATCTCCAACGCCTTGGCGAGGAGCGTCTCCGGCGCGACCGTGCGGGGGTTGCCGCTCATCAGGGCCTCTACCGCGAGGCTGTCGAGGTCGCTGCGGAACACGTTGCGGCGCAGGTCGCCGTCGGTGACGATACCGGCGAGGCGTCCGTCCGCCTCCACCACCACCACCGAGCCGAAGCCCTTGGCGTCGATCTCGGCGATCGCCGCGCGCATCGGGGTTCCGCGGGCGACAACGGGCAATTGCGCGCCGGTGTGCATGACTTCGCGGACCTGGCGCAGGGAGGCGCCGAGGCGCCCGCCCGGATGATAGATCGAGAATTCGCGCGCGGAGAAACCGCGATGCTCCAGGAGCGCCACCGCGAGCGCATCGCCGAGCGCCAGCTGCATGGTGGTGGAGGTCGTCGGAGCCAGGCCGTTCGGGCAGGCCTCCCGTGCCTTGGGCAGGGTTAGACAGATGTCGGCCTCGCGCCCGAGGGTGGAGCCGGCATTGGCCGTGATCGCGATGAGGCCGACGCGGTAGCGCTTGGCATAGCCGATGATGTCGGCGAGCTCCGTCGTCTCGCCCGACCAGGACAGGGCGACGACGACGTCGTCGGGCTGGACCATGCCGAGGTCGCCGTGGCTCGCCTCAGCCGGGAGAACGTAGAGAGCAGGTGTGCCCGTCGAGGCCAGGCTCGCGGCGATCTTGCGGCCCACATGCCCGGACTTGCCAATGCCGGTGAGGATGGCGCGTCCCCGCGCGGCCGCGATGCGGGCGACCGCGCCGCTGAAGGCCTCGCCCAGACCGTTGCCGATGCTCTCCATCAGGCAGGCCAACCCGTCGCGCTCGGTCTCGAGGGTGCGCAGGGCCGATGCGACCGCGGGCGTGGTCTCGGCCTCGATCACCGCGAGGCTGTGGCGCTGGGCCACGGCGTTGTCTGCTGGAGCCATCCCGGCCCGTATCCTTCCGGTCTACGCACGGGCCCGTGAACGGGCCCCGCAGCCGAGCCTATGGCGAGCGAATGTGGTCGGATAGCGGCTTGCTCCGGACCCGGGCCCGTCGGCGCCGCACCGGCCCGGTGCCGTTGACGGGGCATTAACCCTGGCGGTTGTAACCCTGTTAACCATGGCGCCCCGGACCTCCTCAAGGGGTCGAGCGTCCGTCGTCGGCCTGGTCTCGCCGTCGATCCACCTCAACCAACGCGCTCGAACCCGCGCGAAGCACAGCGGAAAGATCCCGATCCGTGACGCGTGCCGCGCCGAACGCAGGTTGGTCGAGCCGAAGCCTCGCCGGGCTCGCGGTGGCGACCGTCCTCGCCGTGTCCCCGGGCGAGGCGAGCGCCCAGACATTGCCATCGGGAAGCCCCGACGCGCAGGCGGATGCGGGCTCGGGTGGGTCATCCGGCGCGACGCTCCGCGGCAGCGGTCTCCCCAGCGGCATTATTTCGGGCTCGCAGGATCCCAGCGGCAGCATGTCGGGCCGCGCCACCACGGGCGAGGCCTCGGGAAGTCCGGGCTCGGCCACGCGCTCGCTTCCCGGTTCGCGCTCCGGCAGTGCCATCGCCTTCAGCGGGAGCGGCGGCGCCAACAACCGGGCGCCCACCAACTTGCTGCGCCTGCGCGCCGCGCCGCCGCGCCGCTTCGGCTCGGCCGTGGTCCGGCCCACCCGCGCGGTCACCCAGACCAATTCCTATGATCTTCGCCTGACGCCGGTGGTGCGAAATCCGGTGGTCGGCGTGCCGCTGCCGACCGTGCTGCCGCTTTCCGGCGTCCAGACCTCCAGTTTCCTCCTCGGCACCGCCCTGCGCCGGCCGATCACCATCGACGAGGCCTACGCGCCGCTCGGGATCAAGCTCGGCACATTCACGATCTTCCCGGCTCTCCAGCAGAGCGTCGGCTACGACACCAACCCGGATCAGATCACCAACAGGCTCGCGAAGCCCTCCCTGGCTCTGCGCACGGACGGCGAGGTGACGTTCCGCAGCGACTGGTCGTCGAGCGAACTTACGGGCGACCTGCGTGGCGGCTATCTCGACTACCCGGACAACCCCGGTGCCAGCCGGCCGAACGGCTCGGGCACCACCCGCCTGCGCATCGACGCCAACCGGGATACGCGCATCGACGTGGAGGGCCGCTTCGTCATCGATACGCAGCGCGCCGGAACCCCGGACCTCGCGGCCGGCGTCGCCAGCCGGCCGTTGGTTTCGAGCTACGGCACCACGCTCGGGGTCACGGAGCGCTTCAACCGGATGCAGATCTCCGTGCGCGGCCTGGTCGACCGCTCGGAGTTCGAGGATGCGCAACTCTCCGACGGCACGATCCTGCGCCAGAGCGACCGCAACCTGAACCAGTACGGCCTCCAGCTCCGCGCCGGCTACGAGATCTCGCCGGTGATCACCCCGTTCGTCGATGTCCTGGCCGATACGCGCGTCTACGACCTGCGGGTGGATTCCACCGGCATCCGCCGGGATTCGGACGGCCTGACGCTGTCGGGGGGCGCGAGCTTCGCCCTGACCCGCTTCGTCACGGGCGAGATCTCCGCCGGCCTGCAGCACCGGACCTATACCGACCCGAGCCTGCGCGACCTGACGGCGCCGGTCGTCAGCGCGGCCCTGATCTGGACGGCGAGCCCCCTGACGACGGTACGCTTCAACGCCGTCACCGGCGTCACCGAGACCACGGTGCCGGGATCGAGCGGCGTGCTGACCCAGACGGCGACGCTCGAGGTCCAGCACGACCTCCTGCGCAACCTGTCGCTGATCGGCGGCGTCACCCTGATCTCGAACGACTACGACCGGGTCAACATCACGGAGCGCGGCTTTGCGGCCACCGCCCGTCTCGACTATCGCTTCAATCGCTGGCTCGCCCTACGCGGCAGCTACATCTACCAGCGCCTCGACAGCTCCGTGGCGGGCTCGAGCTTCTCCGCCAACACCTTCCTGCTCGGCATGCGGATCAACCCCTGATCGGGCCGATCCGGTGCGGCCGCAACGTTCAGCGCACCATCGCCAGCGAGGCGCCGGATTTCGATAACGCCCCACCGAGGGCGCCGCCGCCCTGGCGCAGGCGGGCCGTGACGGTGCCGCCGGGCTGGTAGAGATAGACCTCGCCGTCGCGGTAATCCCAAGCGGTGACCTTGGCCAGATCCTTGTTCGGGCAGCCCGAAGCGCTCGCCTTGTAGAGGTCGAGGGCGGGCGCGCTCGACAGGGAGACCTTGCAGCTCGCCCCGGTGGCGTCCTTGGCGTTCCAGCTTCCGACCACCGAAGACCGCCCGCTCGCGACGATCGGCGGGGGTGGCGGAGCCACCGGGGCGATGCTGGGCGCCGGATCGGCGACGATGATGGGTGTCGAGGGCGCGACGGCGACGTTGGCGCTCACCGGCGGGGCGAAATCGGCCGGTGCCGCCGTGGCGCCCGGCGGTGGTGCCAGCGGCGCCGAGGTCACGGGGCCGGACGGGATCGCCGGGACGATCGGCTCCAGGGCCGCCTGCGGGCCGGGGGCGGCGCGACCGCGCACGGGGCCGTCGAAGCGCTGCGAGGCACAGGCGCCGAGACCGGCGGCGAGCGCGAGGACGGCGACGGACGGCAGGAGCGAACGCGGCATCGGTGGTTTATCCCGAACGGGGCAGGGTCGGGGCGGAGCCCCTGGGTTCGGGTCTGCGTCACCGGCAAATGCGCTGTCGGCAAGGCATAGCCTGCAACGTGCACGGGATTTGCCGGGAGGGCGGAGTATTTGCCGGCCGGTGTGGCGCGGCTGCCTCAGGCGGATGTTCGGAGGCAGCGCAGGTCCGGCCGATGGCTCAGGGGTCGATCCCGTCGATGGTCAGGCGCAGGTGCTTCGGCCCCCGCAGGGCCGAGCCCTGCCGGTAGGGTGGCGGATCGGCGGTCAGGCGCGGATTCTTGAGGCGCCGCACGAGCGCGACCAGGGCGGCCTCGACCTCGAACCGGGCCAGCGGCGCGCCGACGCAGTAGTGCAGGCTGCCGCCGAAGCCGAGATGGCGGTTGTCGGTCCGGTCCGGGTCGAAACGCTCCGGCTCGGCATAGACCTCAGGATCGCGGTTTCCGGCGGCCAGCAGCAGGACCAACGGAGCACTCTCCGGGATCGTCACGCCCCCGTGCGTGATCGGGCAGAGCGCCTTGCGGGTCCGGAACTGCACCGGCGGCTCGAAACGGAGCAGCTCCTCGACCACGCGGGGCGCGCGGGATGGGTCCTCGCGCAGGCGCCGCAATTCCTCCGGATGGCGCAGCAGGGTCAGCATGCCGTTGGTGATGAGATTCACGGTGGTCTCGTGCCCCGCCACCAGCATCAGGATCGCGGTGGCGATGAGGTCGAAATCGCTCATGCGCGGCGCGCCGTCGGTGCCTTCGGTGGCCAGCCCCGAGAGCATGTCGTCCTGCGGAGCCTTGCGCTTCTGGGCGATCAGGCCCTGCATGTATTCCGAGATCGCATCGAAGGTGCGGCTGTTCTCGGCGCGCAGCTCGTCGTCCTGATGGGTGTCGGGTTCGAGCGCAGTGGCGAGCTGCGTCGCCCAGCCGTGGAACTGCTCCTCGTCCTCGGGCGGGACGCCGAGGAGTTCGCAGATCACCGTCACGGGCAGCGGATAGGCAAGGTCGTCGACGATGTCGATGGACCGGGCGTCCCCGAGCTTGTTCAGGATCTCGTCCACCAGCACATGCGATCGTGCCCGCATCGCCTGCACCCGCTGGTGCGTGAACTGATGCATGACGGCGGCCCGCAGGGTGTCGTGGTCGGGCGGGTCCCGGAAGATGAAGGGGCGGTGCGTATCGGTGATGTGGTCGCGGACCGGCTTGACCAGCCAGTCCTTGAACGGATTGCCGGTCTTCGGCCGATCGGCCGGCGGCAGGGTCTCGGAACTCACGCGCGGATCGTGGAGCAGGCTCGCGATCGCCGCGTGGGTGGCGGCCACATAGGTCCCGTCCTCCTGGCGCGAGACCGGGCATTCGCGCAGGGCCGCGAACAGCGGGTACGGGTTCGACCGATGGGCCTCCTCCTTGACCCGCGCGAACAGGGTATCGTCGCTCATGCCTCGTCCTCGTGCGCGGGTTCCGGAAAGGCCAGGGGCAGGATCGTGAACGTACCCGCATCGACGCCACCGGGCTCCGGCGGGAACGGCGCGCCCGCCGCGATCCGCTCGGCATAGGCCGGCAGCCAGCGCGCGCAGTCGAAGGCGACCGCCGCGACGCAGCGCCCCGCCCGGCCGTAGACCGCGAGGAACCGGCCCTCCTTGGGGTCCCCCCGCGCGATCACGAAACCGTCCGCGCCCTCCGTGAGACCGACGGACTTGATGGTGATCCCGTTCTGGCTCGACCAGAAGGCCGGCACCTCGGCATAGGGCTCCGCGGCGTGACCCGCGAGGATCCGCCCGGCCCGGGCGCCCTGCGCGACCGCGTGTCCCCAATGTTCGAGCGCGATCGGATGACCGGGATAGAGCGGGTGAGGAAAGCGTGCGACGTCGCCGGCCGCCGCGATGTGGGTGTCCGCTTGGCCGTCGGTGTCGAGGGCGTAGCCGTCCGCGTCGCAATCGAGGCCCCCTTCGTCGAAGGAAAGCCCCGAGCCTTCGAGCCAAGCGGTGTTGCGCACGGCGCCGAGGGCCACCACGACCACGTCGGCCGGGATCGCGGTGCCGTCCCCGAGGCACGCGCGCATCACCCGACCGGTGCCGTCATCCTCCAGCGCCTTCACCTTGACGCCCGTGCGGATCGTGACGCCCCGCCTCTTGTGCATCGCCTCCACCACCGATCCGAGATGCTGGCCGAGCACCCGTGCGAGCAGGGTCGCCCCCGTTTCGACAAGCGTCACCGGCAGGTCGAGGGTCCGGCACGAGGCCGCGACCTCGCAGCCGATGAAGCCGCCGCCGATGACGAGAACGTGGCCCGGGCTCGCGGTGAGTGCGTGCCGCAACGCCTGCGCATCGTCGCGACCGCGCAGGGTGAAGACGCCCTCGAGGCGCGCCTGGTCTGCGTCGGGCCAGGCGCGTGCGGAGGCACCGGTGGCGACGAGCAGGCGGTCGTAGGCCAATGTCTCGCCGCCCTGGAGGGTGATCGTCCGGCGCACGCGGTCGAGCCGGGTCGCGGGCACGCCGAGGCGCCATGTGGCGTCCAGCGCCACGAGGTTGGGCAACGTCGTCGCGTCCGCCGCGATCTCGCCGGTGAGCACGGCCTTCGACAGGGGCGGACGATCGTAGGGTGGATGGGGTTCGTCGCCGACAATCGTCAACGAACCCGCGAAGCCCGACTTTCGCAGGCTCTCTGCGCCGCGAAGGCCCGCGAGCGAGGCCCCGACCACGACGGTTCGCGTCTCGGCGCCGCTCATCGGTGTGCTGTCCCGGCATCCTCGACATGGATGGCCTGGACCGGGCAGGCGATCCGCGCCCGCTCGATATCCGCGCGCGCAGCGGCGGACGGGGCCGGGTCGTAGTGGAGGGCTTCCCGCCCGTTCAGGACGAAATGGTCCGGCGCCGCGTAGCAGCACTGCGCGTAGGCCTGACAGAGGTTGAGATCGACGGTGACTCGAAGAGGGCCGCCGGAGGGCTGTGGGTCTGGATTCGGCTCGACGGAAGGAGGACGCTCGGACATGCTTGCGCAATGTCTCGGTGCCCGATCCGGTTCCGCGTCCGCGCGGTCACAGGGTGCGGTGCATGATCATGGCATCCACCAGCCCGAAGGTGGGGTGACGGAATACGGCGGGCAGGCGACCGACCTCGGCGAACCCGAAGCTTCGCCATAGGGCAACGGCGCGGTCGTTGGTCGCCACGACGAAGTTGAACTGCATGGCGAGGAAGCCGGCGTCACGCGCCTCCGTCAGCGCATGGGCGCCCATGGCCCGGGCGATTCCGCGCCCAGTGGCATCGGGGCGGGTCATGAAACCCGCATTCGCCACGTGCGACCCTCCGCCCGGCTGATTGGCCCGCAGGGCGTAGGTGCCGAAAACCGCGCCCGCCTGCTCGGCCACGAAGACGCGGTTGCCGGGAGCGAACCAGTAGGTGAGCATCGCCTCGCGGCTTCCGTCACGCGGCAGGGCGTAGGTCTCGCCGGCCCGGATCGTCGGTTCGAGGATCGCCCAGATCGGGTCGGCATCCTCCGGTCGGGCTGGCCGAATCGCGATCGGGTTCATGGCGTCGGCTCCACACTGAATATCGGCCTCACTGTGAGCCCGCCACGCTTTCCGTAACGGGCTTGCCATGACCGGCCTGCCATGACCGGCCTGCCATGACCGGCCTGCCATGACCGGCTTGGCCCGCGTGATGCCCTCGCGCAACAGGCATCGGCGAAGGACACCAAACGCCCGATTCCACGATTGCAATACTATAACATCTGCGCAACGAAACATTATAACATGTTGTGTGAGGCGGGATGCGCGATCGTCGATCAAGGGTATTGTGGGCCAGCGCTGTGCTAACCGGAGCGGCGCTCGGGTCGAGCCCGGCCCTGGCACAGCAGGCGCAGGCCACGCTGGAAGAACTCAGCGTGACCTCGCCGAGCCCGATCGTCTCGGGACCCACGGGGATTCCGGGTGCCAGCCCGCCGATCGGCATCCTGCCCGTGGTCACCAACACCTTCTCGCCGGTCACCGTCGTGACGGCCGAGCAGATCGCTCGGGATCAGCCCCGCACCCTCGGCGACGCCCTCTCCGACCGCCCCGGCATCTCGGCCTCGACTTACGCGCCCGGGGCGGCGAGTCGTCCGATCATCCGCGGCCTCGACAACAATCGGGTCCGCATCCAGGAGAACGGCGTCGGCATCCAAGACGTCTCGGAACTCGGCGAGGACCACGGCGTCCCCATCAACCCGCTCGTCGCCAACCGCATCGAGGTGATCCGGGGGCCGGCCTCGCTCCGGTTCGGCTCGCAGGCGATCGGCGGCGTGGTCAGCGCCGAGAACAACCGCGTGCCGACCTTCGTTCCGGCCAACGGCGTCTCGGGTTCGGCCACCACGGGCTACTCGTCGGTCGATAACGGGCGCCTCGCCGCCGTGACCGTGGATGGCGGCTCCGGCAACGTGGCGGTCCACGCGGACGGGTTCAGGACCGCCGCGGACAGCTACGCGACGCCCGCCGGCATCCAGCGCAACTCGGGCAACGAGAGCCAGGGCGGCGCCGTCGGCATGTCGTTCATCGGCGATCGCGGCTTCGTCGGCCTATCCTACAGCCATTACGACGCGCTCTATCAGATCCCGGGCGGCGAGGCGGCCCAGAGCCGGACCCGCCTCGATCCACGCCAGGACCGTTTGCTGGCGCGCGGCGAATACCGGCCCCTCGATGGTCCGATCGCGGCGGTGCGGTTCTGGCTCGGCGGCTCGGTCTACCGCCACGACGAGACCGGTCTCGACGGAGCGGGCATCGACGGCATCCGTGCCACCTTCAAGAACCGCGAGGCGGAAGGGCGGATCGAATTCCAGCATGTGCCGGTCGATCTGGCCTTCGGGACGCTCACCGGCGCGCTGGGGCTTCAGGCCGGGCGGCGCACCCTCGGCACCGGTGGCGAGGCCGGCGGCCTGCTCGCGCCGACGGATTCCCGCAGCAACGCGGTCTACCTGTTCGAGGAACTGGCCCTGGGGGGCGGCCTGCGCCTTCAGGCGGCGGGCCGGATCGAGGGCGACCGCGCCACCGGAACCGCCACGGCGTTTCCCGGCGACTACCTGCCCGTCGACGGCGAAGAGCCCCTCGCTTCCGGGCGCCGGCGCAGATTCGCCCCGAAGAGCGTGAGCTTCGGCGCCTTGCAGGATCTGCCCTACGGCTTCGTGGCGAGCCTGAACGGCTCCTTCGTGGAGCGGGCGCCCACCGCCTTCGAACTCTACTCGCGCGGCGCCCACGACGCGACGGAGACCTTCGAGATCGGCGACGCCAACCTGAAGAAGGAACACGCCCGTACGGTGGAAGCGAGCATCCGGCGCGCGGAAGGGCCGTTCCGCCTCGATGCCACCGGCTACTACACCCGCTACACCGGCTTCATCTACAAGCGCGACACGGGCATCCGCTGTGGTGACGACTTCGGCTCGTGCGGCTCCAACAGCGAATTGCAGCAGATCGTCTATTCTCAGCGCAACGCCACCTTCTACGGGGCCGAGATCGGTGCGCAGCTCGACCTGCTGCCGGTGGGCAATGGGTGGGCGGGCCTCGACGCGCAGTACGACTTCGTGCGGGCGCAGTTCGACGACGGCACCTTCGTGCCCCGCATCCCGCCGCACCGCGTCGGCGGCGGCGTCTTCGTCCGCGCCGACGGCTGGTACGCCCGCGTGAATCTGCTCCACGCCTTTGCCCATACGGAGATCGCGCCGATCGAGACCGTGACGCCGGGCTTCGACGATCTGCGCGCGGAGGTGAGCTACACCAAGGCACTCGACCCCGGGATCTACGGCATGAGCGAGGTCACCCTCGGCCTCCAGGGCCGCAACCTGCTCGATGATCGCATCCGCAACTCCGCCTCCTTCAAGAAGGACGAGATCCTGCTGCCCGGGCGCAATGTCAGGCTGTTTCTGACCGCGCGTTTCTGAGCGACGCCGGCGCTGTGCCGGCCGCGCATCCCCGTCCGGCGTCGGGGCGACAAGATAAAGGCCGACGCGGGAGCCCGGGTATGCTAGAAGAGGCCAACCCCGCACGAACCCGTGCCCTGGGCAACTCCATGAGGCCCCAGTGGCAAACGCGTTCAAGAGCGGTGCATCCCAGTCGCGCTCGACCAATGATTTCAACGAGCGTGCGAAGCTCCTGTCCGAGCGCCTGGGCGCCATCGAGAAGCCGGCTCAGCTGAAGCGCGGCAACGCTCCGCGTCGGACCTTCAAGGCCGGCCCGCGCCCCGAGGGTGAGCCGACCGAGCAGGCCGAGCCGCAGACCGAAGGTCACGAGGCCGCCGAGTCCGAGGGCGAGGCCGAGTCCAGCACCGAGTCCTGATCGGCAATCCAGCCCGAGACAGAGACCAAAAAAGAGGGCCGACGCTGCTCGTCGGCCCTTTTGCTTTGCGGATTCCTGAGCGCGGCCTGACCGGCCTTAGCGACGTGCCTTGGCCTTCCGAGCAGCATAGCGTGCGTCGCGCAGCGCCTTCTTCTCGATGAGTTCGGCGGCCTTTCGCTCGGCGGCGGCGAGCGCCTCGGCCTCCTCGCGCGCGATCTGAGCGGCGAGTTCGGCCTCCTCGCGGGCGCGCTTCTCGGCGGCGGCAGCCTTCTCGGCGGCGATCCGGGCGGCCTCCCGCTCCCGGGCCCGCTCATCGCGGGCGCGCGCGATCTGCGCACGGGCCTCGGCCTTGGCGATCATCTCCGGATCGTCCGCCGGCGGGCGGGCCTTGAATTTTTCCAGCAGCATCTGCTTGGCGCTGGCGGAATTCTTACGGCGGTCGTCGAAGTTCCTGTAGTCGAAGGCGCTCATCTGACCTTTCTCATGTGGTTTGTCGCTTCGCGTCCGGCGTTGAGCACGCGCGGCGCGAGCCGTTGGGGATGGTTATTCGGGTGGGTCTGGAAAATCGCAGCAGCCCCATGCCCCAAGGCGGGCCGGGATGCAACAGAAGCCGCCCGGCGAAGAGCGGCTTCTGAAGTCATGTTGAATCGATGCCTCCGGCCCTCAAGCCTCGGCATCGCCAGTCTCAGGCGGACTGGAGATTGCCGGCCGATTGCTTGCCGGTGCGTCGGTCGTTCTCGATCTCGTAGGAGATCTTCTGGCCCTCGATCAGGTTGCGCATGCCGGCGCGTTCCACCGCCGAGATGTGCACGAAGACGTCCTGGCCGCCGTCATCCGGCTGAATGAATCCGTAACCCTTGGTTTCGTTGAACCATTTCACGGTGCCCGTGCTCATGGTGCTCTCCTTTTCGACATGCTGTGCTGCTGGCCATCGCCTGCCCGGCCTTGCGCGCGCGAACGCGTGGTCACCCGTGGCGCAGGGACTTGGGAATGGGATGGGATCGAGGCCACGCCGGTCGCGTCGTCCTGCTGAGCAGTCCGGACGCGTGAGGCGTGAACAATCCGGCTCGAGACCGGCCATGGCGCTATGGCTGCAATTTGGAAATCCTGCGACGCGATGACAAGGCGCCAGCCTGGGTCAGGTTCCCCAAAAGGGCGCGGTGAAACCCGTCTGGCGCTCCGCCTCCGCGTCCGCTCGGAACGCGGCGTGAATCTGTGCGGGAGCCGCGAGGTGGTGCGGCCCGAGGTTGCGACCCTGCACGGTGGCCGGTAGTCTGACGGACGACACAATCGTTGGTGACAGAGCTTGCGTCAGTGACAGGGCTTAACGGCTTGGACATGGCCAGCACCGATCCTGAGGGTCGGGGCGAAGATGGGGATGGCATGACGGAGTTCGGGATGTGTCGGCAGGACGGCCGAGGGCCGGCGTCGGCGCAAAGATCGCTTCGCCGGAAAGCCCATTCGTGACGCGGAACCGGGGGCGGGTTCGCGTACACATCATCTCGAGGCTCGCACGCGCCGCGTTGCCGCTCGCCGCCGGCTTGGCCGGCGTCGGTCTCGCATCCGCGCCGGCAGCCGCCTTCGATCTGTTCGGCCTGTTCGGCTCGGAGGAGGAGCCCCCGGCCCCGAGCGCCGACGCTGTTCCCTATTCGGTGAAATTCCAGGGCGTCGACGATGACGATGTCCTGCGCGCCCTTCAGGATACCTCGACGCTCTATCGCCTGCGCCAGGAGGCCCCGCCCGACGGCGAGGGCCTGGTGCGCCGCGCCGAGGCCGACCTGCGCCGCCTCGCCGACGTGCTTTCCGGTTATGGCTACTACCAGGGCCGGGTCGCGATCCGCGTCGACGGCGTGAACCTCGACGGCGAGCGCAGCATCGTCACGGCCGCCGGTGCCGCGGAGGCGTCGCGCGCCCGGGCCCTCGTGCCGGTCAAGATCGTGGTCGAAGCCGGGCCGCTCTACACGCTTCGCTCCGTCGCGGCCCGCGACCCGCGCGGCAATCCCTTCGCCGAGGAGGTCCTGCCCGAGCGCTTCACGCGGGTGGGCGAAGAGGTCCCCGCCCGCTCGGCCACCGTGCTCGCCCGCGAAGCCCGCCTCGTCGATCGGTTCCGGTCGCTGGGCCATCCCTTCGCCAAGGCCGTCGCGCGCGATCCCGTCGTCGACGATGCCGCGCACGTCATGGACGTGGCCTACACGATCGATCCCGGTCCCATCGCGGGGATCGGGGAGGTCGGGGTGCGCGGCACGAAGGACATCGATCCGGCCGTCGTGCGCTCGTTCATCTACGCGGAGCCGGGCGACCCATACTCGCCGAAGGCCGTGTCGGACATCCGCCGCTCGGTGGCCAAGGTCGAAGGGCTCGGCGCGATCCGGGTGCGCGAAGGCGAGACCCTGGACGCCTCGGGCAATCTTCCGATCTTCGTCGACGTCACCGAGCGCGAGAAGAACCTGATCGGCGTCTCGGCCCGCTATTCCACCGTCGACGGGCCGGGCATCCGCGCCTATTACGCCAACCGGAACCTGTTCGGAGGGGGCGAGACCTTCCGGGTCGATGCCGACGTCTATTATCTCGGCAACGATCTCTACGCCAAGCAGCGCAAGGCCGCCGGCATCGACTCCAATGGCCTCGGCGGCCGGCTCTCCGCCACCTTCGTCAAGCCTGCCCTCTGGGGCACCCGCAACGACCTCGTCGCCAACGTCTTCGCGGGTCGCGAAGCTCAGCAATCCTATGTCAGCGACGCGGCGGGCGGCACGGTGGCCCTGCGGCATCGCTTCTCCGACACCTTCTTCGCGCAGATCGGTGTCGACGGACAGGCGGGCCGTTCTCAGGACGCGCTGGGCAAGGTGGATTACCGCCTCGTCGGCGTGCCGGTCTCGGTCTCCTACGATTCCACCGACAACCTGCTCGATCCGACCGAGGGCGTGCGCCTGACCGCTTCGGCGACGCCCTATGCGGGCTTCCTCGGATCGGACCCGTCGATCTTCGTCGCCAAGGCGCAGGGCTCGACCTACTACGCCTTCGACGACGAGGCCCGCTACATCCTGGCCGGCCGCATCGGTTTCGGCTCGATCTCCGGCGCCAACCTCGAGGACATCCCCGCCAACATCCGGTTCTTTGCCGG
>NZ_JAQGKL010000214.1 GCF_028290105.1 Methylobacterium sp.
GACAAGGGCGCGCAGGTCGTCCGGCACCGCACGGCGAAGCCAGTACATGCCAGTCTTGGGATGCTTCCAGGGTCGAGTCATCGTGAGGGGCATTTGTACCACCCGTCTGTACCACCGGGCAGCCTCAACCTTCTGACTCTGCTAAACTTTTTTGCGGATCAGCGGCTTAGCCAACTGATGGTGCCCAGGAAAGGACTCGAACCTTCACCTCTTGCAAGACTGGTACCTGAAACCAGCGCGTCTACCAATTCCGCCACCTGGGCTCGCCGGGGCCGATCACGGCTCCGACGCGGGTTTCGTTTAGGCGGGGTGGGGCCGGCCGTCAATCCGGATTGTTCGGGATTCTGGGTCGGCCCCGCGTTTGGTTCAGGCTTCGTCGCGCCACTCGCGGATGTCGACGAAGCGGCCGGCCACCGCCGCCGCCGCCGCCATGGCGGGGGAGACGAGGTGGGTGCGGCCGCGATGTCCCTGGCGGCCCTCGAAGTTGCGGTTCGAGGTCGAGGCGCAGCGCTCGTTCGGGCTCAGGCGGTCGGCGTTCATGCCGAGGCACATGGAGCAGCCCGGCTCACGCCAGTCGAACCCGGCGGCCTTGAGGATGCGGTCGAGCCCCTCGGCCTCGGCCTGGCTCTTCACGAGGCCGGAGCCCGGCACCACCATGGCGGAGACGTTGGCGTGGACCTTGCGCCCCTCGACCATCTTGGCCACCGCCCGCAGGTCCTCGATGCGGCCGTTGGTGCAGGAGCCGATGAAGACCCGGTCGACGGTGATGTCGGTGATCTTCGTGCCGGGGGTCAGGCCCATGTAGTCGAGGGCCTTTTCCTTCGACTGGCGCTTGTTCTCGTCCGGGATCCGGGCGGGGTCGGGAACCGCGCCGGAGACCGAGACCACGTCCTCCGGGCTGGTGCCCCAGCTCACGATCGGCGGCAGGTTGGCGGCATCGAGGCGGACTTCGCGGTCGAAATAGGCGCCCTCGTCGGTGACGAGGCTTTCCCAATAGGCCTTGGCGCGGGCGAAGGCCTCGCCCTTGGGCGCCTTCGGCCGGCCCTCCACATAGGCGTAGGTGGTGGCGTCCGGTGCCACCAGGCCCGCGCGCGCGCCACCCTCGATCGACATGTTGCAGATCGTCATCCGCCCCTCCATCGAGAGCGCGCGGATCGCCGAGCCGGCGTATTCGATGACGTAGCCGGTGCCTCCGGCGGTGCCGATCTCGCCGATGATCGCCAGGATGATGTCCTTGGCCGTCACGCCGGGCGGCAGGATGCCGTCGACGGTGACGCGCATGTTCTTCGCCTTCTTCTGCAGCAGCGTCTGGGTGGCGAGCACATGCTCCACCTCCGAGGTGCCGATGCCGTGGGCGAGTGCCCCGAAGGCGCCGTGGGTCGAGGTGTGGCTGTCGCCGCAGACGATGGTCTGGCCCGGCAGGGTGAAGCCCTGCTCCGGCCCGATCACGTGGACGATGCCCTGCCGGCGGTCCAACGCGTCGTAGAACTCGATGCCGAAGTCGCGCACGTTCTCGGCGAGCGCCTCCAGCTGGATGCGGCTCTCCGGGTCCTCGATGCCGAAGCGGCGATCCGAGGTCTGCACGTTGTGATCGACCACCGCGAGGGTCTTCTCGGGGTGGCGGACCCGGCGACCGGCCACGCGCAGGCCCTCGAAGGCCTGGGGACTGGTGACCTCGTGGACGAGGTGCCGGTCGATGTAGAGGAGGCTGGTGCCATCGGGCTCGACATCGACGACGTGGTCGTCCCAGATCTTGTCGTAGAGGGTGCGCGGCGCGGTCATGGCGTGGCTGTTCTGGTTCTCGGTCGGGAAACGGATCTGCGTCTCCCTTTAGTAGTGTTCCAGGGCGCCCGGCGAAAGTGGGGGATCGCTTGTGCGCGGCGGATGGCAGCCCGGAGGTTGCCGCATGCGAGAATTCCACGCCCGATCGGCATCACTGGACCGGTTCCGACGCCGGCCTTAAAGCTGCGTGCACCGGCGCCCTCACCGAAGACGCCGATGCTCCCGTTCCGACTGTCCGAGACCGCCTTCATGCAGCCCGTCGACATCCTGATGCTCAAGGCGATGCATCCCGACGTGATGGCGGCGGTCGAACGGCACTTCACCCTTCATCGCCTCGATCTAGCACCGGATGCCGAGACCTTCCTCCGCGAGGTCGGCCCACGCATCCGGGGGCTCGCTACGGGCGCCCAGGCGCCCGTCGATCGGGCGCTGATCGCGCGCCTGCCGAACCTCGCCCTCATCGCCAGCCTCGGCGTCGGCTACGACACCATCGACACGGCGGCGGCGGCGGAGCGCGGCATCGTCGTGACGCACACGCCGGACGTGCTGACCGACGAGGTCGCCGACCTCGCGCTCGGCCTGCTCCTGGCGACGGTACGCCAGATCCCCCAGGCCGACCGCCACCTGCGCGCCGGCCACTGGCCGCACAGGACCTATCCGCTGACCCCGACCCTGCGCGGACGCACCGTCGGCATCCTCGGGCTCGGCCGGATCGGGCGCGCCATCGCTCGGCGCCTCGAAGGCTTCGGGGTCGACATCGCCTATCACGGGCGCCGGCCTCAAGATGACGTGGCTCATGCCTACCATCCGACCCTGCTGGGTCTGGCGGAGGCCGTCGACGTGCTCCTCGTGGTGGCGCCGGGCGGACCGGAGACGAACGGGCTCGTCGGTGCCGCGGTCCTCGAAGCCCTCGGGCCCCAGGGCATCCTGGTGAATGTGGCGCGCGGCAGCGTCGTCGACGAGGCGGCACTGATCCGGGCGCTTCAGGACGGGACGATCCTCGGCGCCGGGCTCGACGTGTTCGCGCGCGAGCCGCACGTCCCGCCGGAGCTGATCGCCATGGAGCACGTGGTGCTGCTGCCGCATGTGGGCTCCGCCTCGGTCCATACCCGCGCGGCCATGGGCCAACTCGTCGTCGACAACCTCGTGGCGTGGTTTTCCGGACAGGGGCCGCTGACTCCGGTTCCGGAGACGCCCTGGGTGGCACAGGCAGGGATACGGGCATGAGCCGGCCCCGGTTCGTCCTCGCCATCGGCTTGGCGGTCATCGCAGGTCCCGTGCGCGGGCAGGACGCAGACCCGGCGCCGTCCGTCCCGGACAAACCCTTCGTGGAGAGCCTGCCGCGCGACATCGCCGGCGTGCCCGGGACCTGGGACCTGTCGCGGGACGCGAGCACCCGGCGCTGTGTCATGACCCTGTCGGGCGAGAGCGGGCCGGCGGGCCGGCGCCTGTCCTTTCCCGCCGGATGCCGCAGGGCGCTGCCGATCCTCGGCGGCGTGGCCGGCTGGCTGTTCGCGGACGGGAACATCCGGCTCGTCGACAAGGACGTCCGGCCGGTCCTGCAATTCACCAGACGGGCCGATGCCCGAAGCCTGGTCGCGCAGGGCACGGGCGACGAGAGCTTCAGCCTTGTGCCGCTCCAGATCGTCGCCATGGCGCCGCCGACGGACGCGGTCCCGACGAGCCCGGGTGCGGGCAGCGCCGCGCCGGACGCGCGGATCAGCCCGGTGGCCCGGACGGAACCGGTTCCGGCCGGAGATGCCCCGCGCCCCGGCGTCTACGCCCTGGACCGCTACCGCGAGCAGGATGTCTGCCGCATCGAGCTGACGGAAGCCGCCGCACCGGCGCCGGTGCGCATCCTCGACCAGTGCCGGGACGGGGGGCTCGCGGTCTTCGATCCCGTCTCCTGGCGCTTCGACAAGGGGCGCCTGACCCTGAACGCCCGGCGTGGGCACGTGGTCACCCTCGTGCCCACGGGGGACGGGCGCTGGCGCCGGGACCCGGAGATCGGCACCACCTTCGTGCTGCGTCGGGTGGATGCCCCCGCGCCTTGACCATGACCGCCTCGCGATTGTCCCAGCCGATGCCGCTCACCGTCGCCGCCCTCTACAAGTTCGTTCCCCTCCCCGATGTCGAGGCGTTGCGCGGGCCGCTGGAAGCCCTGTGCGAAGGGCTCGGCGTCACCGGCACGCTGCTGCTGGCACGGGAGGGCATCAACGGCACGGTGGCGGGCCGATCCCAGGCGATCGAGGCGCTGCTGGCAGAACTCCGGACCGGGCCGCTCTTCGGCGGCCGCCTGCGCGACCTCGACTGCAAGCTCTCGCAGGCGGAGGCCGCGCCCTTCCGCGCGCTCAAAATCCGGGTGAAACGCGAGATCGTCACCTTCGACGCGGGCGCGACCGATGCGACGAAGGCCGGCATCCCGGTGGCGCCGGAGGACTGGAACGCCCTCCTCGACACGGAAGGCCTCCTTCTCATCGACACGCGCAACGCGTTCGAGGTGGCGCTCGGCACCTTTCCGGGCGCCGTCGATCCGGGAATCACGCGGTTCAGCGCCTTTCGCGACTACGTCGACGGGCTCGACCCGGCCGCGCATCCCCACGTCGCGATGTTCTGCACCGGCGGCATCCGCTGCGAGAAGGCGGGCGCCTACATGCGCGCGAGGGGGTTCGCCGATGTGCGCCACCTCGAGGGCGGCATCCTGCGCTACCTGGAGACGGTGCCGGATTCCGAAAACCGCTGGCGCGGCGACTGCTTCGTCTTCGACGGCCGCATCGCGCTCGGCCCCGCCCTGGTGGAGCGTCCCGACCACGCGCCCGAAACTCTGCGATGACCGAGCCCCATGGATGACCGAGACTACTCGATGACGGACAACGCCGCGATGACCGAGCCGCACGACCTCGCCGCCCGCATCGACGCCCTGGAGATGCGCCTGACCGAGCAGGAGGTCACCATCGACGACCTCAACGCCACCATCACGGCGCAGTGGCGCCAGATCGATGCCCTGGCGCGCAAGGTCGCAAAGCTCGTCGAGGATGTGGAGGAGGCGGGACACCGCCCCGGCTCGGGGGCGCCGGAGCCGCCCCCGCCGCATTACTGACGCGCGCTACAGCCCGGCACCCGCCTGGCTGACGAACTTCGTCGTCAGGTAGGCCTCCAGGGCCTCGGAGCCGCCCTCGCTGCCATAGCCGGAATCCTTCACGCCGCCGAAGGGCGTCTCGGGAAAGGCGAGGCCGTGATGGTTGATGCCGACCATGCCGCTCTCGACCCGCGTGGCGACCTGGACCGCGCGGGCGGCCGAGCGGGTATAGGCGTAGGCCGCCAGGCCGTAGGGCAGACGGTTGGCCTCCGCGTAAGCCGCCTCGTCGTCGGAGAAGCGCTGGATCAGCGCGACGGGGCCGAACGGCTCCTCGTTCATGATGCGGGCGCTGACCGGCACGTCGCAGAGCACGGTCGGCTCGAAGAAATGGCCGCGGTTGCCGATGCGCTTGCCGCCGGTGCGCAACTCGGCGCCCTGGGCCACGGCGTCGGCGCAGAGCGTCTCCATCGCCTCGAGGCGGCGGGCGTGGATGAGCGGGCCCATGGTGGTCTCGGGGTCGAGGCCATCGCCGACCTTTCGGCCTTGGGCGAGGGCCACGAAGCCATCGCGGAACCGGTCGTAGACGGCCTCGTGCACCAGCATCCGGGTCGGCGCCACGCAGACTTGCCCGGCATTGCGGAACTTGTTGGCGCCGAGCACGGCGACCGCCTGATCCACGTCCGCATCCTCGAACACGATCGCGGGCGCGTGGCCGCCGAGTTCCATCGTCGCCCGCTTCATGTGGCGGCCGGCGAGGGCCGCGAGTTCCTTGCCCACCGGGGTCGAGCCCGTGAAAGACATCTTGGCGATGACGGGGTGCGGGATGAGGTAGGCCGAGATGCTGGCGGGATCGCCGAACACCAGGGAGAGCACGTCGCCCGGCACGCCGGCATCGAGGAAGGCCTGGACCATGGCCGCGCAGCTCGCCGGGGTATCCTCGGGACCCTTGAGGATCACCGAACATCCGGCACAGAGCGCGGCCGCGACCTTGCGCACGGCCTGGTTGATGGGAAAATTCCAGGGCGTGAAGGCGGCCACGGGCCCGACCGGCTCGCGCAGGACCATCTGGACGACGCCGTCGGTCCGGGCCGGAATGATCCGTCCGTAGGCGCGCCGGCCTTCCTCGGCGAACCAATCGATGACGTCGGCTCCGGCCAGGATCTCCATGCGCGCTTCGGCCAGGGGCTTGCCCTGCTCCAGCGTCATGATGCGGGCGATGTCCTCGACGCGGGCGCGCAGCAGGTCGCTCGCGCGGCGCAGCACCTTGGCGCGCTCGAAGGCCGCGACCTTGCGCCAGACGGCAAAGCCACGCGCGGCGGCGGCCAGCGCCCGGTCGAGATCGTCCCGGGTCGCGACGGCGAGCGTGCCTAGGGTCTCGCCGGTGGCGGGGTTGAGCACCGGCAGGGTCTGCGCGCCGGACCCCGGCGTCCAGGCTCCGGCGATGTGCAGCGTCACGTTCGGGTAGGTCATCGGCCGGCTCCCGCTTGGCATCGGAGCCGGCTTGTCCGTCGTTCGGGCGGGCGCCGCAAGTCCTTCAGGCGGCGATGCGCTCGGCCGCCGCATCGGGGCCCGTGAGGGTGACGGCGCCGCCGCGCCGGGCCTGGAGCGTGCCGCCCTTCGGCACCACCTTCCAGCCGTCGCGGCAGCCGTCGATGGGCTCTGAGACCACGACGAGGCCGGTCTCGGTCTGGCGATAGTACAGGCTCGGCGGGCTGCCGTCGCAGGCCCAGCGGAACGCGGTCAGGGTCTCGCCATCGGTGACGACGGCGGTGAAACGCAGCGGATCGGTGGCCTCGGCCGCGTGCATCATGTCACGCACGGTGGCGAGGGTCCGGCGCATTGCGCCGATCGGATCCTCGGCGAGTCCATTGGCCAGGGCGAGCAAGAAGATCGCCTCGGAATCGGTGGTGCCGCGCCGGTCGTCGTAGAGTGCGTCGGGGATCAGAGCCTCGAGCCGCCGCTTGATGCGGTGGTATCCGCCGATCTGGCCGTTGTGCATGAACAGGTGCCGGCCATGGGCGAAGGGATGGCAGTTCGCCCGGGTCGTGGCGGTGCCGGTGGAGGCCCGCACATGGGCGAAGAACATCCGCGCCCGGACCTGCTGGCAGAGGTTGACGAGGTTCTCGTCCGACCAGGCCGGGCAGACGTCGCGGTACAGGCCCGGCTCGACCCGCTCGCCGTACCAGCCGATGCCGAAACCGTCGCCGTTGGTTTCCGTCTTCGCCTCGGCCGCGTGGAGTGACTGGTGGACCAGCGAATGCGTCGGTGCGCAGACGAGGTCGGTCAGGAAGACCGGCTCACCGGAATAGGCGAGAAAGCGGCACATGTCGGACCAACACCCCCTGTTTCCAATCGCGCGCTGAAACCCCGAGCCCGCGTCCCGATCCACCCCCGCGGCACGCGGCTGAGTGGCGACAAGCCCTTGAACATCCTCGCCTAAGAACTTCAGGCCGTTGCGGTGAACGAAGGGTTAACGCACCCCTTGCATCGGACACGTCCAGCCTCGGTGATGCAAGAGGCGCACCGCGTCGCGCGAGCCCGACTACGGCTTTGAAATGCCGCGCGGACCCAGATCATGCGAGCCCGGCGGGAATGCGGCGGCGCGTTACGAATGTGGCTGTGGGAACCGCATAGCCGGATCAGCGATTCGGACTCTTGCCGGCTATATCGTGGCGGCGCAGCATCATGTTGGGAGAATCAGCGCGGGCCGCCGGAAGGCCGCCTCGCTACGGGTTTTGCGTAACCGACCCCGCGCGGCTCACGCCGCCGCATGATCCGACACCCGCAAAGGAGACTTCATGGATCGCTCACACGCCGCCTGTCCGATCGCCCTCGTGGTCGAGGACGATGCCGAGGTGCGCAACCTCGCCACCGCGGTCCTCGAGGAGACCGACCTCGACGTGATCGCCTGCGATAGCGCGGAGGCGGCGATCTCGGTGCTCGAGCGTTCGGGCGGCCACGTGGCGCTGCTCTTTGCCGACGTGCGCCTCGGCGCCGGAATGGACGGCATCGCGCTCGCGACCACGGTGGAGCGGCGCTGGCCCGAGGTGCGGGTGGTGCTCACCTCCGGCGGTGACGCACGCGGCGTCGGCGGCCTGCCGGCGCAGGCCGTCTACATGCAGAAGCCCTGGCGGGCCCTGGATGTCCTGGTCCAGGCCGAGCATGCGTCGGTGGCGGCACGCGCCGCCTGAGCGATGAGCTGGACACGAAAACAGCCCGGCCGCTGAACGGCCGGGCTGTTTTCGACTTAGGACGATCGGCCGAAGGTGGAGAGCGACGCTTCGGTCGATGAATCTCAGGCGCTGGTGGCGGGGGGCAGCACGGCGGGAGCCGACGGCGCGAACGGCGAACCGCCCGGACGACGCGGAGCACCGGCGCCGAAACGGGGCTTCGGCTTCGGAGCGGCGATCAGGCCCTCACGGATTGCGGTCTTGCGTGCCTGCTTGCGGGCGCGGCGGACCGCCTCGGCCTTCTCACGCGCCTTGCGCACGGAGGGCTTCTCGTAAGCCTTGCGCTGCTTCATCTCACGGAAGATGCCCTCGCGCTGCATCTTCTTCTTCAGCACGCGGAGGGCCTGGTCGACGTTGTTGTCGCGAACGAGTACCTGCAACGGTTTCAATCCTCTGAAACGGTGTTTGTTGGACGGCACCGACCCTGAGACCCGCACGGAGCCCCGCGACGCGAACTGCAAAACGTCCCGGACCCGGGATCTCACCCGGGCGGGACGTCCGTCAGACGGCCTCGAATCGGCGCAGAAACTGCACTTGGGGCAGGCTCATACACCAATGGCCCGCCAGTTCCAACACGCGTTGCAAGGGCTCGTGCGCATTATCGCGAGCCACGCGGCGGCACCGTCACCGCCGGGCGGGCTGCTCCCGCCCCAGGCCCCCGCCCGAAGACCCGGCCCTAGGACCCTGCCGGCCCGGATCTTCGGCCGCACCACTCGGACGGGCATCAATGCGGCCAATCGGGCCGGCACCAGAGGCTGCGTTGGGGACAGGTGACCTGCGGAGGGTGGTTCGCAGGCGGCGCACGAAGCAACGACACGGCAGGCCAAGTTCTCGCGCAGCGCACGCAGAAGAATATTGCGAACACGCCGCACGATCCAAGATGGCAATGGGCTGCGGTGCGTTGCAGACTCGGTGCTCCGAGCATCCGGCCATGCGATAGGCGCCGACGACCTCCGCTCAACGCTCGAGTAACTTAAAATTTAACATTTTTTGCGATTTTTGGACCCTGCGGAACGCCCTGTCCTGTGACAAGGCGGGATCGCGCGATTGCCTCCCGAGTCCGTCAGGGCTCCAGCCCTGGGGTGGATGATGTTGGGTGCGTGGAACCGGTCGGCGGCGGACGCCGACGCCAAGCTCGCGGCTCTGGACAGGTCTCAGGGCATCATCGAATTCAACCTCGACGGCACGGTCATCACCGCCAACGAGAACTTCCTGGCGGTCATCGGCTATCCGCTCGCCGAGATTCAGGGGCGCCATCACAACCTGTTCGTCGAGCCCGCCTACCGGGACAGCGCCGAATACGCGGCGTTCTGGGCCAAGCTGCGGGCAGGCGAGTACCAGGCCGCTCAGTACCGGCGCATCGCCAAGGGCGGCCGAGAAATCTGGATCGAGGCGTCCTACAATCCGCTCTTCGACAAGTCGGGCAAGCCCTACAAGGTGATCAAGGTCGCCACCGACGTGACGCGCCGGAAGCTGGAGGACGCCGACCGGCAGGGGCAGATCGCGGCGCTCGACAAGGCCCAGGCGGTGATCGCCTTCGGGCTGGACGGCGTGGTGCTCGACGCCAACGCGAACTTCCTCAAAGCCGTGGGCTACACGCTCGGTGAGGTGGTCGGCCAGCACCACCGCATGTTCGTGGACGCCGCAGAGCGCGAACACCCCGACTACGCGGCGTTCTGGGCCAAGCTGCGCGCGGGCGAATATCAGGCCGCGCAGTACCGGCGCATCGCCAAGGGCGGTCGCGAGATCTGGATCGAGGCGTCCTACAACCCCATCCTCGATGCGAGCGGGCGCCCCTACAAGATCGTCAAATTCGCCACCGACATCACCGCGCAGGTGAACCTCCTGACCGAGTTGCGGCAATTGATCGAGCGGAACTTCGGCGAGATCGACGGCGCCGTCCGGCACTCCGATGCGCAGACCGGCGAGGCCCGCGCGGCGGCCGGGACCACGGCCAACAACGTCCAGACCATGGCGGCCGCTTCCGAGGAGCTGGCGGCATCCGTCGCGGAGATCTCGCAAAGCATGGCCCATTCGCGGGCGGCGACAGACCGCGCGCAGGGACAGGTCGTCTCCGCCGCGGACCTGACCCAGAACCTGACGCAGGCCGCCACCGCCATGAGCGGCATCGTCGGCCTGATCCAGAACATCGCGGGGCAGATCAACCTGTTGGCGCTCAATGCCACCATCGAATCGGCCCGGGCCGGCGAGGCCGGGCGCGGCTTCGCGGTGGTCGCGCAGGAGGTTAAGAGCCTCGCCAATCAGGCGGCACGCGCCACCGAACAGATCGCGGGCGAGATCGACAACGTGCAGGCCGTCTCGAAGCAGGTCGTGAGTGCGCTCCAGACCATCCAGGGCTCGGTCGAGCAGATGCGGGACCACGTGATCAGCACGGCCGCCGCCGTTGAGGAGCAGAGCGTCGTCACGCAGGACATGTCGGGCAACATGCAGCACGCCGCGAGCGCGGTCTCGGCGATCTCGCACAACATCCAGTCGATCTCGCAATCGATCGCGAGCGTGGGACGTGCCGTCGCCACCACCAAGGACGCCGCCCGCGTGCTGGCCCGGTAGGCGGCTTCCTTCGCCCACACCTTGCCAGAGACCGCAGCTCGGACGATCGCTTCCCCTGTCGGGATCGGACGAAGCTCCCTTCTGCGACAGCTCGAGGAAGCACCGAAGGCTCGGCATCCCTGCTCGGCCCGCCACATGGCGCGGGGCGTCCATGACGCACGTTCTCGCCCGTGGATCGGGAACGGAGCGCGATCGCCGCTCCGTCCTTGCCTCGCCAATGATGGTCGCGATGCGCCACCTTCCCTTGACCGAGCGGGGCCGGTGCGTCCTGGATCTGCTCCGACCCGTGAAGCCTGGTTCGATGGTCCGCGGCCGGGTGGCCCTCTGCCCGTTCACGTCGAGCCGACAAGTGACCCAGCGGCCCTCTGGCGACGCTGGAGCGTTTTCCGTGACCTTCGGATCTACCGAAAAAACTCTCAGCCTCCGCGTGGCCGACTTCCTTCGCGCGCACCGGCATCAGCCTCACCTGACGAAGCCCTGGCCGGGCTGCTCAAAAGCCAGGCTGACCGCCCAAGGCGCTCCAGGGCTCCAAGGCACTTCAGGGCTCCAAGGCACTTGAGGGCTCCAAGGCACTCCAGGACTTCGATCCGTCCGCTGCTTCGGAAGATTGGCCGACAACCCCGGAACCAGCCGCGCCGATGTGTGGAATGCGTGACAGGAGCAATTCCAGCGGGAACAAAGGTTTTCCCGAGCGGATCGGCTTGTCACAGCGCATTGGAAGGTTTATCAAATAGTCACCTTTATTATTATAGTAACATTTGAAATATTATATAAATTCAGATTGACAATTTTTTCTGAATATTGATCTTGGCCCCGCCGTTAAAACGACAGGAGGCTAAAGTGAAGTTTCCAGTGACCTTGACCGCATTCGTGGGCGTGTCCTTGGCTGTCGCCGCCCAGACGCCCGCCTCGGCTGCACAGAAGCACCAGCGGCCCGCCGCACGATACACATCGCTGAATACGGACCGCGCAAACCCGCCAGCACCGGTCCAAGCCGCCGCCATCCTCGACCCAGGGACCGAAATCGCCATTCGGCTCCAGGATGCGCATCGCGGCGACGGTCCTCTTTGAGCCCACTCGAATCAACCACCCAGAGAACCGCGACGAAACAGAGGCTCGCCCCTGGAGACCAGGCGCGTGCCTTTGCGCCCTCGTGACGGCCTGGCCCCTCACGAGCGTCGAGGCACTTGGACGATCGGCCGGACGGCGGATGAGACGAAATCCGTCTTGCCCCTACGACACGCGGATCTTGGACCCGCTCAAGCGCCATGCGGCTCGAGCGTCGCCCGGCGGGCTCCCTTTCGACTACCGAACGCCCTACCGCTCCCCGGCTTCGACGCGAGTGCCACGGGCGGCCGGCGCTAGTCCGCGCCCGGCCGCCCCCGGGGCCGCGCAAGGTCCGCCAGCAGGCTCGCCGCCACCGTGGCCTTCGAGACCGTGAGCCCCGAGGCGGTGACCGCTTCCAGGGTCGCGCGGGTATGGTCGAGGGCGGCGCCCCGGCTGCGGGTCCAGGCGGTGACCGCCTCGGCGCCGGCCCCCACCGTGTCGATGATCTGTGCGGTGAGTTGCCGGTGGGCGGTGGCGATGTTCGCGACCGCGCGTTCCAGGGCGATGCGGTCGAAGGTATCGCCGGTGGCGACCTCCCGCGCGGCGGCCGCGAGGTCGGAGAGGTGGAAGTCCCGGTCGAGCGCGAAGTGCGTGGCGGCGATCTCCGGGATGGCCCCGCCGCCGGTCTCCGCGACCCGGACGATGTCGGGGCCGGAGGTCAGCGCCGTGAGCGCGGCCAGGCGGCGGGCCGGAGCCTCGGCCATGCCGTAGCCGACAAGCTCGGCCTCGCGCCGCGCCAGCGCCGCGCTGACGGCCTCCCCCATCACCTCCGGCAGCACCGCCTGGAGTGCTGCGATGCCCTCGCGGTAGCGGGCGACGATCGGCGCGATGGTTCCGGTCAGGTCGAGGTTGCGGATGAACCAGACGATGCGGCCCACGAGCAGGTCCTGGACCTCGGCGTAGAGCGCGATCTGCGCCTGTCCGCCGATCGCGCCGGCCAGGCCGTCGATGGCCTGGTTCAGTTCCATCAACCCGTAGGCGTCGCGGGTGACGGCGTAGGCCTTGGCGATGGTGGCGGCGTCCGCCCCGGTCTCGTCGACCAAGCGCGTGACGAGTGAAGGCCCGCCGCGATTGACGATGATGTTGGAGAGCGCGGTACTGATGATCTCGCGGCGCAGGCGATGGCCCTTCACCGCGTCGGGGAATTGCTGGCGCAGGGCCGCCGGGAAGTAGCGCTGCAATTCCCGGTCGAAATAGGGATCGTTCGGGACCGCGCTCGCCAGCAGGGCGTCGTAGAGCGCGAGCTTGGCGTAGGCCAGGATCACCGCGTATTCCGGCCGGGTCAGCCCTTCCCCTTTTCGCATGCGCTCGGCGAGAGCCGCGTCGTCGGGCAGCAACTCGACGGCCCGGTCGAGTCGGCCCTCCGCCTCCAGCGCCTGCATCGTGCGCATGGCGAACCCGGTCTCCGACAATCCGCGATGCTGGGCGAGCGAGAGGGCGAGGGTCTGGAGCTGGTTGTTGCGCAGGACCAGGGTGGCGACCTCGTCGGTCATCGCCACCAGGAGCGCGTTGCGGGCGGCCGGATCGAGGCGGCCGTCGCGCTCGGGGCCCATCAGGGCGATCTTGATGTTCACCTCGACGTCGGATGTGTTCACGCCGGCCGAGTTGTCGATGGCGTCGCTGTTGAGGCGCACCCCGGCGCGGGCCGCCTCGATGCGTCCGCGCTGGGTGGCCCCGAGATTGGCGCCCTCGCCGACGACCTTGGCGCGCAGCATCGCGCCCGTGATGCGCACGGAGTCGTTGGCCCGATCGCCGGCCTCGTCGTCGGATTCGCTGGTGGCGCGGATGTAGGTGCCGATGCCGCCGAACCAGAGCAGGTCCACGGGCGCCTTCAGGATCGCCTGCATCAGTTCCGCCGGGGTCGCCTCGGCCTGGTCGATCTCCAGCACCGCGCGGATCTCGGGGGAGAGCGGGATGGTCTTCAGGCTGCGCGCGAAGACACCGCCGCCGGCCGAGATCAGGCTGGACTCATAATCGCGCCAGGACGAGCGGCCGAGATCGAACAGGCGCCGGCGCTCGGCGTAGCTCGCGCCCGCATCGGGGTTCGGATCGAGGAAGATGTCGCGATGGTCGAAGGCGGCCACGAGCCGCAGGGTCCGCGAGAGCAGCATGCCGTTGCCGAAGACGTCGCCGGACATGTCGCCGACGCCCGCGACGGTGATGGGATCGCTCTGGGTGTCGATGTCCATTTCCTGGAAGTGGCGCTTGACCGCCTCCCAGGCGCCGCGTGCGGTGATGCCCATGCCCTTGTGGTCGTAGCCCTGGCTGCCGCCCGAGGCGAAGGCGTCACCGAGCCAGTGCCCACGCGCCGCCGAAAGCGCGTTCGCGATGTCCGAGAAGGTGGCGGTGCCCTTGTCGGCCGCGACCACGAGATACGCGTCGTCGGGATCGTGCCGGACGGTGTCGGCCGGGGGCACGATCGCGTCGCCCACGATGTTGTCGGTGAGTTCGAGCAGCGTGCGGATGAAGATCCGGTAGCTCTCGGTGCCCTCCTCCATCCAGGCCTGCCGGTCGGAGGCCGGCGGCAGCCGCTTGGGGAAGAACCCGCCCTTGGCGCCCACCGGCACGATGACGGCGTTCTTGACCTGCTGGGCTTTCACCAGCCCCAGGATCTCGGTGCGAAAATCCTCCGGCCGGTCGGACCAGCGCAGGCCGCCCCGCGCCACGTAGCCGTAGCGCAGGTGCAGGCCCTCGACACGGGGCGAATAGACGAAGATCTCGAAGAACGGGCGCGGCAGCGGCATGCCGTTGACCCGGGCGCAGGCGAACTTGAAGGCGATGGTCTCGCGGGGCCCGCCCTCGTCCGCGACCTGGAAGACGTTCGTGCGAACGGCCGCCTCGATCAGATTGACGAAGCGGCGCAGGATGCGGTCCTCGTCGAGGCTGGTGACGGCGGCGAGCGCCGTCTCGATGCCGGCGCGGATCTCGGCCTGGTGCGCCTCGCGGTCGCCGGCGAACGCGGGGTCGAAGCGGGCGTAGAACAGGCCGACCAGCGAGCGCGCGATCCCCGGATGGGCGGCGAGCGTGGTGGCGAGATAATCCTGCCCGTAGCGGATGCGCAGTTGGCGCAGGTAGCGGCCCAACGCCCGCAGGATGGCGGCATCGCGCCAGGACAGCTCGGCCTCCAGCACGAGGCGGTTATAGCCGTCGGATTCGGCTTTTCCCGCGCCCAGGGCGAGGAGCGCCTCCTCGAGCGGGCGCTCCAGGCGGGCGAGGTCGATGGCGGCTCCCGTGGCACGCTCGAGCAGCATGTCGTGCAGCCAGATGCGGGCCGCTTCCTCGGCGCTAGGCGGCAGGATCCGGTAGGTCCGCTCGTTGATCACGCGGAAGCCGAGATTTTCCAGCACAGGCACCCGCTCGGACAACGACAGCGACGCCCCCCGCGAAAACACCTTGAGGCGGATCTGCGAATCCGGGTCGGTGGCGCGCCGGACGATGTCGGCGGCGCGGGGGCGCTCCGGGCTCAGGCGCTCCAGGGTCGCGATGTCGGCGATCGCCACACGCGGGGTGAAGCTCTCGCGGTAGGCCGCCGAGAAGGCCTCCCCGTAACGGATCGCGAGCGTGCGGGCCTCGGGGCCACCGAGGGTCTCGGCCAGGACCATCCGCAACTCGTCGCCCCAAGTGCGTACCAGGGCGGCGATGCCCGCTTCCAGGGCGGCGGGGTCGCGCTCGGGCGCGCCGGCTTCGGGGAGGCCGATGATGAAGTGCGTGCGGGCGAGCGGCCCCTCCGGGAAATAGGGGTAGGCGGCCGAGACCCGGCCGCCATATTCGGCGGCGAGGTAGGCGCCGATCCGTGCCCGGACATCGGAATCGTAGCGGTCCTTCGGCACGTAGACGAGGAGCGAGACGAAACGGCCGAAGCGGTCGGGACGCGAGAGCACGCGCAGGCGCGGCCGGTCGGCCAGATGCGCGATGGCAAGGCTGAAGCGGTAGAGCCGGTCACCGTCGATCTGGAACAGGTCGTCGCGCGGATAGGTCTCCAGCACGTCGAGGAGGCCGCGCCCGGCATGGCTCGTCGGGTCGAGGCCGGCGCGTGCCGCCACCTGGGCGACCTTCTCGCGAAGATAAGGAATGTCGCGCGTGGGCAGGGTGTAGGCGCTGGCGGTGAACAGGCCGACGATGCCGACCTCTCCGACAAGGGCGCCTTCGGGCGAGAACAGCTTGCAGGCGATGTAGTCGAGATGCGCGGACCGGTGCACCCGCGACTTCACGCTGGCCTTGGTGATGATGAGTGCCTGCGGGCCTTCGAGGAAGGCGCGGATCTCGGGCGTCATATCGACGAGCGCGCCGCCCCGCCGCAGCACCGCCACGGCGGGATCGCGCAGCAATCCGAGACCGCGGCCCGCGACCGCTGCGTGCTCGGTGCCGGCGAGACCATGCTCGCGAAGACCCAGGAGGGTGAAGTGCCCCGCGCCGAGCCAGTCGAGGAAGGCGCGTGCCTCTGCGATCTCGCTCCCCGGCAGGGGCGGCGACGTCTCTGCATAGGCCCGCACAATGCCGGAAAGGCGTGCCACCATCGCCTCGTGGTCGTCCGTGGCCTGCGTCACGTCGCGATAGACGCGCTCGAGCCCCTCGACGAGGCGGGTGCGGGCCGCGCCCGGGTCGAGCCGGTCGAGGTGAATGTGGATGAAGCTTTCGCGGGCAAAGACGGCGTTGGTCTCCGCCGTCGTCTCCCCGACCACGCGGATGAGGCCTCCGGACGCGTCGCGCTCGACGCCGAGGATCGGATGGGCGACGAGGCGCGGCGAGAGGCCCTGCTCGGTCAGTTCGGCCAGGGTCGAATCGAGCAGGAACGGCCGGTTGTCGTTGATCACCTCGATGATCGACAATTCGCGCCGGCGCCCGTCGCGCTCGACCACGCGATCGCTGACGGACAGGGCTGCCGCAGTCCCAATTCGCCGGGGCTCGGCCAGGTGCGCGCGTGCCGCCAGGGCGAGGTCGGCGAGCGCCCGCGCGGTATAAGGCGCCAGATCTTCCGGAGGGACGCGCCCGAACAGGTCGGCGACGAAACCGCCGGGCCCTCCCCCCGCCTCGACCAAGTCGGCGGCGGCCCCGAGGAGATCCTTGGCGGCGCCCCGGGCCTCGGGACTGGAGAGGGCGGCGTTCCGTTCCAGAGCCATGCGGTGCACTCCTCGTGCGATCAGCCGGGTCGTGACCGGTCGTCCCGGCCGATCCCCGCATGCCGGATCGACTCGGCGCTGCGTGAGCCCCACGCACCGTATCCCCGCGACGAACCGCCGAATCGATGCGTCATCCATCGAGCCCGCGCGCACTTGAGCATCCGCGTTGGCGGGTTTCCATCCGCTGCGGCGTGATTTGCTCGCCAGATGCGACGACGGGGAGCGTGTGTCAGGTCTTTCGGCGCGAATCCCCCGAAGACCGGGTCGACGGCGTGGACGAGGATCGACGCGCCGACCGGACCGCAAGCGCCCATGGCACGAGGCGGAGTCCGGACTTGAGCCGCCAGATCCGGTCGATCACGAGTCTGTGATGACAATCCGAGATTGAGACTGTTCCGACCGTATCGCCTTGCTTGCGGACGCCAACGGGATCCGCTCGGCTGTTCCCAAGGACAAGCTCAAATCTGCGCGAGCGTGTCCTTGTGTCGGTCGCAATTTGGGCCTGTCGTGCATAGGTCCGGCCAACGTGGGATGCTCGGCCGACTTGTCGGGGCCGTCGACGTAATCCATCGGGCTCGATAAAGGTCCGCCTATTCACAGTAATCACACGCGGCCTTTCGCGGTGACACGGTCTCACTGCGACAGCAATCCAAGATACGATTGGGTCGATCGCCCTGGCCGAGAAATCATGCTGGCCCCCAACTGGTTTGCGCGCGATGAATATTCTGGGCTGGCATCGAGCGTCCAACCGTTGCGGAACGGACACTCCTATGTCGCTGCGTGTGATGGAGCGGAAATGAATACATAAGTTGCTCGGGAGTCGATCTACTTGGTTGTATTTGACCGAAATGCAAATGCCGAATTTTGATTTCAAGTCTTGCTTTGCTATAGGAAGTCGCTTAGCAAACAAGCACAGAGGCAGGCTGAAAGCTGGAGATTGTATACATCTTCGGATTCTTCCTGCGACGAGGATATCGTGTTCGTTTTAAAGCCTAACGGGGCGGCGCCGCGCCTGTCGGACGACGCCCCCCCGCCGCACATTTCCGCATCGGCAAGCCACATGCTGCGGCTGATCGAGGATCAGGCGCAGATCGGGGTCTGGTCCATCGACCTGCGCGACCTGTCAGTCGTGCTGTCGGATGGACTTCTGCGGATAGCGGGACTGCCGTTCCCAAGTCGCAACAGCGATGCGGTGCTGGATCTCGTCCACCCGGCGGACTGGAACATCCGCGAGGAGATCTGGGCCGCGCTGAACTCCGGCTTGTCGGTGCATCGCGAGTTGCGCATCGTTCGGCCGGACCGGACCGTTCGCTGGATCGAGGTCAAGGCCGACGTGGTGCTCGGGACCGATGATGGCCGGCCGGCCCGGATCGACGGCATCGTCGTCGACATCACGAGCCGGCGCGAGGCATCGCAGCTGATCGAGCGCAGTCAGGCACGTTATCAGGGTCTGGTCCAGGCCGTCGCCGCCGTGGTGTGGAACATCAACGGCGACGGGGTCCACTGGCCCTGCCCCAGCTGGTACGAACTGACCGGGCAATCCGAATCGGTCTGGCGCAAGGGCGGTTGGGCGCTCGCCATCCATCCGGAGGATCGGCCGCGCGCCTCCAAGGCCTGGGCCACGGCGTTCAGCCAGCGCACGCCCTACGAGGCGAACTATCGCCTGCGTTGCGCGGACGGACAATATCGCTGGGTGAGCAGCCGCGCCGTTCCTCTGTTCAACCCCGACCAGAGCGTGCGTGAATGGATCGGGCTCATTCTGGACATGAGCCGTACCGCCAGCGTGATGGCCCAGCCCGCCTCGATCCGGCTCGAAAACCTCGCCGGCTCCCTGGTGCGCAGCGGGCGGGCGATGCTGAACTGGTCGATCCCGGAACTCGCGGCGGCCGCGAAGGTCTCGGATTCGAGCGTCAAGCGCTTCGAGGAGAGCGGCGGGAGCGCGCTGCGGCCCCGGACCCGCGATGCGATCCGCGCCGCCCTGGAGGCCGCCGGCATCACCTTCACCGAACCGTCGCCGGGTGAAATCGGCCTCCTGTAC
>NZ_JAQGKL010000210.1 GCF_028290105.1 Methylobacterium sp.
GGAAGAGGGCGAGCGCCAGCATCGCGGCGGCTCAGGCGCCGGTGAGGCGCTGGCCCTGCGCGTCCAGCACGGGGGCGCCGTCCTCCTTGGCGAAGGCGCCCCGCTGGGGCGGCAGCAGATCGAGCACTGCCTCGGAGGGCCGGCACAGGCGCACCCCCTTCGGAGACACCACCAGGGGGCGGTTGAGGAGGATCGGGTGGGCCGCGATCGCGTCGAGGAGGGCGTCGTCGCCCAGGGCCGGATCGGCGAGGCCAAGCTCCGCGTAGGGCGTGCCTTTTTCGCGCAGGAGGGCCCGGATCGGGAGGCCGGCGCGTTGCGCGAGGTGGTGCAACATCCGGCGCGAAGGGGGGCTCGTCAGATATGCAACGACATGGGGTTCGAGCCCCGCGTTGCGGATCATCGCGAGGGTGTTGCGCGAGGTGCCGCAATCGGGGTTGTGGTAGATCACGACGTCGAACGGTTGGGCGGACGGCTCAGGCATGGGACGGCTCAAGCATGGGACGGGTCTCGGGTCGGAGGACAGCAGGCGGCCAGCGCCGCGACGGCGGGGGCGCAGACCTCCGGCCGGCCCTGGCAGCAATCGCGCATCAGGAACTGGATCAGGCCGGACAGGGCGGGATAGGCGGCGCTGTAGAGGATCGAGCGGCCCGCGCGCCGGGACCGGACCAGGCCCGCATGGCTCAGTTCCTTGAGGTGGAAGGACAGGTTGGTGCCCGACACCCCCACCGCGCCGGCGAGGCGGCCGGCCGCCATCCCGTCAGGGCCGGCGGTGACGAGGACCCGGACGATGCGCAGGCGGTTTTCCTGGCCGAGCGCCGCGAAGGCCGCGACCGCCCGGGCCTCGTCGATGGCCAGCACTCCATCGATGCCTTGCGGCGCGTCCGTCATTGGTTCAATAGTTCAGTCATCATTGAAACGTAGCGGAAGCCCACGCCTTGGACAAGCCCCGAGACCCCTTCACCAACGAAGCCCCCGTCAGCGACCGAGCCCCCTTCACCGACGGCCTGCCGAGCCTCAGCGCGGCCCATTTCGCGGTGCCGACCGTCGCGGCGCTGGCGCCGCCCCGGGCCTTCGCGCACGCCCCGCGCTTCCTCGTCCTGTACGGGTCCCTGCGGGCGCGCTCGTTCAGCCGGTTCCTCGCCGAGGAGGCGGCCCGGCTGCTGGAGGCGATGGGCGGCGAGGTCCGCCTCTACGACGCGCACGGCCTGCCGCTGCCCGACGACGCCCCGGCGGACCACCCGAAGGTGCGGGAACTGCGCGCGCTCTCGCTCTGGTCGGAGGGGCAGGTCTGGGTCTCGCCGGAGCGGCACGGCACCCTGACCGGCGTGATGAAGAGCCAGATCGACTGGCTGCCCTTGAGCGAGGGCTCGGTGCGCCCGACGCAGGGGCGCACGCTCGCGGTCATGCAGGTCTCGGGGGGCTCGCAGAGCTTCAACGCCGTCAACGCCCTGCGCATCCTCGGCCGCTGGATGCGGATGATCACCATCCCCAACCAGTCCTCGGTGCCGATGGCCTACCAGGAGTTCGACGCGGCCGGCCGGATGAAGCCGGGCCCCCTCTACGACCGGGTCGTCGACGTCTGCGAGGAATTGTTCCGGTTCACCCTCCTGACCCGCGAGCGGGCCGACCTGCTGGTCGACCGCTACAGCGAGCGCAAGGCGAGCGACCCGGACCGCCTCAAGGCCGTGGCGGCGGATATCGGTTTCGTGGCGCGGTAGGTGCTGAACGCCAAGTCGACCGCCGCCAGGAACGCCGTCAGTTCGACCGACGCAGGACCTTATCCGCTGCCGGCGCATCCGGCCGCGCCGCCATCGGGTCGATGACGCTCAAGCCGCCGAAGGCCGCCACGACGGTGAGCAACGCGGGAGTCGCGAGCCTCGCATGGTCCTCTCCTCACAAGCCCGGTTCGCCCTGCCTCGAGAAACGGCATCGTGCCCACGGCGATTGCAATTTTCCCCTCAATCGGTAAACTGGTATTTGATATACCAGTTTGATCGGTATGAATTTCAGCGTTCGCCTGGAAAACGGGCGTTCCGAGGAAGCGAAGGGGCAACAGAATGTCCGACGCCGCTGGTCCTGATCGTCAGGCCGGACGCCTGTTCGGTATCCGTCTGTTTCGGCCGATCCTCGCGGGCGCGACGCTTCGCGAGCGGTTGATCGCCTGCCTTGGCGCGCTGATCGGCATCGCGTTGACCGGGCTCGTCAGTGGTTGGATCGTGGGGGAAGGCCCGCACATTCCCCTGATCGTCGCCCCGATGGGGGCATCGGCGGTGCTGCTCTTCGCGGTCCCCGCCAGCCCGCTCGCGCAGCCCTGGTCGATCATCGGGGGCAATACGCTCTCGGCACTGATGGGCGTGACGGCGGCCCACTTCATCTCCAACCCGGTGCTCGCCATCGGGGTTGGCGTCTCGCTCGCCATCGCGGTGATGTCGTTCACGCGCTGCCTGCATCCGCCGGGTGGGGCGGCCGCCCTGACGGCGCTGATCGGCGGCCCCGCGATCGCGTCGTCCGGCTTCCTGTTTCCGTTCGTGCCCGTTTGCCTGAACTCCATCATCCTCGTCGGCCTCGGGATCGCCTTCCATCGGATCTCGCGCCGGAACTACCCTCACGTTCCGCCGGCGATGCCCGCCAATGTCCATGGGACGGCGGACCTGCCCGCGCCGGTCCGTGTCGGCTTCCACGCCAGGGACGTCGACGCGGCGCTCCTGAGCCTGAACGAAACCCTCGATATCGACCGGACGGACCTCGATCGCTTGCTGCGCGAGGTCGAAAGCCAAGCCCTCGCGCGGGCGCACGGGGCCTTGGATTGCGGTTCGGTCATGTCGCGCGACGTGGTCACGATCGGGCTGCACGAGCCCCTCGCGCGCGCGCGCGAATTGCTGCTCGGGCACAACATCCGGACGCTGCCGGTGGTGGACGAACGGGGCCTGCTCGCCGGTACGTTGGGCCTGCGCGAGCTGGCATTGCACGGCGATGGACGGATCGAACAGGTGATGTCCAAAGCCCGGACGGCCGCACCGGACGAGCCGGCGGTCACCTTGGTCGAGCCCCTGACCAACGGCCACACCCATGCCGTCGTGGTCACGGCCGAGGATCGGAGCATCCTCGGGATCATCACGCAGACCGACCTGCTCGCGGTCCTGACGCGTCTGGTCTCGGCGAAGGACTTCGAACTCACCGGCGCCTAGGCACCGGGCGCCGCGTGCTCCGGATCACCGGCGCGCCGACGCCGAAGCCCCGTGGCCTCGGGGGATCGGCCGATCCCGCGGCGTCCCTACAGGGCGCGAAGACGCAGATTCATCCGCCGTCCGGCTCGTGGCTCGGTTGTTGCAGGGGATCGACCTCCCCTCGCACCGCTACACCCACGGGTTCGGGCCGATGCAAGACGCGCCACTTCTGCTCAACCTCCTCTACGCGATGCTGATGGTGTCGAGCATGATGCTCACCTGGCAGGTCCATCGGCTCCTGGGTCGCGGCCCGGCGCGGAGCGAATTGCCGCCAAGCCGATAACCTGCGGTGTTCGGCGTTTCCTTCCTTTCACCAATCGGATTCGTGCGGATAGGATCGGCTTCACCGAACCGGATCCCTGCGGACGCGCAGGGTTGGCTGGCGGGAGGAGCGAAGTGGGTCACCCTTTCACGGGATCCGAGTCGAACCGGCCGCCGGTCGGGCCCGAATCGACCGAGGCGCGCGCGGACACTCCGCCACCCTGCCTCACGCATGACCCGGGGCCGGATCATCGGCCCCCTCTTGCGGCCGATCCCGATTGGCCGGCCGTCAGGCTGTGGCGCAAGGAGACCCGGGCCCGCCTCATCGAGCAGCGATGCCTCATTTCCTCCGGAGATCGGGCGGCCTGGAGCGCCGGGATCACCGAACGACTGAACAGGCTGCTGTCGTCGCACGCAAAACCCCTCATCGGCTTCTACTGGCCGTTCCGCGGCGAGTACGATGCGCGCGCAATCCTGGCCGGCCTGCGAGATCGGGGCGTCCGGCTGGCGCTCCCGGTCGTCGTGGCCAAGGCGGAGCCCCTGCAATTTCGGGCGTGGTGGCCGGGCGTCGCCATGACGCGAGGCGTCTGGGACATCCCCATTCCGGCCGTGGGCGATCCGGTCAGTCCCGACATCCTCCTCGCGCCGCTGGTCGGCTTCGACTCCGGACACTATCGGCTTGGCTATGGCGGAGGTTTCTACGATCGAACCGTGGCCGCCCTGCCGATCAAGCCGCTCTGCATCGGCGTCGGTTTCGCGCTCTCGCGGCTCGCGAGCATTCGCCCGCAGGCGCATGACGTGCCGATGGACGTCGTGATCACCGAGACGGACGGCCCGGAACATCCATGATGCCCGGGTCGGACATGTCCACGTTCGATCGCGTCCAGACCCGATCGTAGGAAGGCTTTCCGGTCTCACCGAGCCGATCCGGCGCGGCGGCCGGTGACAACGGGCGACGCCGTACTGTCAGCCAGGGATCCTCGCAGTTGACGCAGGCAGGGCGCCCGTGTCGTTGAGGCTCGGCCGCCGTCACGGGGCGATCGAACCAGGGTATCCGCATGCGTCGCCTCACCACGATCGTCCTGGTGGCCGCGATGGCGGGCAGCGGGTCCGCCTGGGCGCAGAGATCGCCGGTCCCCGACCCCGAGCTCGCCGCCTCGCAAGCGATCACGAGCAAGCTCAACGCCTACGTCGCCTTGGCGAATCAAACGCTCAGGGCGTCCGAATCGCTGGCGCGCTACGAGAGCTGGGCGAACATGAAGACCGGCCCGACAGGGCGCGAAAGCATCGTCTACGGGCTCTACGCGCTCTATGACGTTCGCGGGGAGATCGAGAAGGCCCGGGCCGCCACGGCGATGCCCCCGGCTTTGCCTGCGCTCGACGCCGAAATTCCGGCCTACATCGGCGCCTACGAAGCGCTGGCACCCCTGATCACCAAGGCCAACGGCTATTACGAGCGGCAGGACTACAAGGTCGACAGGATGGCGGAGGGCAAGATGCTGCACGCGGCGCTCGTTCCCGCCGCGAAAGCTTTCCTGGACGAACGTGCCAAGGTCGACGCGCTGCTGAGGATCGAGAAGGACAAGGCCGACGCGGCCGAACTGGCGTTCATCGAGGCGCGGGAGGGCCGCAAGGTGCGCTGGCAGGTCAGCAACGTGATGATCCGCGCCCGGCAGGTCGTCGACCGTCTCCCCAGTGAGAAGAAGCCGGTCGTCGATCTCGCTGCCTTCGACGGCGCCCTCGGCGGTTTCGCGATGGGCGTCAAGGCGCTGGACGATTACAGCGCCGCCAATCCCGGTCTGTTCTCGGCCTTCGAGGGCCGGCCCCGGGCGTTCCTCGGCAAGCTGCGGGAATTTCGCGAGAAGCTCGGCACGTCGAAGGGCGACGCACGGGGCCCTGCCGGACGCGACCTGATCTGGATCGTGAACGACTACAACACGATGATCTCGACCTCGCAGATGGCGACCCGCTTCCCCCGCTGACGTCTCGGCGTCGGCGTGGGGGTCATCGCCCGGTGCTCGAGCCCGGACGCAACCGCGATGGCGGGACCCGCATCGGAAGCGTTGTCACTGGTTAGCAAGTGTCGGCGGCGCGATGGATTTGCTTTGTGACGTTGAATTCGAATTTCGAGCTGAGATTAACCTAAGTCAATCATCGGGCGAAAAGCCCTTTCCAAAGGCATTTGCCGGGACATTGTTGCCTTCCAGATGGCTTTCAGCGTCACCGAACGCGCTGACAAGCTTCGTCGAAATCCCGACCGTCGCGCCTTCGGTTTGATTTCGCACCGGATCAATCGCCGGTTCCGTCGGGTTGCTCAGGATATCCTATTCATCACGAGTGTTCGATGACGATCTACAATCCTGTTGCGCAGAATGACCGGAACGATACTGACAACCTCCTCCGTGTCGTCTTGAAGAATATCCCGGCAGCCCGCCGCGTCGCCGAGACCCACCGCGTCGGCGCGCGCGACACCGTGCGGCTGCGCGCGGCGTCCTGAGCCATCCCGACCCTGCCGATTCCGACCCGCCGCGCGGCCGATCTGCGCGGCGGGACCGACGGCCTTCGTCCATCACGGGCCCTTTCCTCATGCTGCATCTCCATTTCGGCACCGGCCGGCTCGGCCTCGGCCTCGTCGTGCCGGCCTTCCGGTCGGACGCGACGCAGACGGTCCTGCTCAACCGGGCGGTGTCGGGGGCGAACGCCACGGGCGGCACCGCGCTCGGCGCCGCGCGCCGCAACGCGCTGCTGGCCGGCCAACCGGACCGGACCTACCGCCTGCGCATGGTCGACGCCTCGGGCGAGCGCGACGAGACCATCCCGTATGCGGGCTTCCACACCTATGAATCCGACGATGTGCGCCCGATCGTGCGGGAGATCGCGCTCGGCTCGGTGGCGAAACGCCGGGGCGTCATGGTCACGGCCTCCGTGCTGAAGGTCGAGAATTACGGGCCCGTGGTGGAGGCCCTCAACACCCTCTCGCAGATGAAGGAGGCCGGCGAGCCGATCGGCCCGATCTTCCTGGTGGCCTGCGAGAACACGGTCTCGGCCGAGGAGGTCCTGCACGGGCCGGCCTTCGCGGCGGCCGTGATGCCCTCCACCCTGCGGCAGGTGGCGCCGGTGGCGGCCCTCGTCGACCGGATGTGCGTCGAACTGGAGGAGGACACCGACGGGCCCCACCCGATGGTGCGCGTCCACACCGAGCCCTATGCCTCCCTGAAGCTCGAACTCACGCCGGGCACCGAGATCCTGCAAACGCTCTGCGGCACGAGCGGGATCAGCTTCAGCCGCCACCTCGACGTCGAGAAGCAGATCAAGGGCTGGCTCCTCAACGGCTGCCACTGGCTGATCGCCCTGGAAGCCTTCCAGGTGAGCCGGGGCGACCGGGGCATGAAGCTCAACGAGTTCATCGGCGCCTCGCCCGAGCATCGCCGCCACGCCATCGCGGTGATGGACGAGATGCGCGAGGGCGTGGCCCTGCTGCTCCGGGGCGACCCGGACTATGCCGCCTTCGTCGCCGAGGTCGACGTCGACGAATACCTGGCCGGGGCCGCCACCGCGATCCTGCGGCGCTTCTTCTCGACGGAGGATCCGATCACCCGGATCCTGGCCCGGTTCCAGGCGCCCAAGCACGGCGACACCGCCCCGATCGAGGCCTTCAGCCGCCGCTTCGCCGACCGGATCAACGGGCCGATCGGCGCCTACGAAGCCGAGAAGGGCGTCGTCCCCCCCGCCACCGGGCGCGGGCTCCTCAGCCTGCTGCGCCTCGTCGAATCCGGCACCTTCATCGATGCCGGGGGCGCGGCGGACCACCATGCGCGCTGACGCGGTCGCCGGCCCCGTGCCCGCCGGGGCTCACGGTGCGGACCGATCGGAGCGGACGGGGTTCAGCCCCTTCCTGATCTTCGTGGTCGGCGTCGGGGCCATGGCGGGCTTCCTCTACGGCTACGACACCGGAATCATCTCCGGCGCCCTGCTGTCGATCCGCGACGAGTTCGGCCTCGACCACGGCATGCAGGAGATCACGGCGGCCTCGATCCTGGTCGGCGCCATCGGGGGCTCCGTGGCGGGCGGCTTCCTCACGGAGCGGATCGGCCGGCGACGGACGGTGACGATCCTGGCCGTCGTCTACGTCGTCGGGGCGCTGGCCTCCAGCCTCGCGCCGAGTGCCGCCCTCCTCATCGCCGCCCGGATCGTGCTGGGGCTCGCCGTCGGCGCCTCCTCGCAGGCGGTGCCCGTCTACGTGGCCGAACTGGCGCCCGCGGACCGGCGGGGACGCTGCGTGACCATGTTCAACGTGGCGATCGGGCTCGGCATCCTGGCGGCCAACCTCATCGCCTCCGAGTTCCGCGAGGTCCTGTCCTGGCGCTGGATGATCGGCGCGGCGGCCCTGCCCGCCGCCACCCTGTGCGCCTGCACCTTCCTCCTGCCCGAGAGTCCGCGCTGGCTCGTGGGGCGCGGCGACGTCGCGGGCGCGCGGGCGCAACTCGCCCGGGTCCGGCCGGAGGGGACGGATCTCGGCCACGAGATCGGCGAGATCGAGCGGGTGGTCGAGGGCGAGCGTTCCGCGCTCCTGCGGGGCTGGCGCGGCCTCGGCCAGGCCTGGCTGCGCCCGGCCGTGGTCGCTGCCCTCGGCATCGCCGCCTTCACGCAGCTCACCGGCATCGAGATGATGATCTACTACGCCCCGACCCTGCTGACGGGGGTCGGCGTCGACCACGCCACCGCCCTGCGCTCGACCCTGTGGCTCGGCCTCGTCTACGCCGTGATGACGGCGATCGGCCTCGCCATCGTCGACCGGGTCGGGCGCCGCAACCTCTCCCTCTGGATGCTGCCCGGCGCCGCGCTCAGCCTGTTCCTGCTCGGAATCCTGCTGAGCTTCGGTTTCGCGGGGGGAGAGCGCGCCTGGCCGGTCCTGGCCTGCCTCCTGGCCTTCATGTTCTTCAACGCCGGCGGCATCCAGGTGGTCGGCTGGCTCAGCGGCTCGGAGATGTACCCCCTCTCGGTGCGGGCGGCGGGCACCAGCGCCCAGGCCACCATGGTCTGGGGCTCGAACCTGGTGGTGACGGCCTCCGCCCTCAGCCTCGTCCAGGCCCTCGGCACGGGGGGCGTGATGCTGCTCTACGGCGGCCTCAACGTGCTCGCCTTCCTGTTCGTGCTGCGCTTCGTGCCGGAGACCGCCGGCCGCAGCCTCGAGGAGATCGAGGCCTCCCTGCGCGACGGTTCGTTCCGCCCCGGAAACACGAGCTCCGGAACCGCGAAATCCTGAATCCGACCCCTCACGCGTCCTCGAAGGAGCCACGCCGGTGCCCCCAGCCATGACCTCCCCTTCCGCCACCCCGACCCTGATCTTCGATTGCGACGGGGTGCTGATCGACAGCGAGATCCTGGTCTGCGGGCTCGTCGCCGAGGAACTCACGGCGCACGGCTATCCGATCTCGGTCCCGGACGTGATCGCCCGGTTCGCCGGGCGTCCCGAACCCGAGATGATCGCCGAGATCGAGCGGGATCGCGGCGGGCGGCCCCTGCCCGAGCGCTTCCTGTCCTGCGTGCGCTCGCGGATCACGCAGGCCTACGCGACCGACCTGCGGCCGGTTCCGGGGGTGGCGGAGGTGCTGGGCCGCGTGCGGGCGCCGGTCTGCGTCGCCTCCAGCAGCACGCCGGCCAAGCTCCGGCTCGGGCTCGAGACCACGGGCCTGCTGCGGCATTTCTCCGGGAACGTCGTCAGCGCCGCCGCCGTCGCGCGGGGCAAGCCGGCCCCGGACGTGTTCCTCTACGCGGTGGGCTGGATGCGGGCGGACATCCGCGACTGCGTGGTGATCGAGGACAGCGTGCCGGGCGTCACCGCCGCCCGGGCGGCGGGCCTTCGCACCTTCGGGTTCACGGGCGGCGGCCACTGCGCCCCCGACCTCGCCGAACGCCTCGTCGCGGCGGGCGCCGAGCGCGTGATCGGTCGGATGGACGCCCTCCTCGAGGTTCTGCCCGAAGCCTTTGCGGAGCGGATCGCCGCCTGATCTCCCAGCGTGTCAGGCGAGCGCCGGGGTGGCGCGGCGGGAGGCGGCGTATTCCCGCAGCAGCGCCAGCGAGAAGCCGATCAGGCCGAGGCAGTCGCAGGTCAGGCCGCAGACCGAGCCGACGATCAGGTTGTGGCTCGCCCAGCACAGGGTCGACCCCATCAGGAGCCCGCGCATAACCTGCGGCGAGGCCTGCAGGCGGGCGGTGGTGGAGATCAGGGTCCCGATGCCGGCGAAGGCCGAGGGCCAGCCGTTCCAGGTCGAGAGGGTCAGCCCCGCCGCGAGCAGGAAGGTCAGGGCGAAGGCGGCGCCGAGCCAGGGCGGGCAGCCCCGCGCGGTGACGTAGCGCGCCGCGAGCAGGCACTGCGCCACGCCGATGAGGTTCATCGCCATGCCGGTGGTGGAGCCGAGCCGCAGGAAGTGGATGGCAAAGCAGACGCTGCAGACCGCCGAACTCATGAGGATCAGGCGGCGGTTGGGCATCAGGCCGGTCGCCAGCCCGCAGGCGAGGCCGAGCAGGCCGAACAGGTCGAGGCTTCCCAAGGCCCCGTGCAGGAGCACGAGCCAGGATTCCGGGATCGTCATGAAGAGCGTCTCGCCAGCGCCAGGGATGGCGCTGGCGCGTCATCGCCCCGCGCCGTGCTCAGAGTAGGGAGATTTCGAGGCTCGTTGCGGCGCGACAGGGGCGCTCCGATGGCACGGAATGAACCCCCGTCGGACCGTTTTGGGATCGTGGACGGCCTGCCGCATCCTGAGGCGGTAGGCCCTCCGTCTTTGCCGGACGTCCCGGGCTCTCAGCCCGCCATCGCGCGCATCTCGGCGACGCCGTCGTGGAGCACGTAACCGCGACCCCAGACGGTCTCGATGTAGTTCTTTCCGGAGGAGGCGTTGGCGAGCTTCTTGCGCAGCTTGCAGATGAACACGTCGATGATCTTGAGCTCGGGCTCGTCCATGCCGCCGTAGAGATGGTTGAGGA
>NZ_JAQGKL010000218.1 GCF_028290105.1 Methylobacterium sp.
CCGCCATCACGCCGCCGCAGCCGAGGCTCTCGTCGTCGGGATGGGGGGCCACGACGACGAGGCCGGTGCCGCCCGTCAGGGTGTCGAGGTCAGCCACCGGCAGACGTTCGGCGGCGGCAAGGAAGGCGTCGGCGTGCATGGGGCGGGCTCGGGTGACGGCGCGGACGACGCGCGTGATCCCATCTACCCTGGCCTGCCTGATCGCCGTCTGAACGGGCGCGGTTCCTAGTTGTCGCAATCTGACGCTTGGTACCCGCCGCGAGAAGCCGCTTCCGACCCTGAGCGGCCTTTAGTAAGGTCGGCTTTCAGGCTGCTTGTGGGAATTTGAGAATACGACCGGGTTGGGTGATCTGCGGACCTTAGTTTGTGAAGACTTCGATCTCTGCGAGCGGGACCACGAAGGGGTCGATCAGGATGGCGCTGCCGTCGTCCTTGTAAACTTCAAGCTCGTGCAAGCGCCCATCGACCACGTGCAGGAGGAGATTGATGGCCGGTCTATGCAGACCCGGCCCGGAGCCGTCGTAGTGGTAGTAACCCTCGACCGGAACACGTTCTCGAACTTCCGCCTGCGGCTTATTGGTCTGAAAACGTACGCTGCCCTCGCGATCTATGCGACGCGCGAGAGCCGAACGTGCTTGGGCTGCAAGCTCACTCCGGCCAGGGAAGTTGGTGGCGAGAAGAAGGCCGAGTACCGCGACCTCCTCCGGCCTCAACGCGCGCCAGGGTTCGTCTAATGGGTTGTTCGAATCGGCAACCATGCCGATGAGTGAACCATTATCCCATCGGCCCCGCTACGGATGGATTGCGGACGTTCACCGTAGGGCCATTATGGGCGGCATGCCTGAACTTGCTCGCATTTCAGTTGGCCTCCGTATCTTCGGCGAGGCCCTTGATCCCGACGAGATCACGCGCTTGCTCGGCGTCGAGCCTACGGGTTGCGCGCGCAGAGGCGACACCCATCGAACTGCGTCCGGTCGCGAAGTCGTCGCCCGGTCTGGGTCCTGGCGTCTTGATGCGGGTCTGCCCGGCGATCTCAACACGCAGATCAGCGCACTCCTCACAAAGCTTCCGAGCGATCCGATCATCTGGCGCAAACTGTCCGAGCACTACGAGTGCGACGTTTTCTGCGGGCTGTTCATGCGGGAAGGTAACGAGGGGACGGAGTTGTCGCCCCTGGTGATGTCGATGCTTGCCATCCGTGGCTTGCGGCTTGGCCTGGACATCTATGGCGGCTCGGACTGATCAGGGGCTGCTAACGGTCGAAGGCGGAACGTACGCTTCGGGGCTTAAGGCCGGAGTCCGGTTGCCACCCGTTGCGGACTTCGCAGGTGGGTACCAAGCGTCAGATTTGGACCACTAGACGGCGGTGCCGCTCTCCTCCGCGAAGGTCGCGATGGCACCCGCCGTGGTCAACCAGATGTCGTCGCGATGGGCCGCGATATGGGCGAGCGCTCGGCGCAAGGGGCGCAGCCGGTGGGGCTGGCCGACGATGTAGGGGTGCAGCGCGATACCCATGACGAGCGGCGCGTTGCGCGATTGCTCCAGCATCTCGTCGAAGGCGTCGACGAGGGCGTCGGCGAACTGCTGCCCGGTCTCCTTGCGAGCCACGATGGCGGGGATGTCGTTGAGTTCCTGCGGATAGGGCACAGCGAGGATGCGCCCGCCGTCACGGGTCGCAAACCAGGTCGGCTGGTCGTCGTGACACCAGTCGAGGAGGTAACGGTAGCCGGCTTCCACCAGGAGATCCGGGGTGTTTCGGCTCTGCGAGATCCATGGGCCGAGCCAGCCCTTCGGCGCCTGGCCCTCCTGTTTCGCCAGGATGGCGGTCGCCTCCGCGATGAGGGCGCGCTCTCCGGCCTCGTCGCGATCGCCCTGGCGCTCGGAATTGGTGCGCCCATGCCCGACGATCTCGTCGCCGCGCGCCCGGAACGCCTCGATCAGGCCCGGGCAATCGGCATAGAGGCGGCTGTTGACGAGGACGCTCGCGGGGAGCCCGAGCGCGTCGAGGGTATCCTTGACCCGCCACGCTCCGACGCGGTTGCCCCAGTCGCGCCAAGCGTAGTTCAGCACGTCCGGCTGCGGCCCGCCCGGCGCCAACTCGGCGCCGAGACCGCGCCCGAAGTCGAAGCCTTCGAGGTTGAGCGCGACGTAGACCGCGAGGCGCTTCCCCCCGGGCCAGTCGTAGACCGGGCGATCGGGCAGGGCGCTGTAGCCGTAGCGGCCGTGATGCGGCGTGTCGGACATCGTGGGTCTTTCGCGGATCAGGACGGATCGAGCAGGGCCGGCCGGCGCCGGCTCACCCAGTTTGTCGCGGCGTCGTAGGCGGCGCCAAGTTGCAGGCAGGCACGCTCGCCGTTGTTGGGGCCGACGATCTGGATGCCGGAGGGGCGCCCGGCGGGATCGAATCCGGCCGGAACGTTGAGGGCGGGCAAGCCGCTCATGGTCACGGGGATCACCACCTCCATCCAGCGATGGTAGGTGTCCATCGCGCGGCCGCCGACGGAGTTCGGCCAGCGCTCTTCCACGTCGAACGGGAAGACCTGCGTGGAGGGCATCACCAGGAAATCGTAGCGCTCCTGAAAGCGGCGCACGGCCTCGTACCAGGCGGTGCGGCCCTCCTGGGCGGCGGTGACCTGATCGGCGCTGAGCGCCAGACCGCGCTCGACCTCCCAGATCGCCTCCGGCTTGAGGAGCGCGCGATAGGCCGGCTCGTCGTAGAGCGGACGCAGGTTCGAGGCGGTCATCCAGGCCCGCAAGGTCAGCCAGTCGCGCCAGACCTTGGCCATGTCGAAGCGCGGGCGATCCCATTCCACGCGGGCACCGAGGGTTTCGAAGGCGGACAGCGCGCTGCGGTCGAGGTCGAGCACGCCCGGCTCGAAGGGCAGGTAGCCGCCGAGATCGTCGAACCACGCGATGCGCGCGCCCGTGAAATCCCGCTTCAGGTCCTCGGCGAAAACGCTCGGGTCCTGGGTGTTGGAATAGGGTACCCGGGCGTCGTAGCCGGCCTGGACCGAGAGCAGGAGGCCGATATCGGCCGGCGAGCGCCCGATCGCCCCCGACACGCCGAGTCCGGCGGTGAACGCGTCCTTGGCCTCGATCGGGATGCGGCCATAGCCTGTGCGCAGCCCGAACAGGTTGTTGAAGGCCGGTGGGTTGCGCAGCGATCCCGCATGGTCGCTGCCATCGGCCACGGGCTGCATGTGCAGGGCGACGGAGACCGCCGCGCCCCCGCTCGACCCACCGGCGGTCTTCGTCGGGTCGTAGGCGTTGCGGGTGGCGCCGTAGACGGGGTTGAAGGTCTGCGAGCCGAGGCCGAATTCCGGCGTGTTGGTCTTGCCGACGATGATCGCGCCGCTCCTGCGCAGGCGCTTGACCATGATGGAATCGGCCGCCGCGATGCGATCGCGAAAGATCGGCGAGCCTTGCGTGAAAGGCAGTCCCTTCACGGCGTCGAGATCCTTCACGGCGAGGGGAAAGCCGTGCAGGGGCCCGAGGAATTCGCCGCGCGCAGCCTGTGCGTCGCGCTCCTCGGCGGCGGCCAGGAGATCGGCGCGCTCGCGCAGGGCGACGATGGCGTTGACCGCCGGATTCACCCGCTCGATCTGGTCGAGATAGGCGCTCATCACGGCGGCGCAGGAGATGCGCCGGGCGTGGATCGCGGCCGAAAGTTCGACGGCGCTCAGTTCGAGAATCCCGTGATCCGGTTGGTCGGCGCCTCCGGCACACCGACTCCCGACCGTGGGCGGTGTTGGTTCTGTGCTCATCATCTCGCTCCAGAAGGCGTTCAGATGCGCCGCCGAGTGTCAGGCCGGCAACCGGCGCTCCTGGAAGGCGTGGCAGGCCACACCCTCGATGAGGGCCGGAACCTCCATCCGGCAGCGCGCGTCGGCGAAAGGACAGCGCGGGTTGAAGGCGCAGCCCGAGGGCGGGTCGATCGGGTTCGGGATCTCGCCCGAGACCGGGACGCGCTTTCGTCCGGTGAGGCCGATATCCGGCACCGCATCGAGGAGCATGCGCGTGTAGGGGTGTTTCGGAGCACGGAAGAGGTCCCGTCCGTCTGCGATCTCGACCACGCGCCCGAGATACATCACGCCGATGCGGT
>NZ_JAQGKL010000243.1 GCF_028290105.1 Methylobacterium sp.
GTCCGAATCGCCTCGACCTGCTGACGCAGCTGCCCAAGCATCTCGGCACTTTCACTTCCGCGGGGCGCCGTCAGGCCCATCGCGGCCGCCCCGATCAGGGCGCCGAGACCGAGAGCGGCCGCCGATATTCCGGCCAGGCGCGCATCGAGGTGAAACGTCCGTTTGGCGATCGCGGCCGGTTCTGGCGCGGCCTTCCCGGCGGAGGCGCGCGCGCCGAGGATCGCCTGCTTCAGCAGAGCGTCGGGCGAGGTTTCCACCGACGATGCGAGGACCTTATCCGTCATGGGCCGTGCTTCCTGTGTGCGCAGAAAGCATTGGTTAAGGCTGTTTCTTTACGAAACCGTTACCATGCCGATCAGGCAGCGAGGCCGCGCTGGCGCAGGAGCGGATCGATGCTGGGCAGCCGGCCCCTGAAAGCGGTGTAGGCCTCGCCCGGATCTCGCAGGTTGCCGGCCCCGTAGATGTATTTGCGCAGGCGCGCGGCCGTCTCCGGATGGAAGATGTCGCCCGCTTCCCGGAAGGCGTCGAAGGCGTCCGCGTCGAGTACCTCGGACCAGAGATAGCTGTAGTAACCCGCCGCATAGCCATCGCCCGAGAAGATATGCGCGAAGTGCGGCGTACGGTGGCGCATGGAGATCTCGGCCGGCATTGCGATGCGCTTCAGGGCGTCGGCCTCGAAGGCCGCCACATCCAGACCGTCCTCGCCGGCACTGGACAGGTGGAGGGTCATGTCGACGATCGCCGAGGACGTGTACTCGATGGTGGCGAAGCCCTGGTTGAAGGTGCGCGCCGCCAGCAGCCGCTTCAGCAGATCCTCCGGCATCGGCTCGCCGGTGCGGTAATGCCTGGCGTGCGCCCGCAGCACCTCCGGCTGTTCCAGCCAATGCTCGTAGAGCTGCGAGGGCAATTCCACGAAGTCGCCCGAAACGGCGGTGCCCGCGAGAAGCGGATACGTCACGTCGGAGAGAAGGCCATGCAGCGCGTGGCCGAACTCGTGGAACAGCGTGCGGGCATCGTCGAAGGAGAGCAGCGTCGCCTCGCCGTCGGGCGCGCGTGCGAAGTTCATCACATTGACGATGATCGGCTTGATGTCCCCGTTGAGGCGCTCCTGGGAGCGGAACGCGCTCATCCAGGCCCCGCTGCGCTTCGAGGCGCGGGCGAAGTAGTCGCCGAGGAACAGGCCGACCTCGGAGCCATCGGCGTTCCGCACGGCCCAGGCCCGCACGTCCGGGTGGTAGCGCGGTGCGTCGGCGAGTTCCTCGAACCGCAGGCCGAAGAGCCGCGAGGCCGTGTCGAAGGCGGCAGCGATGACGCCGTCGAGCGGCAGGTACGGCTTGATCTCGCTCTCGTCGAGATCGTGCTCGGCCCGGCGCAGTTTCTCGGCGTAGTGGCGCCAATCGTGCTTGGCGAGGTCGAAATTGTGGCCCTCCGCCTGGACCAGGGCCTGGAGCCGCTCGCGCTCGGCCGCGGCCTGATGATGAGCCGGGGTCCAGACGTTGCGCAGGAGGTCCATGGCGCGGTCGGGCGAGCCCGCCATCGTGTCCGACAGCTTGAAGTGGGCGAAGCTGTCGTAGCCGAGCAGCCGGGCACGTTCGGCGCGCAGGGACACGATCTCGGCGATGAGGCCGCGATTGTCCGTGGTGCCGCCATTCTCACCGCGCCGGGTCCAGGCCTCGTAGGCCTTTTCGCGCAGGTCGCGGCGGGTCGAGAACACCAGGAACGGCTCGATCAGCGAGCGCGACAAGGTGATGACGTGACCGTGCCGGCCACCACGCTCCTCTGCGGCCGAGGCAGCCGCCGCACGCAGGAATGGCGGCAGGCCGGCGAGATCCTCCTCGGACTCCAGGGGCAACGCGAAGGCGCCCTCGTCGGCGAGCAGATTCTGGCTGAAGCTGGTGCCGAGTTCGGCCATGCGGGCAGCGATCTCGGCCATGCGGGTCTTGGCCTCCGGCGCGAGGTCGGCGCCCGAGCGGCGGAACCGCGTGCGGTACCGGTCGAGGACCCGACGCTGTTCCGGCCCGAGCCCCTCGGCCTCGGGATCGACGGCGGAGATACGGGCCCAGAGTTCGGCGTTCAGGTAGATCGCGCTGCCGTGGCGCGCCAAACGCGGGGTGATGGCGCGCTCCACCGCCTTAAGCTCCGGATTGGTGTGGCTTCCGCTGAGGTTGAAGAACACGGAGGCGACCCGATCGAGGTCGTGCCCGGCGCGCTCGAGGGCTTCCACCGTGTTGGCGAAGGTCGCCGGCCCTGTTTCGCCCGCGATGGCCGCGATCTCGGCGCTGTGGTTCGCGAGGGCCGCCTCGAAGGCCGGCAGGTAGTGGGCCGGCGCGATCTGCTCGAAGGGCGGCAGGCCGTGGGGGGTCGTCCAGTTCCGCTGTGCGAAGGGCCCGATATCCGTCGGCCGCGTGGCCGTGTCGAGGGTGGTGCCGGGCGTGCCAGAGGTCATGCGAAGTCCTTCGTGCGGTTCGTCGCGCGTCGGGGTGCAAGGTAAGCACCCCGACGAAAAGCGCAAAGCCGCCGCTGGTGCGATTACGGCGCCGCGTGGACTTTGTGCCCTTGCGGGTCGCGGCCAACGCCCTGATCGTCACCGCCGAACAGGCCCTCCCGCGTCACCGGACGGCCGACCAGGATTGGAACGCGATGCGCCCGCCCCGCCTCATCGGCCCACCCGCCGCCGCGCTGATCGCCGTATCGCTCCTCGGCATCGCGATCCCGCTCGGGCAGGCGGCGCGCGCTGACGTGAAGGGCGTGCCCTCCGACGCCACAGCCATTCCGATGCCGCCGCCCGCGCCGCCCCCGCGTCCGCCAGACCTCGGCTCATCCGAGCCCGTCAAGCCCGACCAGACCCCGCCAGGCCCGGGCGGGGCGCCGTTGCCACCGGAGCGGCCGGCCGAACTGAAGGCGCCTGAAGGCGTCGCCCCGTCGGCAAAGCCAGCCGAGCTCGGGAAACCCGGCGATGCGGTGAAGCCGGCCGAGACCGGCGAGACGCCCGTGCCCCCGCCGCGCCCGCCGGAACTCTCCGGCACGGCGCTCGCCGTGACCGTGGCGCCCCTGGACGACAGCGCCTGCCGGCGTCGGCTCGAACGCCTGGGCGTCCGGTTCGAGCCGCTGCCGGCCATCGCGAATGGGCAATGCGGCGCGGCGAGGCCACTGAAGATGACGGCGCTCGCCGACGACCTGACGCTCACGCCGCCCGTGACCCTGGTCTGCGGGGCCGCCGAGGCCCTGGCCCGCTGGGCGACCGAGGTGCAGGTGGCCGCCGAGCGCGATCTCGGTG
>NZ_JAQGKL010000267.1 GCF_028290105.1 Methylobacterium sp.
TGACCGCGCAGATGGCACGGCGCCTCAGCACGATCCAGGCAATTCGCGACAACCAGAAGAGTGCCGAGCCGGCCTACGCGGAGACGACCGCGCTTCCGCTTCGGCTCCGGGAGACGGCGGCGATGGCGGCGGACCTCAATCAATACTACGCGACGCGCCTCGCCCTCGAGGCTCAGATCGCCGAGAAGGAAGCGACCGACCAGCGCCTGGCCGCGAGCAGCGCGGCCCGCGAGCGCCTGCTCGCCGTGCTGCGCGAGCGCGCCGCCATGCGCGAGACCCTCGTCACGCGTTCGGCCGGGACGCGCGCGGCGGTCATCGACGCCCTCCAGCAGGTCGAGCAGGTCGCGGCCGACCTCGCCTACGACCAGGGGCAGCAGGCCGAGGCGAAAGCCGGCGTCGTGTCCCTGCAGCGCCGCATCGAGCAATTTACCAGCGAGACCATCGCCAAGCAGGCGCAATCCCTCACCGAGATCGCCCTTAAGGCAGACAGCCTACGCCAGGACGTGGTCAAGGCGCGGCTCCGGCGCGAGCGCATGGAGTTGCGTGCGCCCATCGACGGGACGGTGCAGCAACTCGCCGTCACCACCGTCGGCCAGGTGGTGACGGCGAGCCAGCCCCTGCTCGTTCTGGTGCCGAGCGAGGGCCCCTTCGAGGTCGAAGCCCTCGTTCTCAACACGGATATCGGCTTCGTGGCGCCCGGTCAGACCGTGACGGTGAAGGTCGATTCGTTTCCGTTCACCCGCTACGGGACCGCCGAGGGGAAGGTCGTCCGGGTCTCGCGGGACGCGGTCGACGAGCGGGACGCGAGCGGGGCGACGGACACCCTCTCGGTGGTTCGAAGCCAGGGCGTGTCCGCAGTCAACGGCACGCCGCGAACCCAGAACCTCGTTTTCCCGGTGACCGTCGAGGTCCAGAAGAACAACATCGTGGCCTCTGGCAAACCGGTCGCCCTGACACCCGGCATGACGGTGCAGGTGGAGATCCAGACCGGCACGCGCCGGGCCATCGACTACATCCTGTCACCGATCCGGGAGACCACCTCCACGGCCGGGCACGAGCGTTGACGCCGGTCGACCGATCGGCGCGGGCTGAGGCGGGGAAGCGCCCGAAGGCTTCGTCGGCCGGGAACGCGTCAGAGCGCTGCAGCGATGGAGGGCCGATGATCGCCGAGCCCGGGGATGGCCGACAGGGTGACCGCCGGCCGGGCGAATTGCGGGCTGTTGACGAGTTCCCGCGAGATGCGCTCGACCAAGACCTGGACTTTCCCCAGGCGCCGGCAGGCGGCTTCCGACGCGGCGGTTTCCTGCAGCGAGGACAGCTCGATAGCGTCGAAGGCATCGAAGAGGACCGTTCCCGATTCCCGCCATTCGGGCCGGTTCTTCAGGACTTCGCAGAGGGCCTTGATCATCCGGGCCGAGAGCATACCCGGTTCGTTGTTGTTGGTCTGGGTGACGCATTGCAGCGCGGTGATGAGCGTATCGGCCCCGTAATGCTGGTGGCAGCGGGCGATCGCCCCCACGGCCATGGTCTGGCCGGCCTTCTGCTTGTCGACGGGCACGGGGTAGCGCAGCAGCTCGACCTCGGCGCAGGCGCAGACATTGGCGATCTCGACCGCGCTCGGTTCGTTGGCGACGACGCCGGCGGCGTGCAGGGCCATGCGGGACATCGGGGTGGTGTCGCCGTTGATGGCCTTGAAGGCGGCGGCCTGCTCCTCGTGGCCCGCGATGACGACCTGACAGGGCACGGTATCGAAGCCGACGAGGGCGGCCGCAGTGGTGCGGTGCTGTCCGTCGATGATGGCGAACTTGCCGCCCTCGACCGGCGAGACGACCACGGGGGCAAAGTAGCGCCAGTTGAACTCGCGGGCGATGCGATCGACGTTGCTGCGGCCGCGGCCGCAGATCGGACGCTGGTAGCTTGGATCGACCACGAGATCGGCGATCTTAAGCCATTGCAGCATCGGCGCCGCGCCGGCGCGCGCGCCCCGAACCTCCTGGGGAAGATTCATGCACCTGACGATGTCACCAATCCCTAAATATGCGTGATGCATGGTGGTCTCGCGCACCAGGATAAGTCGATCGAAGAGCTGGCTTATGATTCAGAACGATGTTCGTTCGCAAGTCGGCCGGTTTATCTGTACCGTGTTGGCGATCTGTTTTCGATAACGTGCGGCGCGCGCGGCAGGCGCGGCCGAAGGCGAATGCTCTGGGTAGAAATCAATAACCGTCGCTTCGCGTGCGTGCCGCTTTGCTTCGATGCACGGCAGACGTCGTATCATTGACTGCGCATCTAATATCGGGACAGATCGAAACTGTACCCGCGCCGCAGAGGATTCCGGCAATGACTCCAGCAGCGGCTGCAATGGTGGGCAATACCGGATTCGTCGGCTCGAATCTCCTCGCACATCCCTCGCGGATCTTGCGGTACAAGTGTCTGTTCAATTCCAAGAACGTGAGCACGATCGGTCAGCGGCCCTACGAAGCCGTCGTCTGCAGCGCCGTACCGGCGGTCAAATGGATCGCTAACAAAGATCCGGCCGCGGACTGGGCACAGATCTCCGCCCTGCTCGCGCACCTGAAACGCGTGCGGACCGATCGCTTCATCCTGATCTCGACCGTCGACGTCTACCCCAATTCGGCGGGTAGGCCCGACGAGGGCTA
>NZ_JAQGKL010000303.1 GCF_028290105.1 Methylobacterium sp.
CCCCGCTACCGCTGGCGGCCGGATGCGGACGTGGCGAAACCGGTAGACGCACGAGACTTAAAATCTTGCGGCTGAAAGGCTGTGCGGGTTCGAGTCCCGCCGTCCGCACCAATACGCCGACATCGCCGTGCTCTCGGTACCATCCCGGTGTCCCGAAGTTCCGCTTCGACGCCGTGCCGGAGGCCGGGCCCGCGACGGCGTTTGCGTACCGCGCTTCGTCTGGTCCGGGCAACTGATCCACGACTGGCCCGCAACCTGCAGCGGATGCGGTCAGGATGTGACACGCGTGCCATTGACGGTGCGAACTCCGAAGCGAGATCACGCGAGGGACGCGCGCCCGTCACGCTGGCGCGTTTGGTCGATATGAGCGCGAGGCTGCGGACCCGTCATCGGGGTCTGCGGGCTTTGCGCGACATTGCTGGGGGCATGGGATGGTGGTTCTTCACCCGGAGGTTGCGGCGGTGACGGCGCGCGTGGTTGCGCGCTCGCGTGCGACGCGGGCGGCGTATCTCGACCTGATCGCGCGGGAGCGGGAGAGCGGCGTCCGGCGGCCGATGCTCAATTGCGGCAACCTCGCGCACGGCTTTGCGGCGTCCGGCGAGGACAAGGCGGCGATCAAGGCGGGCGGGGCGATGAACATCGCCATCGTCACCGCCTACAACGACATGCTCTCGGCCCATCAGCCCTATGGCCGCTACCCCGAGCAGATCAAGCTGTTCGCCCGCGAGGTCGGGGCCACCGCGCAGGTGGCCGGCGGCGTGCCGGCCATGTGCGACGGGGTCACGCAAGGCCAGCGCGGCATGGAGCTGTCGCTGTTCTCGCGCGACACCATCGCGCTCTCCACCGCGGTGGCGCTCAGCCACGGCATGTTCGATGGCGCCGCCCTGCTCGGCATCTGCGACAAGATCGTGCCGGGCCTGCTGATCGGGGCCCTGCGCTTCGGCCACCTGCCGATGCTCCTGGTGCCGGCGGGGCCGATGCCCTCGGGGCTCGCCAACAAGGAGAAGCAGCGCATCCGCCAGCTCTACGCCGAGGGCAAGGTCGGGCGCGACGAGCTGCTGGAGAGCGAGTCGGCCTCCTATCACGGGGCCGGGACCTGCACCTTCTACGGCACCGCCAATTCCAACCAGATGATGATGGACGTGATGGGCCTGCACATGCCGGGCGCCTCCTTCATCAATCCGGGCACGAAGCTGCGCCAGGCCGTGACCCGGGCGGCGGTGCACCGCCTCGCGGCGATCGGTGCGAACGGCGACGATTACCGCCCGCTCGGCCACTGCGTCGACGAGAAGGCCATCGTCAACGCGGTGGTCGGGCTGCTGGCCACGGGCGGCTCGACCAACCACGCCATCCACCTGCCGGCGATCGCGCGCGCGGCGGGCATCGTGCTCGACTGGGAGGATTTCGACCGGCTCTCGGCGGTGGTGCCGCAGGTGGCCAAGGTCTATCCGAACGGCTCGGGCGACGTGAACCACTTCCACGCCGCCGGCGGCATGAGCTTCGTCATCGCCAGCCTGATCGAGGCCGGGCTGCTGCACGACGACCTCCTCACCGTGGCGGGCACGCGCCTGCGCGACCACGCCCGCGACCCGAAGCTGATCGACGACGCCCTGGTGTTCGAGGAGGCGCCCGCGCGCTCGCACGACGAGAGCATCCTGCGCGCGCCAGCCGACGCCTTCCAGGCGGACGGGGGCATGCGGCTGGTACAGGGCAATCTCGGCCGGGCCACCTTCAAGACCAGCGCGGTCGACCCGTCCCGCTGGACGATCGAGGCGCCCGCCCGGGTCTTCGACGACCAGGACGACGTGATGGCGGCCTTCAAGGCGGGCGAGCTCGACCGGGACGTGGTGGTGGTGGTGCGCTTCCAGGGGCCGCGCGCCAACGGCATGCCCGAGCTGCACAAGCTCACCCCGCAGCTCGGGGTGCTGCAGGACCGGGGCTTTCGGGTGGCGCTGGTCACGGACGGCCGCATGTCGGGGGCGTCGGGCAAGGTTCCGGCGGCGATCCATCTCAGCCCCGAGGCGCTGGGGGGCGGTCCGCTGGCGCGGCTGCGGGACGGCGACCGCGTGCGGCTCAGCGCCGAGGAGGGCCGCCTCGACGTCCTCGTCGACCCGGCCGATTGGGCGGGCCGGACGGAGGCCACCGCGCCGCCGCCGGCCGTCGGCACGGGCCGCGAGCTCTTCGCCTTCCTGCGCCACGGCGCCGACGGGGCGGAGCAGGGGGCCTCGGCCATGCTCGCCGCCGCCGGCCTCTGAGCCCGCCCACGCCGCGCTCCGGTCCGGCAAGCCGCATCGGCCGCCAAGTCTCGCACCCGCCGCCGAGCCTCGCATCAGCCGCCAAGCCTCGCTTCAACCGTCAAGCCTCGCTCCACTCGCCAAGGACGCTCCCATGACCAGCATCGACGCCCTGATGCGCTCCGTTCCCGTGATCCCCGTGCTGGTGGTGGAGGATGCGGCCCAGGCCGAGCCCATCGCACGGGCCCTGGTGGCGGGCGGGCTGACCGCGCTCGAGGTCACGCTGCGCACGCCGGCGGCCCTCGAGGTGATCCGCGCCATGGCCCGCGTCGACGGTGCGGTGGTGGGCGCCGGCACGGTGCTGAACGCGCGCGACCTCGACGCCGCCCTGGAGGCGGGGGCGCGCTTCATCGTCAGCCCGGGGCTGACCGATCCGCTGACCAAGGCGGCGCTGGCGCGCGGCATTCCCTACCTGCCGGGGGTGGCCAACGCCGCCGACATCATGCGCGGCCTCGACCACGGCCTCGACCGCTTCAAGTTCTTCCCCGCCGAAGCCGCGGGCGGGATCAAGGCGCTCAAGGCCCTGGCGGGCCCCTTCGGGCAGATCCGGTTCTGCCCCACGGGGGGCATCACGGAGGCGACCGCCCCGGACTGGCTCGCCCTGGCGCCGGTGCTCTGCGTCGGCGGAAGCTGGGTCGTGCCCCCCGGCACCCCGGACCCCGACCTCATCCAACGCGCCGCCCAAGCCGCACGCCGCCTGCGCCAGGCCTGAACACACGCGCGTCGACGCCCGACAGGCGGTCCGATACGGCGCGTCATCGCGCCGAGCGGTGCTTGATCACGTACGGAAAAGGTCTAGCCTCCTCTTGCGAGGTCTTGCGGCCACGCGTGCCGAATCGGTGTTGACCTGTCGAATGCCGGTCCGGGCCCTCGCATGGCACATCTCGTGCAGGGCCAAGGCGCGGGAAAACAGACTGGGTTGGCGACCGACACGTCGTCCGTCGCGCCGGTGGGGGTATCGATGCAATCCAGGCTCACCACGTACATCTTCATCGGCATGCTGCTCGGCATCGCCGTCGGTTACCTGTGCAACATCACCTGGCCGGACCCGCAGACCTCCAAGGAAATTTCCGGGTACATCGCGCTGATCAGCGATGTCTTCCTGCGCCTCATCAAGATGATCATCGCGCCCCTGGTGTTCTCGACCCTGGTGGTCGGCATCGCGCACATGGGCGACACCGCCTCGGTGGGGCGCGTCGGCGGCAAGGCGATGCTCTGGTTCGTCGGCGCCTCGCTGTGCTCGCTGCTGCTCGGCCTCGTCATGGTCAACATCCTGCGGCCGGGGGACAACCTCAACCTGCCGCTGCCGGATGCCGGCGCCACCACGAACCTCAAGGCGGCCTCGCTTTCCTTGAAGGAGTTCGTCACCCACCTCGTGCCGAAGAGCCCGGTCGAGGCGATGGCCAACAACGAGATCCTGCAGATCGTGGTGTTCTCGATCTTCTTCGGCGTCGCGCTCGCCGCCATCGGCGAGAAGGGCAAGCTCCTCGCACAAGGAATCGAGGGCCTGGCCGACGTGATGCTGAAGATCACCGGCTACGTCATGGGCTTTGCGCCGATCGCGGTCTTCGCCGCGATCGCGGCGACCATCACCACGCAGGGTATCGGCGTGCTGGTGACCTACGGCAAGTTCATGCTGGAATTCTACTTCAGCCTTGCGCTGCTCTGGTGCCTGCTCGCTTTCGTCGGCTTCCTCCTCGTCGGCTCCGCGATGAAGCGCCTGCTCGACCTGATCAAGGAGCCCTTCCTGCTGGCCTTCTCCACCGCGTCGAGCGAGGCGGCCTACCCGAAGACCCTGACGAACCTCGAGCGCTTCGGCGTGCCGAACAAGATCACCTCGTTCGTGCTGCCGATGGGCTATTCGTTCAATCTCGACGGCTCGATGATGTACTGCACCTTTGCGGTGATGTTCATCGCGCAGGCCTATAACATCCCGCTCACCCTCGGCCAGCAGCTGACCATGCTGCTTCTCCTGATGGTGACGTCGAAAGGCATGGCCGGCGTGCCGCGCGCCTCCCTGGTGGTGATCTCCGCCACCCTGACGACGTTCCAGATCCCGGAGGCCGGCCTGCTCCTGATCATCGGGATCGACCAGTTCCTCGACATGGGCCGCTCCGCCACCAACGTGCTCGGCAACAGCGTGGCGACGGTGGCCGTGGCAAAGTGGGAGGGGCAGCTCGCACTCACCGACCAGCGCCTCGACCGCGACGTCAGCCCGATGCCGGAACCGGCCGAATAAGCATCGTCGCGCAGCGCTGAACGAGACTGGGACGCAAGATGGACATGCACCGGAAACGTCTGATCGGCGCTGTCCTGGCCGGGCTCGCCTGGGGGATGGCCGCGCCCGAGGCCCGGGCGTTCGACATCCTCACCGGCACCCTGAAGACGATCAGCGACAGGGGCAGCATCACGCTCGGATATCGCGAGAGTTCGCTGCCCTTCTCCTTCAAGGACGCTGCGGGAAAGCCGGTCGGCTACGCCCTCGATCTCTGCCTCGAGATCGTCGAAGACATCGGCAAGGAACTCGGCCGCAGCGACCTGACGGTTCGCTACGAACCCGTCACCTCGGAGACCCGCATCGACGCGGTCACCTCGGGCAGGATCGACCTCGAATGCGGCTCGACCACCGCCAACGCCGAGCGCCGCAAGCGCGTCGCCTTCTCGCCGGTGACCTACTTCAGTGCGACCAAGCT
>NZ_JAQGKL010000227.1 GCF_028290105.1 Methylobacterium sp.
TGGGATCGTATTTCCGCTCAAGCGCCGGATAGACATCCGCCAGCCGCGTGCCGGGCTTGAGAAATCTCGCCGCGTCCGGGCGTACCCATCGCGCGGCGTCGGGGCGCAGCCAGCGCTGCTGCTGATGCCGCGAAAAAGCGTTCGCGCGAGTGACCATGCGCGGGCTCCGGATTCAACGACCGTCGGAAATGGAAACGGCGCGCCGCAGCGCGCCGTGAAAAGTCCGTGGCGGACGGTCGCGACGCCTTTTGGCGCCTCGCCCGGGACTTACGTCGCGGCGAATTTCAGCAGCTTGATCGCGTCGAAATCCTGCACGCCGCCGCCGACGCGCTTGGTCGTGTAGAACAGCACGTAGGGCTTGGCCGAGTAGGGGTCGCGCAGCACCCGCAGGCCGGCGCGGTCCACCACGAGGTAGCCGCGCCGGAAGTCGCCGAAGGCCACCGAGAGGCTGCCGGCGCCCGCATTCGGCATGGCTTCCGCCTCGACGATGGGAAAGCCCAGCAGGGTGGCGGAGCGGTCGGCGGCGAGGGGGGGCTGCCACAGGTAGTTGCCGTCCGCGTCCTTGAGCTTGCGGATGGTGCTCTGCAGGCGCCGGTTCATCACGAAGCTGGCGTTCTGGCGGTAACCGGCGCGCAGGGCGTAGATCAGGTCGAACAGCACGTCGGCCGGGCTCGCGGCGGGGAAGGCGCCGGGCGCCCCCGTCGCCACGGTCCCGAGCTTGCCCGGACTCCAGGCGCTGTTCGCCACCGTGTCGTAGCTGAGGAAGCCGCGCGGGCGGCTGACCCCGTTGCCGGTGACGAAGGCGGTGCTCTCCTGCTCGGCGAACGCGGTCTCGACCTCGTCGGCGAGCCAGGAATCGATGTCCACGATGGCGTCGTCGAGGAGCGTCTGGGTCGCCGCCGGCATGGCGTAGAGTTCCACCGCGGGAAAGCTCAGCTCGGACAGGACCGGCGCGTCGGTCTGCGGCCGGGGCGCGGTCTCGGCGACCCAGCCCGAGACGGCGTCGCGCACCGAGACCGCGCGCTTGTACTGCCCGCCGGAGATGACCCGCACGGTGGCGAGCGCCCGGATCGGCGAGAGGTTGGCGAGGCGCGTCAGCACGTTACGCTCCACGGTGGCGGGCACGAGGTAGCCGCCATCCGGCCCGGACCCCGCCGAGAGCGCCTTCTCTTCCAGGCGCTTGAGGCCGCCGCTTTCGCCGGCCCGCACGTAGAGGTCGAAGGCCGCCTTGTGCTCGGCGGCCGCCGCGTCGCGCACCACCGGCGCGCCGGCGCCGAGGGGTGGGCGCCGCCCGTCGAGGGTGAGACGGTCGAGGCGCGTGCGGGCGGTGTCGAGGGCGGCATCGATGCGGGCGAGCTTCTCCTCGGTGAGGACGTCGCCCGAGGCGCGGCCCTCGATCTCGGCGAGGCGGGCGTCGTTGGTCTCCTTGAACGCCTCGAAGGCGCGGGAGAGTTCGCCCATGGCGGCGCCCACCGCCGGATCGTTCGGGGCGTGGCCGGCCGCTTTGTCCTCCAGGGGCGGGAGCGCGGATTTCAGGTCCAGGGCCTGGGTGTCGATTCGGACGGTCATGCGAACCTCGCGGGTCGGGCGGGACGAAGGGCGGCGGGCCGGGGCCCGGGCCGGGTGGAGGGGGTGGCCGCGCGCCGGGCCGGCGCCATGCGGCGGGCCAGGGCGTGGAGGTCCTGCGCCAGCGCGGCGCCGGCGTGGGCCGGGGCGGTGATCCGCGCGCCGGCCTGGAGCGGGAAGGTGACGAGCGAGATCTCCCAGAGGTCGATGGCCTCGAGCCGGCGGGTGCCGCCGCGCTCGGGCCGCGCGCGCACCGTGCGAAAGCCGATGGAGAGCCCGTCGAGGGCGCCTTCGCGCAGCAGCGCGTCGAGTTCCCGGGCCCGCTGGACGGCGAGGTTCAGGCGGCCCTCGACGCGCAGGCCCCGCGCATCCTCGCGTAGGGAGAGCCAGCGCCCCACGGGCTCGGCCGGGTCGTGCTGCCAGAGCATGCGCACGCCCTCCGTGCCCCGGACCGAAAGGCTGGCGGCGAAGGCGCCGGGGGCCACCACGTCGCGTCCGAGATCGGGCACGCCGAACAGGCTGGCATAGCCGGTGAAATGGCCGTCCATGGGCGACTCCGCTGAGAGGATCGGGTGACAGGACGGCACCCGGGGGACATCCACCGAAGAAAACAGGATGCCCGCGAGGTGCCGATGCCGCGCTACATCGCGGACGACCGCACGGCGGCTCTGGTCGCCCGACTCGCCGCGGTTGCCGGCGTGACGACGTCCGAGGCCATGCGCCGGGCCGTCACGGCGGAACTCGCCCGGCTCACGCCGGCCGTGCCCTCGCGCGATCGCTTCGCGGCCCTGAGCGCCGGCCACGCGCTGCCGCCGCCCACCGGCGAGCCGGCCGACAAGGCTTTCTTCGACGGGCTGAACGGCGAATGACGATCTTCGTCGATGCCTCGGCCCTGATCGCGATCATCACCGGGGAGCCGGATGCGGACACCCTCGCCGACCGGTTGGAGGCCGACCGCGACCGGATCCGCTCGACCCTCTCCGTCTGGGAAACGGTGGCGGGCCTGGTGCGCAGCCAAGCCGTCACGGTGGAGGAAGCCCGGGCTCAGGTTCGCCGCTATCTCGAGGCCGGCGCGATCCGCTTCGTGCCCCTGGCGGAGCGGGACTACGATCTCGCGATCGAGGCCTATGCCCGGTTCGGCAAGGGCCGGCATCCGGCGGCCCTGAACATGGGGGATTGCCACGCCTATTCCGGCGCTCGGGCGCATGCGGCGACACTCCTGTTCGAGGGCGACGCCTTTTCGCGGACCGATATCGATCAGGCCGGCCCGTAACCCACCGCCTCGCGCTTCTCGGCTTCCGTCAGAAAGTCCGCCGCCTGTACCCGACGCCACAGGCTCTCGCGCTCGGGGGCCAGGGCCTCGATGGCGTCGAGGTCGGGCTCCAGGCGGGCGGGGCCGAAGGCGGGTTCCAGCCAGTGCGCCAGGGCCTCCGCCGTGCGGCGCACCAGCGGGATCACGGTCTGGCGGTAGAAGGCGCGGTTGGCCTCGGCGTAGTTGGCGTGGGTGTTGTCGCCCGGCAGTCCCAGCAGCAGGGGTGGCACGCCGAAGGCGAGGGCAATCTCGCGGGCGGCGCCGCTCTTGGCCTCCACGAAGTCCATGTCCTTCGGGGACAGGGCCAGGGGCTTCCAGTCGAGCCCGCCCTCCAGCAGCAGCGGTCGCCCGGCATTGCCCGCACCCTGGTAATTGGCCTCGAGCTCGCCCTTGAGGCGGGTGAACTGCGCGTCGCTCAGGCCCGAGCCGGCCGAGGTCGAGAAGACCAGGGCGCCGGAGGGCCGAGCGGCGTTGTCGAGGAGCGCCTTGTTCCAGGCGCCCGCCGCGTTGTGGATGTCGAGCGCCACCGCCGCCGCCTCCATGGGCGAGAGGCCGTAATGGTCGTCGGTGGGGTGGAACAGGGTCAGATGCAGGATCGGGGGCACGCCTTCGCCCGACTGGTCGAAGCGCAGGCTGCGCCCGCCGACCGCGTAGTCGTAGGCGGCCGGCCAGCCGTCGGGGCCGGGCACGACCCGCATCCGGTCGGGGCGGAGCGCGTGGAGTTCGCGCGGGATTCCGTCGAGCCCGCTGGCCTGGAGGTAGGCGTTCCCCGAGACCATCAGGTGCCCGTAGAGGGATTCCAGCAGGCGCGCCCCGCCCTCGCGCGGGTTCGGCCGGGCCAGCAGCGCCTCCAGGGGATGCGGGCCGGCCTCGTCGGTCCCCACCAGCCCCAGGGGCAGGGAGGCGGCGGCTTCCGCCACCAGCCGCACGGCGCGGTGCACGATGGCGTTGCGCTGGAACCCCTCGCGGGCGAGCGCGCCGATGTCGCGCGGCGTCCACACCGCCCGGCCCTCGCCGTAGAAGGCGATGCCGACCCCGGACAGCGGCGCGGCCTTGGTCTCGGGC
>NZ_JAQGKL010000003.1 GCF_028290105.1 Methylobacterium sp.
CGCCGGATTGCCGATGAGCGCCGCGCCGAGATCCGCCAGCGCGAAGCGCCCGTCCGGCAGGATCGCCACGAGCTTCAGGGAGGCGGCTGCCTGCAGGAGGCGCAGGCCCGAATCGGGCGACAGGCCCATCCGGGCCGCGAGGAGATCGGCCGGAACGGGTCCATCCGCCAGCAGGCCGAAGAGGTCGAGGCGCACGCAGGCGAACAGGGTCTGCGAATAGGTGAAGCCCGCGCAGAGGTCGAACAGCGCGCGGGTGTTGGCCCGGGCGATGCGCCGGGTCAGCGGAAACCCGGCGGCCCAGCGCTGGAAGCGCGGGTCGGCGACGGTGCGGGCCCGGAAGGCGCGCCAGCGGGCGCGCCAGCCCCTGTCCGGTGCGGGGCGTCCGCTGCCGAGCGCGGCGCCCCAGGCCATCTCAGGCCAGTTCCCGGGCGAGGCTCGCCGGCAGGAACAGGCGCGTCTGCGCCTCGATCTCGGCCCGCAGCGTCTCGGCGCCGGGGCAGTCGGGGATCACCTCGATCGCCTCGCGCACGAGGCGCTTCAGGCGGGCGAGCGCGCCGCTCATGCCCAGGAGCGCGGCGGCGTTCGGCCGGCCGAGGGTGACGTCGCGGCCCACCGGCTTGCCGACCTCCTCCTGTCGGCAGGCGACGTCGCGCAGGTCGTCGGCCACCTGATAGGCCTCGCCGAGGCACTCCCCGAGGAGGCGCCAGGGCAGCGACGGCGCGCCGGCGGCGGCCGCCCCCGTCACCGTGGCGGCGGCGAACAGCGCCCCGGTCTTGGCCTGCTGATACTCGGTGAGCGCCACGGTGGGCTCGGATTCCCAGGCCTGGCCCGCGACGATTCCGGCGGGCGATCCGGCCGCGCGGGCGACCAGCCCCACCAGGGCGGCCAGCCGCTTCGGGTTGCGGGCCGCGCCCCGCGCCAGAGTCTCGAAAGCCGCGACGATCAGGGCGTCGCCGGCCAGCACCGCCAGGGGCTCGCCGAAGGCGGCGTGCACGGAAGGCTGCCCCCGCCGCAGAGGCGCATCGTCGAAGCAGGGCAGGTCGTCATGCACCAGGGAGCCGCAATGCAGGAGCTCGATCGCCACCGCCGCCGCGTCCGAGGCCAGGGGATCGTCGTCTCCGCAGGCGCGAGCCACCGAGAGGCAAAGGCGCGGGCGGATGCGATGTCCGCCCGGGAAAACCGCGTAGCGCAGGGCCTCGGCAAGGCGTGGCGGTGCGCCGGGGGCCTCCAGGTGCGCGACGGCGACATCCAGTGCCTGCTCGATGCGACGGTTGGCGTCCATGTGGCCATCCCTCCCCTGTCACTTGTTATTGCTGTTTTCAAGTGTCAATAATAATTGACACTCGTCAAGTGAGAACGGCATGGCTCGGCGAAGAGATTGAAGGAGGACGAATCCGTGAAGGTGGTTGTCATCGGCGCCGGGATCGGAGGGCTGGTCGCCGCCCTGCGGCTGGCCCATGCCGGGCTGGACGTCACGGTGCTGGAACAGGCTGCCCGTCCGGGCGGCAAGATGCGCAGCGTCGCGGTGGGTGATTCCGCCGTCGAGGCCGGCCCCACCGTCTTCACCATGCGCTGGGTGTTCGACGAGATCTTCTCGGAATGCGGCGCGGTGCTGTCCGACCATGTCGGTCTGCAGCCGGCCGCGATCCTCGCCCGCCATGCCTGGCGGCCGGGCGAGCGGCTCGATCTTTTCGCCGATCCGGAAGCTTCTGAGGCCGCGATCGCAAAATTCGCCGGGCCGCGCGAGCGGGACGGGTATCGCCGCTTCCGGGCTCGGGCCGCGGAGGTCTATGCTACCCTGGAGGCCCCCTTCATCCGGGGCGAGCGCCCGAGTCCCATCGATCTGACGCGCCGCGCCGGCCTTTTGGGCCTCGGCGACCTCTGGCGCATCCAGCCCTTCACGACCCTGTGGAGCGCGCTCGGCGACTACTTCTCCGATCCGCGTCTGCGTCAGCTCTTTGGCCGCTACGCCACCTATTGCGGCTCCTCGCCCTACGCGGCGCCCGCCACACTGATGCTGGTGGCCCATGTGGAGAGCCAGGGCGTCTGGCACGTGGCCGGGGGCCTGAGCCGCCTTGCGGGTGCCGTCGCGGAGCTCGCGGCGACCCGCGGCGCGCATCTGCGCTACGGCACGGCCGCGCACGGCATCGCCGTCTCGGGGGGGCGCGTGATCGGAGTCGACCTCGCCGACGGCGAGCGGGTGCCCGCCGACGCTGTGATCTGCAACGCCGATGCGGCGGCCCTGGCCGAGGGCCTGCTGGGGCGCGATGCCGCCCGTGCCGCCGAACCCGTCCCGGGCTCCGAACGCTCACTCTCGGCGGTGACGCTCTGCCTGAAGGCACGGGCCCACGGTTTCCCGCTCGAACGCCACAGCGTGTTCTTCTCCGCCGATTACGCGGCCGAGTTCGCACAGATCCGGCGCGGGCATCTGCCCGACGACCCCACGGTCTACGTTTGCGCGCAGGACCGGACCGACGCGAACCATTCGCCGGACGGGCCCGAGCGTCTGCTCTGCCTCGTCAACGCCCCTGCCCGCCCCTTCAGCCCTTCGGAGATCGAGACATGCGTGACCACGATGCGGCGGCGACTCAGCGCGAGCGGTCTCGATCTCTCGGAGACGGTGGAGCCGGTGACGACGCAGCCGGCGGATTTCGCACGATTGTTTCCGGGAACGGCGGGCGCCCTGTACGGCCGGGCCTCGCACGGCTGGATGGCGTCGTTCAAGCGGCCGGGGGCCCGCACGAAGATCCCGGGACTCTATCTGGCCGGGGGCAGCGTCCATCCGGGGCCGGGGGTGCCGATGGCGGCGCAATCGGGGCGGATCGCGGCGGACAGCCTGCTGCGGGACAGCAATGGCGCCCGCGCTTCGACACGCGGGTGGATCGCGACGGCTATGTCTGGTGGTACGTCGACGCCCTGAGCGATGACGGGCGCCAGGGCCTCACCATCATCGCCTTCATCGGCAGCGTGTTCTCGCCCTACTATGCCTGGGACCCGAAACGCGACCCGTTCGACCATTGCGCCGTCAACGTCGTGCTCTACGGGGAGCGCGCGAATCGCTTCTGCATGACCGAGCGCGGGCGCGCCTCCCTCAGCCGCGACGCCGACCACATCCGGATCGGCCCGAGCGGCCTCGACTGGGACGGGACCACGCTGACGATCCGCCTCGACGAGGTCACGGCGCCAATCCCGAGCCGGGTGCGCGGTACGGTGCGCCTGCGTCCGGCCGGATTCACGCCGGGTCCGCACCGCCTCGATGCGGCGGGCCAGCATCGCTGGTGGCCGATGGCGCCCTCCTCGCCGGTCGAGGTCGCGCTCACCGAGCCGGACCTGCACTGGAGCGGCACCGCCTATTTCGACACCAATCACGGCGACACGTCGCTCGAAGCCGCCTTCGCGGACTGGACCTGGTGCCGGGCCGACCTGCGGGACGGCGCCGCGATCCTCTACGACGTGCATCGGCGCGACGGCAGCCGCCAGAACCTCACCCTGTGCTTTGCCGCCGATGGGACCCCCCGCGAGATCGAGCCTCCGCCTGTCGCGTCCCTTCCCCCCACGCGCCTGTGGCGGATGCCGCGTGGCACCCGGAGCGACGACGCGCGTGCCCAGGTGCTGCGCACCTTCGAGGACACGCCGTTCTATGCCCGCTCGCACCTCGCCGCGACCCTGCGCGGCGAGGCGGTGCGGCCGGTCCACGAGAGCCTGTCACTGACGCGGTTCAGCAACCCCTTGGTGCGCTTGATGCTGCCGTTCCGGATGCCGCGCCGGACGCGCTGAGGCGCGATCAGGCGGGCGCGTCGGGGTCCCTGCCGCGCGCTGCGGCCTCGGCGCGGTCCCGCCGGATGCCGCGCTTCAGGACGACGAGCTGCCAGATCGCCAACCCCAAGGCGAGTGCGAAGACCAGCCCGATATCGAAGAACGCGAAGAGCGGGTCGGTCATGGACCGGCCGGCGCCGCCCCCTCGCGCTCCCGCAGGGCCTCGATGAGGTCGAGGACCCGGGCCGCCTGCCCGCCGACATCCCACCACGCTGCAGGCGCGGACACGGGGCGGTCGGCGACGGCGTCCACCAGAAAGGCGGTCTCGGCGAGGGGCGGGGCCGTCCGGTCGGATCGGCTGAAGGCCGGCACCAGGGCACGCGACAGGAGCGCGGCCTTGCGGCGTCCCGGGACGCGGGCGCGGCGCGAGAGCGGATCGAGGCCTCCGCGCTCGAGGTCGCGGCCGATTTCCGCGTAGATCAGGTGGGCGGCGCGGATGGCCGGCCGGCAATCCAGGGGAAGGCCGCCGACGCCCGGTTCGGAGCGACTGTAAAGGCCATCCGCCACGGCGAGGAGGCGGCGGATGACGCCTTGAAGCGCCGGGCTCAAGGCCGGATCGGCCAGGAACGCCTCCGGGTCGAGCCCCGCTTCCCGCATCCAGGCCAGGGGCAGGTAGAGCCGTCCGGCGCGGGCATCCTCCCCGACGTCGCGGGCGATGTTGGTGAACTGCATGGCGATGCCGAGGTCACAGGCCCGCGCGAGGTCCGGTCCATCGCGCACCCCCATCAAGACCGTCATCATCGCCCCGACGCTGCCAGCCACGCGCGCGGCGTAGGCGGTGAGATCGGACAGGGTCTCGTAGCGGAGTCCCCGCGCGTCCCAGGCCAGGCCCTCGATCAGGGCCGCCGGCAGGGCCTGCGGCAGGTGGTGGGCCGCGACCACGTCGGCCATCACCCGGTCGGCCGGGGCATCGCAGGGCGCCTCGGCGTAGATCCGGGCAAGTCGCGCGGCCAGACGCGCCAGGGCGGCGGGGCGGTCGCGCGCGGCGACATCGTCGATCGCGTCGTCGGAGAGGCGGCAGAAGGCGTAGAGCCCATAGGCCGGGCGCCGGACACGGGGCGGCAACAGGGCGGAGGCGGCAAAGAAGCTGCGCGAACCGGTGCGGATCGCGTCCCGACAGGCGGCGTGATCGGCGGCATCCGCGTGCGGCATCGCCCAGAGCGGCGGCCGCGCGGCCTCAAGCGTGGACACGAGCATCCGGCACCACCGTATCGAGGACCTTGGCCGAGGAGAGCACGCCGGGCAGACCCGCGCCCGGATGCGTGCCGGCGCCGACGAGGTAGAGGTTCTTGAAGGCCGACGACGCGTTGTGCGGCCGAAACCAGGCCGATTGCGTCAGCACCGGTTCCAGGCCGAAGCCGGAGCCGCGAAAGCTCAGGAAATCGCTCTCGAAATCCGCCGGGGTCGTGACGCGCGAGGTCAGGAGCGAGCCCTTCAGGCCCGGCATCACGGTCGCTTCCAGATGGTCCTCGATGGCCTGCCGGTAGGGCTCCGCCAAGGCCGACCAGTCCTGGCCACCGGCGAGGTTCGGCACCGGAGCCAGAACGTAGAAGCCATCGCAGCCGGGGGGTGCCAGGAGTGGGTCCGTCGCGGTCGGCCGATGCAGGTAGAGGCTGAAATCCGGCGCCAGCACTTTGCGCACGAAGATGTCCTCGATCAGCTCGCGGTAGCGCGGTCCCATCAGGATGGTGTGGTGGGCGATGTCGGGGAACTTCCGGTTCGTGCCGAAGTACCAGACGAACAGCCCCATCGAGGAATGCGAAGCCTTGAGTTTCGCCCGGCTCAAGGGGTGGCCCTCGTTCTTGAGCAGGGTCAGGTAGGTGTGGGCGGAATCGGCGTTGGAAACCACGATGTCGGCGGCGATCCGCGTGCCGTCCACTAGCGTCACGCCGGTGGCTCGCCCGTCCGTGACGGCGATGCGGGCGACTTCGGCGCCGCAGCGAACCGACCCGCCCTGCCCCGCGATGAGGTCCACCATGCCGTCGACCAGCCGGCCGGTGCCCCCCATGGCGAAGTGGACGCCCCAGCGGCGTTCCAGATGGGCTATCATGAAGTAGATCGCGCTCGCCCGGAAGGGCGAGCCGACGATGAGGAGCGGGTGGAATCTGAAAATCGTGCGCAGGCGCTCGTCGCGGATGTAGCGTGCCACGAGGTCGT
>NZ_JAQGKL010000025.1 GCF_028290105.1 Methylobacterium sp.
GGTTCTGGCCCGCGGGCGTGTCGAACTTCATGGCTCAGGCCCTCGCGTCGATGAGCACCGCCGCGAGCGTGCGCTCGGCCAGCGTCAGCTTGTAGGCGTTGTCGTGGGTGGGCTTGGCGCCCGCGAACGCCCGGGCGGTCACCGCCTTGGCGCCCCGGACCAGCTCGTCCTCGGCCGCCGCGTCGCGCCAGGGCTTGGGGGCGACGCCGCCGAAGGCGACCCGCCCCGATCCGTCCGGCTGCACCACCGCCGCCACCGAGACCAGCGCGTAGGCGTACGAGGCCCGGTCGCGCACCTTGCGGTAGATCTGCGTGCCGCCCAGAGGCTTGGGCAGCGTCACCCCGGTGATGAGCTCGCCCGCCTTCAGCGTGGTGTCGACCTCCGGCCGGTCGCCGGGCAGGCGGTGGAACTCCGCGATCGGGATCGTGCGCGATCCGCCCTTGGCGTCGATGGTCTCGACCGTCGCGTCGAGGACCCGCATGGCCACCGCCATGTCGCCCGGATGCGTGGCGATGCAGGCCTCGCTGGCACCGATCACCGCGAGCTGCCGGCTGACCCCGTCGAGGGCCGAGCAGCCCGAGCCGGGCTGGCGCTTGTTGCAGGCCTGCGCCGTGTCGTAGAAGTACGGGCAGCGCGTGCGCTGCAGCAGGTTGCCGGCGGTGGTCGCCTTGTTGCGCAGCTGCCCCGAGGCGCCCGCGAGCAGGGCCCGGCTGAGCACGCCGTAATCCTTGCGGACCCGGGGGTCGGCGGCCAGATCCGTGTTGCGCACCAGGGCGCCCACGCGCAGGCCGCCCTCCGGCGTCGCCTCGATCCGGTCGAGGCCAAGCCCGTTGACGTCCACGAGGTGGGTGGGCGTCTCGATCTGCAGCTTCATCAGGTCGAGCAGGTTGGTGCCACCGGCGATGAACTTGGCGTTCGGGTTGGCGGCGACCGCGGCCGCCGCCTGCGCCGGATCGCCCGGGCGCTCGTAGGTGAAGGACTTCATGCCGGGCTCCGGTTCGTCTGGCTTGCCGCGACCTCGGTCATCGCCTCGACGATGTTGGAATAGGCGCCGCAGCGGCAGATGTTGCCGCTCATGCGCTCGCGGATCTCGGCCTCGGTCACCTGCATCGGCGCATTGAGGTCGGCCGTGACGTGGCTGGGGATGCCGGCCTTGATCTCGGCGAGCACGGCGACGCCCGAGCAGATCTGGCCCGGCGTGCAGTAGCCGCACTGGTAGCCGTCATGCTTGATGAAGGCGGCCTGCATCGGGTGCAGGGCCTCGGGTTGCCCCAAGCCCTCGATGGTGGTGATCTCGGCGCCCTGGTGCATGACCGCCAGCGTCAGGCAGGCGTTGATGCGCCGCCCGTCGACGATCATCGTGCAGGCCCCGCACTGGCCATGGTCGCAGCCCTTCTTCGAACCGGTCAGGTGCAGGTGCTCGCGGGCGGCATCGAGCAGGCTGGTGCGCAGGTCGAGTTCGAGCTCGCGGCGCTGGCCGTTCACCGTCAGCGACACCTTGGCGAGCACGGGCTGGTCGCTCCCGGCATTCTGCCCCTGCGCCTGCGCCCCGCCCGGCACCGCCGTCAAGGCGGCGCAGGCCGCCGTCCCCGCCATCAGGTCCCGTCGGCTCAAGTCACTCTCTCCCATAGGCGACATCTCGGTCTCCAGACCCGCGGCGGCATGGCATGAGGTTCGTCCTCACGGACGCCGCCTCAAGCAAAAAACGTTCGGCGAAAAACCTTCGGTCCAACCCCCCAACGCGAGGATCGACCGTTCGGCACCGCCGCATCTCTTGGGAAATGCTGCTTCGCCTCGGAAGATGCAGCGCGGTGACGGTGTGTCGCGCCGATGGCGAGACGCGCAGCTCATGGATTCCGACGCTTGGAGGAAAGCCTATCCCGCCAACCTGCACCAGCGCGCATATCCACGAGCCCGTCCAGCAATGCGCACCGGTGAGACCTGGCGACTCGGCTGATCCCATCACGTGTGAGAGTTCGGCGGCCCTGGCATACCAGAGATGCGCCGGCGTCTGTGGTGGAGTGCCGGGCGTTCGTGAGAGATGAAGAACGCTTTCCTCCCTAAGCGAACCTTCCACCCGCCCGGCGCGAGCCGAGGCGGGTTTTTGTTTCGAACCGTCGTGTCTGTCTCACCCGCGTCGGCCGTGGGTATTCCCTCTTGGCATACCAAGTGCCAAGGTGCCGTGTTCCTTCCCAGGAACAATGACGCACACCTTCACCCGCCCTGGCTCCGGCCGTGGCGGGTTTTTCTTGCGCTTCGGTCGTTGCGTGCGCGCTCGCGATGCGGATCGTGCACGTTTGGCCCCCGGGGAGATGATTCTCGTCTGTAGACCGACACCGAACGCCCTCTCAGTGGCGTGCGAGCCGCGACGGGTGAGAACGCGACGATCCTCGGACCCCTCGGAGGGGCCCGGAAAATCCCGTCGGATGTGGCGACCGGGAAGTGTTTTCAATGCTTCGGGCGCCAAGCACGCATCAATTTGATCGTGCTTCGAAGTGCGAATGCTGCCAATTGCTGCGATCGATCCTCGGTTGGCGAATGTTGCAAGTGATGTGCAGAGATCAAGCGTCATACGGATGCTGGCACAGCATCGTGGGGGCCAAAAAGCATCGGTTCAATGCTTGCTTCACGGGGGGCGGACAATCGTGCGACGCCTGCCCTCGGCAAGCTGGAATCCAATCCGTCCAGTCAACGATCAGCATCGGGCGTCACGCCGAGATCCCGGTGCATCAGGAAGCAATGCGTATATTTGCCCCTCGACTCCCGTGCGTTCCCCGCTGATGAAAGGACCCGTGCGCCAAACTTGGCTGTGCAGGGGGTGGCATCTTGAACACTGCAAAACTTAGGGCTGTAACCGCTCTCACATTGAGCCTGATGGCGAGCCTCGCTTCCGCAAAGCCGTTCGAACTGCCGGACAGTAAGCCCATCGTCACGATCACATTGCCCGACGCCTGGGACCCCGAAGAAATCCCCAAAGGTGTCCAGGCCAACTCCCCCGACACCGCCATCTACGTCTCGTTCGAACTCGGAGAGACGAAGAATACCGACAAGGTCGTTCTGGAAGGCGTCAAGTTTCTCGCTGAAAGTGGCGTCAAGATCGATCCAGCCTCCGAAAAGCGTGGCGAAGGCAAGGTGAACGGCATCGACATGATCACGATCGATTGGACCGGCGTCTATGACGGCAAGGTCGCAAAGGTCAGCCTCAGCATCGCTATCCTGTCGCCGACGAAGATCGGGCTCCTGACCTATTGGGGTTCCCCTGCGGCCGAAAAGAAATACGGCGCACAGCTGGACTCGATCTTGAAAAGCATCCAGCCGCTCGGGCAGTAATAATAAGCACAATATCCAGCGGTTTTCGCACCGTGAGACCGTTGAATTTCCTCCATGTCGGCGTATTCGGGGCGTTGAATTCACACCGGAAAATCGAAAAACGCAAAAATTCATAAAGGTATGACCGATTATGTTTCGTTTCACTGTCCTGAAAAGCGGGCTCATTGCATTCTGTCTTGGCACGTCCGTGCTGCCGGCCCCGTCCTTTGCGCAGGCCGACATGAGTTGTGCCGACTATCTGAAGGCCGACGCCCAGATGCAGGCTGCCATGAGTCCGGCCGACAAAGCCGCGATGCAAGCTGATCCGCAGGCGGCGGATCTCGACAACAAGGTGCGGGCGTACTGCAAGGCCAACCCGAAGGCACCGGCCAGCGAGGCGATGGCGAAAGCCATGCAGTAGCGTCGCCTACGAACCAAAAACCCGTCGCGGATCGCTCCGGGCGGGTCAACGGGGCGGCTTTGATGGTCACGCGCTCGCGTTGATGGTCCCGTGCCGGGGAGACACGCGAGGTCCGTGGCCCTCATTGGTGGATCGCCACCCATCCTCCTCAGCGACGTCCAGTCCGACTGCGATCCGGGGAAGCGTCTGTCGGGCGCGGACGCTTGGCAACCCATCCGGCGCAGGTTTGAACACCCAGCGGGAACATCGTTCCCCGAACGTGGCCCCATGCTGAATTCGGCCACGAGGCTCCGGAACTTAGCCTGCCATCGGAGCAGTCCATGTCGGAGAAATGGTGAGCGCGTTGGGGTTCGAACCCAAGACCTACAGATTAAAAGTCCGTTGCTCTACCAACTGAGCTACGCGCTCGCATCCGGCGGCATGGCGCTGGAGCGCCGGGCCGTCCCGGACAGCGAGGCCCGCAATAGGGGCTAGGCGGTATGGGGTCAACCGGCTTGCGGTGTCCCTGGGGATGACGCGTCAGGCCGCCGCGCGATCCGCCTCGGCCCGGGCCCAGGCGCCGCGGGTCTCCGCGCAGAAATCCGCCAGGCGGCCCTCGGCGATGGCCCTGCGCATCCCCGCCATCAGGTCCTGGTAATAGGACAGGTTGTTCCAGGTGAGCAGCATCATGCCCAGGATCTCGTCGCTGCGCACGAGGTGGTGCAGGTAGGCCCGGGAATAATCGCGGGCGGCCGGGCAGGCGGAGGCTTCGTCGAGGGGGCGCGTGTCCTCGCCGTGGCGTGCGTTGCGCAGGTTGATGCGGCCGTGGCGGGTGTAGGCGAGACCGTGCCGGCCGGCGCGGGTCGGCATCACGCAGTCGAACATGTCGATGCCGCGGGCCACCGAGCGCATCAGGTCGTCGGGGGTGCCGACGCCCATGAGGTAGCGCGGCTTGCCCTTCGGCAGATGCGGCTCCACCGTCTCGATCATGGCGAGCATCACGTCCTGCGGCTCGCCCACCGCGAGGCCGCCGACGGCGTAGCCCTTGAGGTCGAGATCCACGAGGGCGCGGGCGCTCTCCACCCGCAGGCTCGGCACGTCGCCGCCCTGGACGATGCCGAACATCGCCTTGCCCGGCTGCTCGCCGAAGGCCACCCGGCAGCGCTCGGCCCAGCGCAGCGACAGCTGCATCGCCTTCTCGATGGTGGCGTGGTCGGCGGGCAGGCGCACGCACTCGTCGAGCTGCATCTGGATGTCGGAGCCGAGCAGCCCCTGGATCTCGATGGAGCGCTCGGGGCTCATGTGGTGGGTCGAGCCATCCACGTGCGAGCGAAAGGTGACGCCCTGCTCGTCGAGCTTCCGGAGCGCTGACAGCGACATCACCTGGAACCCGCCGGAATCGGTGAGGATCGGGTGCGGCCAGTTCATGAAGTGATGCAGGCCGCCCAAGCGCGCCATGCGCTCGGGGCCGGGGCGCAGCATCAGGTGGTAGGTGTTGCCCAGCACCACGTCGGCGCCGAGATCGCGGACCTGGCCCGGATACATCGCCTTGACGGTGGCCGCCGTCCCCACCGGCATGAAGGCGGGTGTGCGGATGACGCCGCGCGGCATCGCGATGGCGCCGGTGCGCGCCGCCCCGTCGGTGGCGTCGATGCGAAAGCCGAACGTGTCGGAGGTCGCGTTTCGGAGAGGTGTCTCGGACATGGGCGATGCCCTCAAGGTCTGCGGCTGCAAAGGGAGGCATCGGACCGGCGGTCGGGCCCGAGCCCGCCACGGTACCGCGCGGGGATGGAGTGACGGGTTATCTCAGCGGGCTTCGGCCGCGGCCAGAAACGCGTCGCGCATGGGGCCCGTATAGTGACGAATGTGGTCCCAATCGCACGCCTTCATGGTGTTGTTCCAGGTCGGCGCCAAAATGAAAAGTTTGTCGCGGAAGGGCGCGCGTCGCAGCACGCTGATGACATGGCCGTTGTCGCCGCCGGGCCGAGCATGATCCGTGGGGGGCATTAGGCGCTCCGCGAGCAGCGTTCGAAGGAAATCACCCGCGACGCTGCTGGGACCACCGCGAAGCAGGATCAGCCCGGCATTCGGGCGGAAGCTGTGTCCCAGAACCAGGAACAGATCGTACCGATGGTTGTCGGTCACGACCTGATCGAACGGTGGGCAGGTCTCGAGGATCTGCGCATCGGAGTCGATGATCATGACGGCATCCCGATCATCGATCGCCGCGAGGGCGGCGGGATGCTTGCTCCAGGTCGGCAGCGCGTCGGGGATCAGGGTGCGTGTGATCTGGCGATATTCGTAACCATGCCGCTCGGCATAGATCCGATGGGTCTGGGTGAAGTCGAGCGGCGAACCAGCGTCGTATCCGATATGAACGTTGACGATGGTGCTGACCATGACGGCTTCCTCAGCATGAATGGGCTGCACCGGGGAAAGCGCTTGCGCCGCTGGTGCCAAGATGGCCGCTGGCGCCGGGATGGCGAGAGCGCCGGGCTTCAATCGGGGCGGGCCGGAAACAGCAGGCTCGAATCCCCGTAGGAATAGAAACGGTAGCCGGACGCGATGGCATGCGCGTAGGCCGCCCGCATGGTCTCCAGGCCCGAGAAGGCCGAGACCAGCATGAACAGGGTCGAGCGCGGCAGGTGGAAATTCGTCATCAGCGCGTCGACGGCGCGGATGCGGGTGCCGGGCGTAATGAAGATCTCGGTCGGCCCCGAGAATGGGTGCAGGCGCCCGGCCTCGTCGGCCGCGGTCTCGAGGAGCCGCAGCGCCGTGGTGCCCACCGCCACGACGCGTCCGCCCCGCGCCCGCACGGCGTTCAGGGCCTGCGCCGTCTCCCCGTCGAGGATGCCGATCTCGGCATGCATGCGGTGATCGTCGGTGTCCTCGGCCTTGACCGGCAGGAAGGTGCCGGCCCCCACATGCAGGGTGACGGTATGACGGGTGATGCCGGCGGCATCGATCTCCGCGAGCAGAGCTTCCGAGAAATGCAGGCCGGCGGTCGGGGCGGCGACCGCCCCGGGCTCGCGGGCATAGACCGTCTGGTAGTCGGTGGCGTCCTGCGCGTCGGTGGCGCGCTTGCCCGCGATGTAGGGGGGCAGCGGCAGGTCGCCGATCCGCGCGATCGCCTCGTCGAGGGCGGGACCGGCCAGATCGAAGCGCAGGACGATCTCGCCGCCTTCCCCCTTCCGCGCGATGGTGGCGTCGAGGCCGCCGAGCTCGCAGGGCTCGCTGCTCCCGTGCCGGCCGAAGCTGACCCGGTCGTCGACGGCGAGGCGCTTGCCCGGCCGCGCGAAGGCGCGCCAGCGGTCCGGCGCCTCGCGCAGGTGCAGCATCGCCTCCATGCGCAGGCCGGGCGACCCGGCGCGGTGACGGATGCCGGTCAGACGCGCTGGAATCACGCGGGTGTCGTTGAAGACCAGGGCGTCGCCCGCCCGCAGAAGGCCCGCCAGGTCGCGCACGGTCCGGTCCGCGAGGGGCTCCCCGGGCCGCACCACGAGGAGCCGCCCGGCATCGCGCGGCACGGGCGGGCGCAGGGCGATGTTCGCTTCCGGCAGTTCGAAATCGAAGAGGTCGACGCGCATGGCGCGCCAACAGCACGGTTTGGCCACCCGGATCAATGGGGGAACCGGCCCGGGCCGGACCCGTTCAGAGAGGGGCGCCGACATTCGTCCCGCCGGATCCGCCGCCCCTGCCGTAGCCTTGCGCCCGGCATCATGGGACATAGGTTGTGCAGGCGTCGATTCGACGACCTAGGGTTGGGGAGCCGGATGAGCGACGAGATAAAGGCCAGGGGTTCCCTGCGGCGCGTGACCCTCGACGGGCAGCTCGTCTCGTACTGGGAACGGGAGGCGCAGCGCCTGGAAGCCCTGGCGGTGGGCGCGCGCTGGCGCTGGGTGGCCCGCAGCCTCCGGCGCAGGGCCGCGCGAGCCCGCGCGCAGAGCGCGCAGTTCGCCGGACGGGAGCAGGCGCGCGCAACCCCGGCCGGCAGACTGGATTCCGGCCCGGCATAGCCCCGGCTCAATCGTTCAGCGACGGGTTCAACCTTTGCCGTGGCCTTGGCGCGGCGTCGGCGGCTATGGGCACCCGGCCCGGACGGCGTATCCTCGTCCGGGGCAAGCCTGGACGCCGCCATGGACCGCACCCAGAAAGCCGCCCTGCTGAGCGCCGCCATCGGCCTCCTCGTGATGGGCCTGAAATTCGCGGCCTACTGGGTCACGGGCAGCCTCGCGCTGTATTCCGACGCCCTGGAGAGCATCATCAACGTGGTGGCGGCCCTGTTCGCCCTCGTGGCGCTGCGGGTCGCCGCGCGCCCGGCGGACGACGACCATCCCTACGGCCACCACAAGGCGGAGTATTTTTCCGCCGTGATCGAGGGCGCCCTCATCATCGTGGCCGCGATCCTGATCCTGCGCGAATCCTTCCACGGCCTCCTCGACCCGAAGCCGCTGGACGCGCCGCTCACGGGCCTGATGATCAACGGCGTCGCCACCGCGATCAACGGCGCCTGGGCAATGGCGCTCCTGGCGCGCGGCCGGGCCTGGCGCTCGCCCGCCCTGGTGGCGGATGCACGCCACGTGATGGCCGACGTCATCACCTCCGGTGGCGTCCTCGTCGGCGTCGCCCTCGTGCTGGCGACGGGCATCGCCATCCTCGATCCGCTGATCGCCGGCCTCGTCGCCCTCAACATCCTCTGGTCGGGCTGGAGCATGGTGCGCGACTCGGTGAGCGGCCTGATGGACAAGGCGGCCCCGACCGAGATGGTGGCCCAGATCCGCGAGCTGATCTCCCTGCACAGCACCGGCGCCCTCGAGGCGCACGACGTCCGCACCCGGCACGCGGGGCAGGCGACCTTCATCGACTTCCACCTCGTGGTGCCGGGCGCCATGACCGTGCAGGATTCGCACGCGATCTGCGACCGCCTCGAAGCGGCGATCGAGGGCGCCATCGAGGGCTCCGTCGTGGTCATCCACGTGGAGCCCGGCGAGCACGCCAAGGGCCGGGGCGTGCCGGTGATCTAACCCTCCGGCACGGTCTCCCCGAAGATCGCCTCGAAGGCGGCGCGCAGCTGCATGTCGGCCTCGGGCAGCGTCACGAGGTGCCCGAGATCCACGAGGCTGGTGACGCCGTGGCCGGCGATGCCGCAGGGCACGATGCCGGAGAAGTGCGACAGGTCCGGCTCGACGTTGAGGCTGATGCCGTGGAAGCTCACCCAGCGCCGGACCCGGATGCCGATCGCCGCGATCTTGTCCTCGACGCCCTCTCCCTTCTCGGGGCGGCGGACCCAGACGCCGACGCGGTCCTCGCGCCGCTCGCCTTGCACGTTGAAGGCCTCCAGGGTGGCGATGATCCAGGCTTCCAGGGCCGCCACGTAGGCTCGCAGGTCGCGGCGGCGGCGATTGAGGTCGAGCAGGACGTAGGCCACGCGCTGACCGGGCCCGTGATAGGTGTACTGTCCGCCCCGCCCCGTCCGATGCACGGGAAAGCGGTCCGGGGCGACGAGGTCCGTGTCCCGCGCCGAGGTGCCCGCCGTGTAGAGGGCCGGGTGCTCCAGGAGCCAGACGAGTTCGGAGGCGGTGCCCGCCGCGATTTCCGCGGCGCGCGCCTCCATCTCCGCCACCGCCACGTCGTAGGGCACGGGCGCGTCGCTGATCCGCCAGGCCACCGGCGGGCTCGCCGGGGCGGCGCGAAAATCCCCCGCTCGCAGCGTCAGCCGGGGGATGGTTATGGTTTCGTTTACCAAGACTTCACCATCGGGCGTGGACAGTCGGGTCGAGGGACGCGTGCCGCGTCGCGTTTCGGTCCCCTCGGTTCAAGGAACGGTTCGCGTGGCGGTACTCGAAGACCTCAAGGTCGATCTCACGGTGGTGCTCGGGCGCAGGCACATGCCGCTGCACATGCTGCTGCGCATGGGCCGGGGCGCGGTGATCGAGCTCGCATCCACCGAGACCGATATGGTCGAGATTCTCGCAAACGACCACCCGATCGCGCGCGGCCAGATCGTGGTGACGGGCAACCGCATCTCGGTGGAAATCACCGAGTTGATCCGCAAGGCCGAGGTCGTGCGCCTGCCCGGCGTCACCATCGGCGACGGCGCGGTGCCGGTTCTGGACGGCGGCGTCGATTTCCTCTGATCCCATCGGCGGAGCGCTTGTCGGACGAAAATTCGTCTGCTACTAGCTGCGCCGCGCCACGAGAGTTCGTCCGCTTCGCCCCACCGGGCCTGCGGACGCCAGCGAACGCGGCGAGACAATGCGGCCATGGCGGAATTGGTAGACGCGCTAGCTTGAGGTGCTAGTCCTGCAAGGGGTGGAGGTTCGAGTCCTCTTGGCCGCACCAACTTGATTATGTTGGTGTTTCCCCTTCGAACTTGGTGAGGCTGCTACCGAGCCTCCGGTGTTTTTGCAAAATCTTTTGCAGGCGATGTTCACTTAGCGTTTCGCCGGTGTCCATCCAGCTTGATGATTGCGCTCTGCGCGAGGGCCCGCGTTCGGGCCAGATAGACCTCCAGGATCTTGTGCACCGACGCCACGGTGTAACCCGCGATGGTCGCGATCCCCTGCGGCGTGCAGCCTGCCTCCGACAGTATCGTGACGGCCGCACCGCGAAGGTCGTTGAAGTGAAGATCGTCCGTGATTTTCGCGCGGTCGAACGCGGCCTTCCAAGCGTGGTGGAAGGCGCTCTTGCTCGATGCAAGGCCATCAGCCTTGGTCAGGTTCGTCATTTCACAACGGGGCGCCTCGTCAAGGTCCTAACGGAGAGCGATCGTTCCCGGGATCCAGCC
>NZ_JAQGKL010000082.1 GCF_028290105.1 Methylobacterium sp.
ATCGACACGCTCACGGCGCGCATGAGCGCCGTGGTCCTGCGGCACACGCAGGCCACCGATCCGAAGCTCGTCGCCACCATCGAGGGGGACCTCGAACGGTTCGGCAAGAAGCTCGAGGAGCGCAAGGGCGTCTACGAGCCGATGATCAGCTCCCCCGAGGAGCGGGCGCTCTACGAGACCTACCTGCGCGAGTCGGCGAACTTCCTGGTGGTGCGCCAATCCATCCTCGATCTCTCCCGCGGCGGGCAGAAGGCGCAGGCCTTCGAGCTCTACGAGTCGAAGGGCCTGCCGATCCGTCGCGCCGCATCGAACGCCCTCGACAAGCTCTCCGCCCTGAACAACGACGGCGCCGCGCAGGCGCAGGCCCGGAGCAAGACCGTCTTCGACGAGATCCAGATGCTGGGCCTCGTCGCCGTCGTGGTCGCGGTCGCGCTGTCGGCGCTCTGCGCATTCCTGATCATCCGCGGCGTGACGCGCGGCATCGGCGACGTGGTCCAGCCCATGCAGGCGCTGGCGGCGGGCGACCTCTCGGCGACTATCCCCCACCAGGGCGCCCGGACCGAGATCGGAACCATCGCGGACGCCGTCCAGGTGTTCAAAGACGGGCTGATCCGGATGCGGACGCTGGAGGAGGAGACGGCGCTGGCCCGGGCCGGTGCCGAGGCGCAGCGCAAGTCCGCCATGCGGGCGATGGCCGACAGCTTCGAGGGCGCGGTCGGCGGCATCATCGGCATGGTCACCAGCTCCGCCACCGAGTTGCAGGCGACCGCACAGAGCATGGCCGGCACGGCGACCCAGACCGCCAATCAATCCACCAGCGTCGCGGCGGCGGCGGAGGAGGCGGCCTCCAACGTCAACACCGTCGCGGCGGCGGCCGAGGAACTCGGCTCCTCCGTCCAGGAGATCGGCCGACAGGTCAGCAGCTCCGCCGCGATGGCGCAGATGGCCGTCTCGGAAGCCGCCCAGACCGCGACCTTCGTGCAGAACCTGAACGCGGCGGTCGCCCGGATCGGCGATGTGGTGACGATGATCACCAGCATCGCGGGCCAGACCAACCTGCTGGCGCTCAACGCCACCATCGAGGCGGCCCGCGCCGGCGAGGCAGGTCGGGGCTTCGCCGTCGTCGCGGCGGAGGTGAAGGAACTCGCCAACCAGACCGCCCGGGCGACGGAAGAGATCGGCGGCCATATCAGCCAGATCCAGGGCTCGACGACCCAGGCGGTGCAGGCGATCAGCGGCATCGCGGCCCGCATCCAGGAGATCAGCGGCGTCGCCACCTCGATCTCGGCCGCGGTCGAGGAGCAGGGCGCCGCGACCCAGGAGATCGTCCGCAACGTGGCCCAGGCCGCGATGGGCACGGGCGCGGTGACCTCCAACATCGCCGGCGTGGCGGGCGCCGCCGAGGAGACGGGGGCGGCCGCCGCCCAGGTGCTCGGGGCGGCCTCGGAGCTGTCGCGCCAATCCGAGCATCTCAACGCGGAGGTCGGCCGCTTCCTCGCCACCATCCGGGCGGCCTGATCCGTCCACGCTCGATACGATCAGGGCCCGGAACGATCCGGGCCCTGTCTCAGTCGTAGCCCCGAAGACTCGGCGGAGGGCTTGGTCTCAGCGGCTGCCGGCGCCGGATTTCATGCCGGCGGCGCCCGGCGAGGAGCCCGAACCCGCGTCGTTCGGGCCGGTGCCGTTTGCTGTGCCGGAGCGGCTGGTCGAACCCGTTGTGGCGCCCTTCTCGTGGCCCGGCGCGTAGCCTGATGCGCCGGTTGTGCCGGCTTTCGCGCCGTTCTGCTGCATCTCCTGACCCGGCGCGTTGTTGGCCGAACCCGGACCGCTGCCGGCCGCGAAGGCGGCCGTGCTGAGGATGAGCGAGCTGGCGACGGCAAGCGTGATGGCTTTCATGGAGAACTCCTTGGCACCGTTGCGTATGGGGCCGAGCAACGTCCACGCAGCGCGAAGCGTTCCCGATCTGCTCGTGTTGGATTTGTAGGGTACAAAGCTGGACGAAAACCAGATCGGAGCTTGACGATAAGCTTTTTGCAGGCCGATGGACGTTGAAATACGTGTGTTCAACGCCGGGTTTCTGCGATCCATAGGATTCCGACGGGCGGCCTTACGACAAGGCCTCCTGCGCCGCGCGATAGGCCCGGCCATGCGCCACGTAGCCCTCCACCACGCGGGCCATCATGGTGCGCTTGTTCGAATCGAGGGCCCCGAGGATGCGCGCGGGGCGCCCGCCCCAGAGGTGTCCCCCATCGAGGAGCTGGCCCGGATCGGTGGTGGCGCCGGCGGCCAGCAACACGTCGTCGCCCACCACGGTGCCGGGCGCGACGACGCAGCCGATGCCGATGAGGCTGCGGGCGCCGATGCGGCAATCGGCGAGGCGGACATTGTGCCCGATGGTGGTGTCGCGCCCGAGCACGACGCCCTCGCCCCGGGTGCGGACGACGCTGTTGTCCTGGATGTTGGTGTTGGCCCCGACCACGATGGGGCCGACCTCCGCGTGAAGGTCGCAGGAGAACAGCACGCCGGCGCCGGCGCCGAGGGCGACCCGGCCGCGCAGGCGCGCGGTGCGGGCGACGAAGATGCCGGGTTCCGGCTCGAGTTCGTCCGCCGGGGGCGGTTGGGGCAGGTCGCCGGAGGCCTCGCGCAGGCGCTCGGCCCGTTCGGCGATCTCCGGCGCCGAGATCGGGCGCACGGGCTTGGCGGGGCTGCCCGCATAGGCGAAGCCCGCGGCCAGATGCGCGCGGGGGAACACCGTGGCGCCGGCCTCGATCAGCACGCCGTCCTCCACGTGCGCGCCGTCGAGCACGATGACGTCGTCCTCGATCACCACATCGGAGCCGACCGTGCAGGCATGCACCACGGCATTGCGGCCCACCGTGACACGGTCGCCGACCAGGGTCGGATAGGTGAGTGTGGCGATGTGCACGGTGGAGCGATGGCCGAGCCAGAAGCGCTCGCCGATGGTGACGCGGTTGCCATCGGCGCGGATCACGCTGTGGTCGCCGAGCCAGGCCTGGGCGCCGATCGTGGCGTCGCCGATCACCGTGCTCGCGCGCCCACACCAGACCGGGCGGGCCGAGAAGACCGGCAGGACGCCGTCATGGGGCAGGATCAGCTCTGGCGTCACGGCGTGAAATGTCCTTCGCGGCCCGGTGGTGTCGCCGGGCGTTCGGGGGCATAGAGCATCCGAGAGGGCAGGTTCGCCAGACCTCGTCAAGGTTTTCCGGCCCCGTCAAGGGTTTGTCGCCCGAACGCGGGCCGACCGGCACGCCGTTCCAAAGGGGGCCCATGCCCGACGTCAGCATCCAGAGCGCGCCCTTCGACGCGAGCGCCGAGATCGCCCGGATGACCCGTGACCTCGGGGGCAGGGCCGGGGCCATCGTCACCTTCACGGGCCTCTGCCGCGACGAGGGCGGGCGGCTGACCGGGCTCGAACTCGAGCATTACCCAGGCATGGCCGAGGCCGAGATCGAGCGCGTGGTCGAGACCGCGCGCGGGCGCTGGCCGCTCCAGGGCGCCCGTGTGATCCACCGCCACGGCCTCGTGGCGCCAGGCGACGGCATCGTCCTCGTGGTCACCGCCTCGAGCCACCGGATCGCGGCCTTCGAGGCGGCGAGCTTCCTGATGGACTACCTCAAGACCCGGGCGCCGTTCTGGAAGCGCGAGCACCTCGCCGACGGCACCAAGGGCGGCTGGGTCGAGGCGGCCGAGGCCGACGACGCAGCCGCCGCGCGCTGGGCCTGACGCGACCCCAGGCCGAGCACGCGGCGGCCCGAGCCGCGCTTTGTCAGGAACTTCGGGTGAGGCTGGCGACATCCCCCCGCGGGATCTCACGGCGGCGCCACACCGCCCAGATCCATAGATGTCATGCGTTTCGCGCGCTGAACCCGCGCCCCAGGAGTCGATCCCGCCCATGCACACCCCTTTCCTGAGCGAGGATTCCGCCGGGCCGCGCCCGCGCGACTGGTCGCTCGCCGTCTCCGGCATCGCCGTCGTGGCCGTCATCGCCCTGCTGGCGCTGGCCTGGATGGCGGCCTCGACGCTGCTCCTCGTCTTCGCCGGCATCCTGCTCGGGGTCTTCCTCGACGGGCTGACGCGTCTCCTCGGCAAGGTGCTGCCCGCGGGCCGAGGCGTGCGGCTCACCCTCGTCAGCCTCGTCCTCGCCAGCCTCACCCTCGGCCTCGTCGCCTTCGGAGGCGCCACGATCGTGCAGCAGGGGCGCGACCTCGGCCAGACGGTGGCGGCCCAGGCCGGCACCGTGCGCGACCGGCTCAAGGATTACGGCATCGACGTGCCGGGTATCGCACCCGGCAAGGGCGGCGAGACGGGAGGAGGAGAGGCCAAGTCCGGCGGCGCCGGAGCGCAGGAGTCCGGGTCCAAGGATTCTGGCGCCATGGATGCCGCCTCCAAGGATGCCGCCTCCAAGGATTCTGGGGGTAAGGATTCCGGCGGCAAGCCCGACGACGAATCCGGCACGTCCAGCCAGAAGCCCGGCGGCCTCGCGGGCCTCGCCTCGGGCGCGATGAAGAGCCCGGGCTCGCTCCTTTCGGATGCCGGCAGCGTGCTTGGTCCGGCGGCCACCGTGGTCATCGGCCTGTTCAGCGCCCTCGGAAACGCCCTCGTCATCGTCTTCCTCGGCCTCTCCGTGGCGGCCGATCCAGGCGCCTACCGCGACGGCCTCGTGCGCTTCGTGCCGCCCAAGCACCGGGAGCGCGCCACCGCGCTCCTCGACGGGATGGGCGAGACCCTGCGGCACTGGCTGTTCGGCCAGCTCATCACCATGGCGGTGATCTTCCTGTGCACCTGGGCGGGCCTCGGCTTCCTGGGCATCGGAGGCGCCCTCATCCTCGGCCTGCAGGCCGGGCTCCTCGCCTTCATTCCCACCATCGGCCCGCTGATCGCCGGCGTGGTGATCCTGCTCGCCTCGCTGGCCTCGGGCACCACGGCGCTCCTCGGGGCGCTCGGCGTCTATCTCACGGTGCAGGCCCTGGAGAGCTACGGGCTGACCCCCTTCATCCAGAAGCGGGCGCTGGACATTCCCCCGGCCACGATCTTCGCCGGCCAGCTCGTGCTCGGCGTCATCTTCGGCCTTTGGGGCATCGCACTGGCGCTGCCGCTCATGGCGGTGGTGAAGGTCCTGCTCGCCCAGCTCTACATCGAGGATACGCTGCACGAGGAGGCCGACGCCTGAGGGGCGCGATGCGGGATCACTCGTCCATCAGCGGGTGCAGGTCGCGGACCATGCTCTTCAGCCTCTCGTCGAGGACGTGGGTGTAGATCTGCGTCGTCGAGATGTCGGCGTGGCCGAGCAGTTCCTGGACGATGCGCAGGTCCGCGCCGTTCTGCAGGAGGTGGCTCGCGAAGGCGTGGCGCAGCACGTGCGGGCTGACCCGGTCGGCCCGGAGACCCGCCGCGCTCGCCGCGCCCTTCAGGTCGCGGGCGAAGGATTGCCGGGTGAGGTGTCCGCTCTCGCTGTCGGCCGGAAACAGCCAGGGGCCGTCGACGCTCAGGTTGGCGAGGTGGTCGCGCATGGCCGTTCGCGCGATCTCGGTGAGCGGCACAAGGCGCTCCCGCCCGCCCTTGCCCTTGACCACGAGGTAGCGCTCCTTGGTGGAGGCCGCCGCCCGGGGCAGCGCGACGAGTTCGGAGACGCGCAGGCCCGTGGCGTAGAGGAGTTCGATCAGGCAGAGCATGCGCGTGCCGCGCGCGTCGCCTGCCGCCGCCTCCCGCGCCACCGCCAGTAGCCGGTCGACTTCCGCCACCGAGAGCACCTTGGGCAGCGCCCGCACCCGGCGCGGGCCGCCGATCGGCGCGCTCGGATCGTCCTCGGCGAGGCCCTCCGCGTAGAGGAAGCGGTGGAAGCCACGGATGCAGGAGAGCCGCCGCGCGGCGGAGGCCGCCGAGAGCCCACGCGTGTCCAGGTCCGCGAGGTAGGCCCGCAATGGGCCAGCCTCCATCGCGAGCGGATCGTGCCCGCCCCGCGCTAGTGCGCCGAGGTAATCCGCCAGGTCGCGCCGGTAGGCGGAGAGCGTGTTGGCGGCTGCCCCCCGTTCGGCGGCGAGCATGTCGAGGTAGTCGCGGATCAGGCCTTCGCCCGGCAGGCCCTCGCCCGGATCAGGCGGTGCGGGGGACGCGGGGTCGGACGGGGGGGCTTCCGTCACCGGTTCGGGGGCTGGAGCTTCGTGGCGGGGATGGTCACGCTCATCTCGCGCGGGGTCGGCACCACGAAGGTCGCCAGCGCGAACATCCCCGCGAAGGCGAGGCCGCCCAGGATGGCGATGGTGGCGAGGAAACGGAACAGGGTCGGCACTCGGACGGACCTCGATCGTGCGGCGCTGGCGAGAGTGCGCGCCTCGGGGGTCAGGTATGGCTGACGGCAAGCTTTGGGTTGCATCACGCGCGGGCCGCGATGGCAATGACTTCGCGGCCACAGGCGGCGTGCCATTCCGGTGCGCACGGGGGCGCCCAGGCGCTTCGCCCCCGCCGGAAAACGCGCTAAGACCCGGCCGACCATGTGCAGATGTCCGTGATGACCCAAGTCCCACCTCCGGGCGGCGACCCACCCCAGGGCGGTGACCCGCTCCCGAGCGAACCGCCGATCGAACTGCGCCTGCGCCGTGCCCTCGGCCACCGCTCGATCGTGCTCGTCGGTCTGATGGGTGCGGGCAAGAGCACGGTCGGCCGGCGGCTCGCCACGCGCCTCGGACTGATGTTCAAGGATGCCGACAACGAGATCGAGACGGCGGCCAAGCTCACGATCCCCGACATCTTCGCGATCTACGGCGAGCCGAGTTTTCGCGACGGCGAGGAGCGGGTCATCGCCCGGCTGATGCGCGAGGGCCCCCTGGTGCTCGCCACCGGCGGAGGCGCCTTCATGCGCGAGACCACCCGCGCGCGCATCGCCGAGGGCGGCGTCTCGATCTGGCTGAAAGCCGAGCTCGACGTGCTGATGCGCCGGGTGCGCAAGCGCGGCGGGCGCCCGCTGCTCCAGACCGAGGACCCGGAGGAGACCCTGCGCCGGCTCATGGCCGTGCGCCACCCCGTCTACGCCGCCGCCGACGTCGAGGTGATCTCCCGCGACGTGGCGCATGACCGGGTGGTCCAGGACGTGATGGAAGCCCTCGACCTCTACCTCAACCGACCCGGACAAGCCGGACCCATGCAGCCGGGGATCGCCGCCCAGTGACCGACCGCCTCACCGTGTCCGTGCCACTCGACCAGGGCCGCGCCTACGACATCCTGATCGGACGCGGCCTCCTCGACGAGGCGGGCCGGCACGTCGCCGCCCTGCAGGCGAAGGCCGCCGTCATCGTCTCCGACACCAACGTCGCCGCCCTCTATGGCGACCGCCTGCGCGCGAGCCTGGAATCGGCGGGCCTGCGCTCGGGCCTCGTCACGGTCGCGCCGGGCGAGGCCTCGAAGGCGTACGCCACCTACGCGCAGGTCTGCGACGGGCTCCTCGCCCACAAGGTCGAGCGCAACGACCTCGTGGTGGCGCTCGGCGGAGGCGTCGTCGGCGATCTCGCGGGTTTCGCCGCCGCCACCCTGCGGCGCGGCGTACGCTTCGTGCAGGCGCCGACCTCCCTCCTCGCCCAGGTCGATTCCTCGGTCGGCGGCAAGACCGGGATCAACTCGCCCCACGGCAAGAACCTCATCGGTGCCTTCCACCAGCCCCGGCTTGTGCTCGCCGATACGGGGGCCCTCGACACGCTGTCGGAGCGCGAGATGCGCGCGGGCTACGCCGAGGTGGCGAAGTACGGCCTCATCAACGACGCCGCCTTCTTCGACTGGTGCGAGGCGCACTGGGCGGGCATCTTCGCGGGCGGCCACGAGCGCGACGAGGCGGTGGCGATCTGCTGCCGCGCCAAGGCCGGCGTGGTGGTGCGCGACGAGCGCGAGGACGGCGAGCGCGCCCTGCTCAACCTCGGCCACACCTTCGCCCATGCCCTGGAGCGCCTGACGCACTACGAATCCGCCCGCCTCGTCCACGGCGAGGCGGTGGCGATCGGGCTCGCGCTGGCCTTCCGGTTCTCCGCCCGCCTCGGCCTGTGCCCGGGCCAGGATGCGGGACGCGTCGCCAACCACCTCGCGCTCGCCGGTCTGCCGACCCGGCTCCAGGCGGTGCCCGGCGGCTGCGGCGACGCCGACGCTCTGGTGGAGGCGATGTCTCAGGACAAGAAGGTCCGAGACGGGGCGCTCACCTTCATCCTGGCCAGAGGTATCGGCCAGAGCTTCATCGCTCCCGGCATCGACCGGGCCGAGGTGCGCGCCTTCCTGAACGACGAATTGAGCGCCCCATGAGCGCTGCCGGCCGGCGGCCTCTTCTGGATCGAAGACACCCGTGAACCCATCCGAGATCGAGACCCTGCGCGATCGGGTTGCCGCGCTGGAGGCCGAGGTCGCGCGCCTGCGCGAGACTCCGGCGGGGCAGCGCGAGGCGGAACTGCGCCTGATCACCGACGCGTTGCCGGTGCTGGTCGCCTATATCGACCGGGACTATCGCTACCGGTTCAACAACCGCCACTACGAGACCTGGTTCGGGCGCGACAGCGCGGCGCTGACCGGCCTCCACGTGCGCGCGGTGCTCGGCCCCGACGCCTTCGAGGAGCGCCGGCCGTCCATGGACCGGGCGCTCGCCGGCGAGGCGATCACCGTCGACGGGTTCCTGCCCGACCGCGACGGCCGGCGCCGGGCCTGCGCCATCCAGTACATCCCGCGCCGGAACGAGGCCGGAGCGGTGGAGGGCTTCTTCGTCCTGGCCATGGACATGGACGAGCGCCGCGCCGCCGAGGCCCGCCGGATCGCGGTCGCCGAACTCGGCGACCGCCTGCGCGACCTCGACGACACCGCCGAGATCGCCTTCACGGCCTCCGAGATCCTCGGCACGACGCTCGGCGTCAGCCGGGCCGGCTACGGCACCATCGATCCCGTGGCCGAGACGATCCTGATCGAGCGCGACTGGAACGCTCCGGGCATCAAGAGTCTGGCCGGCACCCTGCATTTTCGCGATTACGGCTCGTACATCGAGGACCTGAAGCGCGGCGAGACCGTGGTTTGCGTCGATGCCGAGGAGGATCCGCGCACCACGTCCGGCGTCGAGGCCCTGAAGGCGCTCAGCGCGCACGCGTTCGTCAACATGCCGCTCACCGAGCATGGCGGCTTCGTCGCGCTCCTCTACCTCAATCACGCGACCGCGCGGCCCTGGTCCCCGGACGAGCTCGCCTTCATGCGCAACGTCGCCGAGCGCGTGCGCGCGGCCACCGAGCGGGTCCGCGCCACCGCCGCGCGCCGCGCCAGCGACGCGCAGTTCCACGCCTTCGCGCAAGCGATTCCCAACCACGTCTGGGCGGCCTCGGCCACGGGCGAACTCGATTGGTTCAACGACCAGGTCTATGCCTATAGCGGAACGGCCCGGGGCACCCTCGACGGCCCGGGCTGGGCCACCCTCGTCCATCCTGACGACCGCGCGGCGGTGATCCGGACCTGGGGCGCGGCCCTGGCGGAGGGCCACCCCTACGAGGCCGAGTTCCGCATTCGGCGCGGCGATGGGGCCTACCGCTGGTTCCTCGCGCGGGCTGAGCCGATCCGGGCCGGGGACGGCGCAGTCCTGCGCTGGGTCGGCACCAACACCGACATCGAGGACCGCCGGGCGGCGGCCGCCGAACTCGCGCGCCTCAATGCCAGCCTGGAGCGGCAGGTCGAGCGCCGCACCCGCGAGCGCGACCGCATCTGGGAGACCACCACCGACCTGATGGGCACCGCCGGGCTCGACGGCTACCTGAAGGCCATCAACCCGGCCTGGACGCGCACCCTCGGCTGGGACGAGGACGCCCTCCTCGGCCGGCCCTTCGCCACGCTGATCGACCCGGCGGATCACGCCGAGACCGCGGACGTGGTCCGGCGCCTGGCGCAGGGCGAGACCGTGACCGGGTTCGTCGACCGGTTGTTCACGAAGGACAGCGGCCAGCGCATCGTGATGTGGACGGCCGTACCCGACGGCGAGATCTTCACCATCATCGGGCGCGACATCACCGAGCAGCGCCGCACCGAGGATGCCCTGCGTCAGGCGCAGAAGATGGAGGCGGTGGGCCAGCTCACCGGCGGCCTCGCCCACGACTTCAACAATCTGCTCACGGGCATCTCGGGCAGCCTCGAACTGCTCCAGACCCGGATGGCGCAGGGACGGCTCACCGACCTCGACCGCTACATCAACGCGGCGCAGGGCGCGGCCAAGCGCGCCGCCGCCCTGACCCATCGCCTGCTCGCCTTCTCAAGGCGCCAGACCCTCGACCCGAAGCCGACCCACGTGAACGGCCTGATCGCCGGCATGGAGGAACTGGTGCGGCGCACGGTCGGCCCCGCGATCACCATCGAGGTGGTGGGGGCCGCCGGGCTCTGGCCCGCCCTGGTCGATCCGAACCAACTCGAGAACGCGCTGCTCAATCTCTGCATCAATGCGCGCGATGCCATGCCTGAGGGGGGGCGCATCACGATCGAGACCGCCAACAAGTGGCTCGACGTCCGCGCCGCCCGCGAGCGCGACCTCGAACCCGGCCAGTACCTCTCCCTCTGCGTCACAGATACCGGCACCGGCATGACCCCGGAGGTGATCGCCCGCGCCTTCGACCCGTTCTTCACCACCAAACCCATCGGCGAGGGCACCGGGCTCGGTCTCTCGATGATCTACGGCTTCGCCCGCCAGTCCGGCGGCCAGGTCCGGATCTACTCGGAGGTCGGCCAGGGGACGACGATCTGCCTCTACCTGCCGCGCCATTACGGGCCGGCGGAGGAGCGCGAGGGGCATGCGGACCTCGCGCACGCGCCCCGCGCCGAACAGGGCCAGACCGTGCTCATCGTCGACGACGAGCCGACCGTGCGCATGCTGGTGACCGAGGTTCTGGAGGACCTCGGCTACACCGCCATCGAGGCGGCGGACGGGGCCGCAGGCCTCAAGGTGCTGGAATCGGACGTGCGTCTCGATCTCCTCGTCACCGACGTGGGCCTGCCCGGCGGGATGAACGGCCGTCAGATGGCCGATGCCGGCCGCCTCGTCCGCCCCGGCCTGAGGGTGCTGTTCATCACGGGCTACGCCGAGAACGCGGTGCTGGGCAACGGCTACCTCGAACCCGGCATGCAGGTGCTGACGAAGCCCTTCGTGATGGAGGCGCTGGCCGGACGCATCAAGGAACTGATCGCAGGGGCCTGAGCCGGCTTCGGCCGGCGTGAACCCGCCGCCCCGCCTCGTGGTAAGCTGAACGTCCCACTGGCCAAAACGACTTCCGGCACCGGCACGCATGGAACCCCACACCGACCTCTGGCTGGCCGCGAGCATCGTGGCGATCTCGCTCCTGCTCTCGGCCTTCTTCGCGGGCGCCGAGACGGCCTTCACGGCGGCCTCGCGCGCCCGGATGCTCGCCCTGGAGAACGCGGGCGATGTCCGTGCCCGCCTCGTCAACGCGATTCTGGCACGCCGCGAGCGCTTCATCGGCGCCATGCTGATCGGCTACAACATCGTGGCCATCGGTGCGTCCGCCTTCACCACGAGCGTGCTCACCACCCTCTTCGGCAAGAGTGGCGTGCTCTACGCCACCGGGGTGATGTCGGTCCTCGTCATCATCTTCGCCGAGGTGCTGCCGAAGACGCTGGCGATCAACAAGCCGGACCGGGCCGCCCTCGCCCTGGCCCGGCCGGTGGCCTTCGCGGTGGCGCTGCTCGGGCCGGCCGCGCTGGCGATCGAGGCCCTGGTGCGCGGGATGCTCCGGCCCTTCGGCATCCGGATCGGCGAGCGCCAGACCATCCTCTCGGCCAGCGACGAGATCCGCGGCCAGGTGGCGCTGCTGCACCGGGAGGGCGGCGTCGCCAAGGCCGAGCGCGACATGCTCGGCGGCCTCCTCGACCTGTCCGAGCTGACCGTCTCGGAGGTGATGGTCCACCGCACCAAGATGCGCACCATCGACGCCGACCTGCCCTCGGAGGAGATCGTGCGCGCGGTGCTGGCCTCGCCCTACACGCGCATGCCGCTCTGGCGCGGCACCTCCGAGAACATCGTCGGCGTGCTGCACGCCAAGGACCTGCTGCGGGCGCTCGATGCCGCGGGCGGCGACGCCTCGGGCCTCAAGGTCGAGGCCCTGGCCCTGGAGACCTGGTTCGTGCCGGACACCACCTCCCTGCGCGACCAGCTCAAGGCCTTCCTCACCAAGAAGACCCACTTCTCCCTCGTGGTCGACGAGTACGGCGAGGTGATGGGTCTCGTGACCCTCGAGGACATCCTCGAGGAGATCGTCGGCGACATCGCCGACGAGCACGACGTCACGGTCTCGGGCGTCCGGCCCCAGGGCGACGGCTCGGTGAACGCCGACGGCAGCGTGCCGATCCGCGACCTCAACCGCGCCATGGACTGGGACCTGCCGGACGACGAGGCCACCACCATCGCGGGTCTCGTCATTCACGAGGCCCGGGCCATCCCCGACACCGGGACCGCCTTCAACTTCCACGGCTTCCGCTTCCAGGTGCTGCGCAAGGCCCGCAACCGGATCACCGCCCTGCGCATCACCCCGCTCGACGCGGGCCCGCGCAAGGCGGAACCGTGAGAGCGCCTTGCCCGAAACGTGATCGCCGCATGGCGGACGTCCAACTCTGAGTAACATCGATGGTGTAGAGTCGCGCATATCGGCCGGGCTTCCGGCCCGGGCGGCGTGGCCGGCCCTCGATCACCGAAAGGGGCGGTGAGACCGACCGATGCTGCTCGATGCCCCGACCCTGCTGCTGGTGACGGTGATCCTGACCTTCATGGTCGGGAGCCTGTTCCTGCTGTCTTGGAGCCAGACGCGCCACGTGCACGCCCTGGCGATCTGGGGCGTCGCCCATCTCACCGGCGCGCTGGCCTCGGCCCTGCTGGCTCTGCGGGGCCTCATTCCGGATTGGATCTCGATCGGCGTCGCCAACGGGGTGATGATCGCCGCCTACGGCCTGATCTGGACCGGAATTCGCGCCTTCGAGGGGCGGGCGCCGCGCCTCCTCCCCATCGCGGGTGCGGTCGCGCTCTGGGGCGCCGGATGCCTGATCCCGGCTTTCTATACGTCGCTCCCCGCCCGCGTCATGCTCGCCTCGAGCCTCGCCGGCGGATTCTGCTTCCTGGCGGCGCGGGAGATCTGGCGCGCGCGGGCCGAACCCCTGGTGTCGCGCTATCCCGGGATCGTCCTTCTGATGCTCTACACGCTCGCCTACTGGGTTCGCGTGCCGCTCGCCGTCATCGCCCCGCCGCAGACCGGGCCGCAGCCGCTGCAATCGCCCTGGCTGACGATCCTCTGCCTGATCGGCATGCTGTTCACCCTGGCCATCGCCTTCGTGTTCATGTCGCTGACCAAGGAGCGCGCGGAGCTTCTCCAGCGGCTGGCCGCCGATACCGACGCGCTCACCGGCATCCTCAGCCGCCGGGCCTTCGTGGCGCGGGCGGAAATTGCCTTGTCGGAAGCCATGTTGTCCGAGTCCGCTTTGTCCGAAGCCGCCTGGGCCGGGACCTCACCGTCCGAGACGAGTTCGGCGCGGCGGGAATCCGGCATCACCCTGCTTCTGTTCGATCTCGATTACTTCAAGCGCGTCAACGACATGCACGGCCACGCGGTGGGCGACGGCGTCCTCGTCGGGTTTTGCCACACGGTGTCGGCCCTGTTGCCGGAACACGCGCTCTTCGGCCGGATGGGGGGTGAGGAATTCGCCTGCCTGCTCAGGGGACTGACCCCGGACGAAGCCCTCGTCCAGGCGGAATTCCTGCGACGCGCCGTGGCGCGAATCGCCGTGCCGGAACTGCCCCAGCTCTCGGTGAGCGTCAGCATCGGCCTCGCCAGCACCGACGGCCGGGGCACCCGGGCCGATGCGGGCCGGACTCTCGACGCCTTGATCCGACGGGCCGATGCGGCGCTCTATCGGGCCAAGCACAACGGGCGGGGACGCAGCGAACCCGCTCCCCGGCCCCTGCGTCGGGTGGCGTAAGGGCCGCGAAGAGGACTGCCCCAGGCGGTTGTCCTCAGGGAGCCATGTCTCAGGGGGTCTTCGGCGGTGCCGGCGCCACGGCGGGTGCGGCGGCCGTGCGCTCGATCTTGGCGCCCTCGCGCAGCTTCAGGATCAGGTCCTGCTGCGACTTGCGGGTGATGTACTGGTCCACCTGCTCCTTCATTTCGGCGAAGGTCGGCACCGGCTTGGTGCGCTTCTCCTCGAGCTTGATCACGTGCCAGCCGAACTGGGTCTTGATCGGGTCGGAGACCTGCCCGGGATTCATCTTGAAGGCGGCCTCGGCGAAGGGCGCGACCATGCGCTCCTTGGTGAACCAGCCGAGATCGCCGCCCTCGGTCTTGGAGCCCGGATCCTTCGAGACCTCCCCCGCCACCTTGGCGAAATCCTCGCCCGCCTTGATGCGCGCGGCGATCTTCTTGGCCTCGTCCTCGCTCTCCACGAGGATGTGGCGGGCGTGGACCTCCTCTTCCGGCTTCATCGCCTTGACGGTCTGGTCGTAGAGGGCTTTGGCCGCCTCCGGCGTCGCGGCCTTCTTGGCCTCGCGCTCCAGGTACTCGTCGAGGAGGAGCTTGTCCTTGAAGTAGGCGAGCTTGCGCTGGAAGTCGGGCGAATCGCCGATCTTGGCGGCTTCCGCGGCCTGGGACCCGACCTTGAGGTCGATCATGTAGTCGACGAGGAGCGTCTTCTTCTGCGCGTCGTCGACGCCCGGCAGCGACAGGGCCGGGTCCTCGGAGGCGATGGCGAGGTCGCCGGCGGTGATTGCCGCCCCGTTCACCTTCGCGACCACGGTCTCGGGCGCCACCGGTGCGGCGGCCGGCGTCGCGGCGGGGGCCTGCGCTCGCGCCGAGGCCAGGGGCAGGCTCAGCGCCAGAGCCACCGCGCCCGTGCGCAGAAGGCCCGTGCGCAGGAGGCTCGAGCGCAACAGGCCCGAGCGCGAGAGAGACTTGATCATCGTCATCGAGGCGTCCTTGGGGGCGCCGCCCGCGTCCCGGCTCTTCCGGCCGAAATGGATCGCGTGGGGCGGTCGAGAGGGGAGGGCGGCGCAAGGCCGCGCGATTCTGGCCGCGACATCAGGTGGCGCGGGCGAGGTCCGAAGGCAAGGTCCGATGGCAGGGTCCGATGGCAAGCGTGGCCACGGCACCCGGGGATCGAATTCCCGCGATTGCGATGCGTTCGCGAGAGGCCCCGTTAAGGCGTCTCTGCCTACGCTCGGCGTGCGATCGGCCGAGATGGTAACGCGTGACGGGAGACGACGATGCGGAGCGGACAGGTCATCGGTGCGACCCTGCTCATCCTAGCGCTCGGCGCGGCGGACGACGCCGAGGCACGCGGGCGGGGTGTCCGCCTAGGGGCCCGGAGCGCCCGCGTGGGCACCGTCGCGGTGGTCACCACGGGCGCCATCGGGACGGCTGCCGCTCAACCCGGTAGCGGCCCTCAGGATCCCGGCCTGCGTCCGGTCCTGCCCGTGACCGCACCGGTGGTGCGTGAGGTCCGGGCCGCCGAGCCCTGGTGCGCCAGCAGCCGTGTGGTCGGCACCGGCGCGGGCTTCTGCCTCATCAACTGAGCGCGTGATCCAGCCCGGCGCAGGCCTGCCGTAGCGCGGCGGCCTTAAGCTCGGGCGGAGGCCCGGATCGAAACGAACGCCTCCTGCGTTTGTCGGGGCGAACACCCTCGCTGCACTCTGGCGCGCGGGGCGGATTTGCCACATCTGCATGCCATGGGCCGACCCGGCCTCGCCCCTCGTCCGGGCGATGACGCGGGCCGGCTCTTTCGGATGCGCCGGTCCATATTTACCTCTATAAGCCCGGCCAACATTCGCCTTCAGACTTATTCGATCGACCGTAGGTTCACGATGCTCGGTGCCCTCGCCAAAAAGATTTTCGGCTCGTCCAACGACCGGCGCGTGAAGGGCTATCGTCCCCGTGTAGCCGAGATCAACGCCCTGGAGCCGCAGATCGCCGCGCTCTCGGACGATCAGCTGCGCGCCCGCACCGACATGCTGAAGGCCGAACTCGCCGCCGGAAAGAGCCTCGACGACATCCTGGTGCCCGCCTTCGCCACGGTCCGCGAGGCGGCCAAGCGCGTGCTCGGGCAGCGCCACTTCGACGTGCAGCTCATCGGCGGCATGGTGCTGCACGAGAGCGGCATCGCCGAGATGCGCACCGGCGAGGGCAAGACCCTGGTGGCCACCCTGCCGGTCTACCTCAACGCCCTCTCGGGCCTCGGCGTCCACGTGGTCACGGTCAACGACTATCTCGCCGCCCGCGACGCGGAATGGATGGGCCGGGTCTACCGCTTCCTCGGGCTGTCGGTGGGCACCATCGTGCACGGGCTCGACGACGAGCAGCGCAAGGAGGCCTACGCCAGCGACATCACCTACGGCACGAACAACGAGTTCGGCTTCGATTATCTGCGCGACAACATGAAGTACGAGCTGTCCCAGCTCTCGCAGCGGGGCCACAACTACGCGATCGTCGACGAAGTCGATTCGATCCTCATCGACGAGGCGCGCACCCCGCTGATCATCTCCGGTCCGGTGGACGACCGCTCGGAACTCTACGTCTCCGTCGACGCCCTGATGCCGCATCTCGAGCGCGAGCATTACGACCTCGACGAGAAGCAGCGCACGGTCTCGCTCACCGAGAGCGGCAACGAGTTCGTCGAGGACCTTTTACGCGGAGCGGACCTGCTGAAGGAGGGTGACCTCTACGACGCGCACAACGTCTCCCTGGTCCACCACACGAACCTGGCCCTGCGCGCCCACACCCTGTTCACCCTGGACAAGGACTACATCGTCAAGAACGACGAGGTGGTGATCATCGACGAGTTCACCGGCCGCATGATGCAGGGCCGGCGCTACTCCGAAGGCCTGCACCAGGCGCTGGAGGCCAAGGAGCGGGTGACGATCCAGCCCGAGAACCAGACGCTGGCCTCGATCACCTTCCAGAACTACTTCCGCCTCTACTCCAAGCTCGCCGGCATGACCGGCACGGCCTCGACGGAAGCCGACGAGTTCGCCGAGATCTACAAGCTCGAAGTCGTCGACATCCCGACCAACAAGGAGGTCGAGCGCGTCGACGAGGACGACGAGGTCTACCGGACGGTGGACGAGAAATACTCCGGCATCATCGCGGAACTCGAGAAGGCGCATGCCCGCCACCAGCCGATCCTCGTCGGCACCGGCTCCATCGAGAAGTCGCAGCACCTGGCCGAAATGCTGGTGAAGGCCGGGTTCCGCCAACTCGACTATTCGGACCCCAACGCCCTCACCGACGTCTACGCCGCCGCCCGCGAGGGCCGGGTGACGAAGCGCTTCGCCGTGCTCAACGCCCGCTTCCACGAGCAGGAGGCCTATATCGTGGCGGAAGCCGGCGTGCCCGGCGCGATCACCATCGCGACGAACATGGCCGGGCGCGGCACCGACATCAAGCTCGGCGGCAACGTCGAGATGCGCGTCGAGAAGGAACTCTCGGGCGTGCCCGAGGGCCTCGAGCGCGAGGCCGCCATCGCGGCGATCAAGGCCGAGATCGAGGAGAACCGGGCCAAGGTCCTGGCCTCCGGCGAGCCGGCCGACCCGGAGGCGGGCCGCAAGAAGGCCCTGCCGGGCGGCCTCTACATCATCGGCACCGAGCGCCACGAGTCGCGCCGCATCGACAACCAGCTGCGCGGCCGCTCCGGCCGCCAGGGCGATCCCGGTCGCTCGAAGTTCTACCTCTCGCTGCAGGACGACCTGATGCGGATCTTCGGGTCCGACCGCATGGACGGCATGCTGACCCGGCTCGGCCTGGAGCAGGGCGAGGCGATCATCCACCCCTGGATCAACAAGGCCATCGAGAAGGCGCAGCAGAAGGTCGAGGCGCGCAACTTCGACATGCGCAAGAACGTGCTGAAATACGACAACGTCATGAACGACCAGCGCAAGGTCGTGTTCGAGCAGCGCCGCGACTTCATGGGCCAGGAGAGCGTGCGCGAGACCGTGGACGAGATGCGCCACGGCGTCGTCGACGATCTCGTGGCCGTGCACGTGCCCGAGAACGCCTATGCCGAGCAGTGGGACATCGAGGGCCTGCGCGAGCGGGTCCAGACCGTGCTCAACCTCGACGTGCCGGTGGAGGACTGGGCCAAGGAGGAGGGCATCGCCGACGAGGAGATGCGCGACCGCCTGCGCCAGGCCGCCGACGAGGCCTACGGCGTCCGGACCGAGAAGAACACGCCCGAGGTGATGACCTATGTCGAGAAGCAGGTCCTCCTGCAGACCCTCGACCACCTCTGGCGCGAGCACCTCGTCACCCTCGACCACCTGCGCCAAGTGGTGGGCTGGCGCGGCGTCGCCCAGCGCGATCCCCTCAACGAGTACAAGTCGGAGGCCTTCGACCTCTTCAACGGCCTCGTCTCCAACCTGCGCGAGCAGGTGACGCAGCAGCTCTCGCGCATCGAGATCATGTACGACGAGCCGCCGGCGGACGGGGCGGACAACCCCTTCGCCCAACCCGGACTCCCGCCGATGTTCGCCCAGCACCTCGATCCCGTCACGGGCGAGAACGAGATGGATCGGATCGGGACCGGCAGCGACGGCGGGGCCGGCCCCGCCTACGGCTACGCCGCCCGCGAGATGTCCGCCGATACCGCCGTCCTGGAGCGCGACCCCCAGGATGCCGCGACCTGGGGCCGGGTCGGGCGCAACGAGCCGTGCCCGTGCGGCTCGGGCAAGAAGTACAAGCATTGCCACGGCACGCTGACGGTCTGAGGATGTCCGAGAGTCCAGACGTCGCGGTCGTCTACGGGATCGAGCCCGACCTCGATGCGGCGGAGTTCCGCCGCGTCCTCGTCGAATCGGGCCTCGCCCCACGCCGACCCGCCGACGACCTGGCCCGCCTCGCGCTGATGCTGGAGCGGGCGGACCTCGTCGTCACCGCCCGCCGCGACGGCGCGCTGGTAGGGGTTGCGCGCACGCTCACGGACTTCACCTTCTGCGCCTACCTCTCGGACCTCGCGGTGTGCCGCTCCGCGCAAGGTCTCAAGATCGGCCAGGGCCTCATCAGTGCCACCCGCGCGGCGGTCGGCCCCCAGGCCTCGCTGCTGCTCACGGCCGCCCCCGACGCGATCACCTTCTACGACCATATCGGCATGCCCCGGGTGCCGGACGCCTTCCGTTACGACCGCGAGGCCTGATCCGGACTGTGTCCGAAGATGTCCGGCTGCCCGAAAACGAACCCATTTGCCGGTCAATCCTTAAGCACAAGCTTGAGGGAGCGGGCGGGACGGCATGCGGGAATTCCGATCGGCGACGACGCTGCCCGTCCTGAGCCTCATCCTGGCGATTCCGGGTCTCGGCGGGTGCAACACCTACGCGCCGACGCCCATGGGGACGAGCGCGACCCTTGCGGTGAAGCCGGTCGCCGCCACGGACGAGGAGCGCGACTGTCTCGGCCGGGCGATGTATTTCGAGTCGAACCGCAGCGACGCCGAGGGCCTGCTGGCGGTGGGCACCGTGGTGATGAACCGGCTTGAGGCCGCGGCCTTTCCGAACGGCGGCATCTGCGCCGTGGTCGGGCAGCCCCGGCAATTCGCGCCGGGCGTGCTGACGAAGAAGATGGAGCCACGGGACCTCCAGAAGGTCGCCGAGGTCACTGACGCCGTCCTCGACGGCCAGCGCCATCCGAAGGTCGGCCGGGCCATGTACTTCCACACCGCCGGCCTGCGCTTCCCCTACAACAACATGCACTACGTCGCGGTGGCCGGTGGCAACGCCTTCTACGAGAAGCGCAAACCCGGCGCCGTGCAGCAGGCCGCGCCGCCGGTCGCCCTGGCCTTCGCCTCAGCCGAGCCACCCGCGATGCCGGTGACGCCGGCACCCACGACGCTGCTGGTGCCCGACCCCGTCGCGCCGACCCCGGCTGCGATCGCCGAAGCGCCCGTCCCCCAAGCGGCACCGGCCCGGATCGAACAGGCCTCCACCGCGCAGAAGCCCTCCGCCAGCAAGGTCCAGTCTCCCAAGATCCAAGCTGCCAAGGTTCATGTGGCTCGGGATCGCGTGGCCCAGAATCGCCAAGCCCTGACCCCTGCGGCCCTGGCCCCGGAGCCGCCGCCTCCGCCGGTCCTCAACCTGCCGCGGCCGTAACGGGGTATCGGGACGTCACGCGCACCGTTGCCGCTCCGAAACGAGCGCGTGGCGTGTCCCTAGACGGTGACCTGCGTGCCCACTTCCACTACGCGGCCGGTCGGAATCTGGAAGAAGTCCGTGGCGTCGTTGGCGTTCTTGGCTAGTGTGATGAAGATCCGGTCCTGCCAGAGCGGCATGCTCGAATGCGCGGCGGGGCGGATCGAGCGACGCGACAGGAAGAACGACGTCGCCATGATGTCGAACTTGAAGCCCTGCTTGCGCAGCAGCGTCAGGGTCCGGGGAATGTTCGGCGTTTCCATGTAGCCGAACTTCATCACCACCTTGTGGAAGTGCGGGCCGATGGGCTCGATGTGGATGCGGTCGGCTTCGGCGGCGCGGGGCGTGTCCACCGTCTCGACGGTGAGCACCACGTTTTTCTCGTGCAGCACCTTGTTGTGCTTCAAGTTGTGCAGCAGGGCGGCCGGCGCGATGTAGGGGTCGCTCGTCAGGAACACCGCCGTGCCGCGCACGTGGTGTGGCGGGCTCTTTTCCAGCATGCCGACGAGTTCGGTGAGCGGCACGTCCGTCTTGCGGGTCTTGTTGATGAGGATGCCGACGCCCCGCACCCAGGTCCACATCATGACGACGAGGGCGCCCGCGAACAGCAGGGGCACGTAGCCGCCCTCCAGAACCTTGAGCATGTTCGACAGCAGGAACAGGAACTCGACGGCCGCGAAGGGCAGGATCGCGAGGCCGGCGGCCCAGGGCGACCATTTCCAGGTCTTCCACAAGACGAGGAAGGCGAGGCTCGCGGTGATCAGCATCGTGCCCGTCACGGCGATGCCGTAGGCCGAGGCCAGGGCGGCGGACGAGCGGAACAGCACCGCGAGGATCACCACGCCCACCATGAGCAGCGCGTTGATCTGCGGCAGGTAGATCTGCCCCGAATGCGACTCCGAGGTGTGGCGGATCTCCAGGCGCGGCAGCAGGCCGAGCTGGATCGCCTGGCGCGAGAGCGAGAAGGCGCCGGTGATGACGGCCTGGCTCGCCGTGACGGTGGCGGCGGTGGCGAGCAGCACCATTGGCAGCAGGCCCCATTCGGGCACGAGCTGGAAGAACGGGTCGCTGGTATCGGGTTTCGCCAGCACGAGGGCGGCCTGCCCGAAGTAATTCAGGACGAGGCAGGGGCCTGCGAGGCAGAGCCAGGCGATCTGGATCGGCCGGCGCCCGAAATGCCCGAGATCGGCGAACAGCGCCTCGGCGCCGGTCACCGCCAGGAACACCGCGCCCAGCGCCACCAGGGCCCCCGTGCCGTGCCCGAGGAGATAATGGACGGCGTAGTAGGGGTTCATGGCCCAGAACACGTCCGGCGTGGCGTAGATGTGGGGCAGGGCGGCCAGCGCCATCGTGGCGAACCAGACCGCCATGATCGGTCCGAAGAACGACGCCACCTTGCTCGTGCCCCGCACCTGGATCAGGAACAGCGGCACGATGATCGCGATGGTGATCGGCAGCACGTAGGAATCGAAGGCGGGGGTGACGAGCTTCAACCCCTCCACCGCCGAGAGCACCGAGATCGCGGGCGTGATGATGGCGTCGCCGTAGAACAGCGAGGCGCCGAGCAGGCCGAACATGAAGACCACGCGCGAGCCGCCGAGCGCCGTGCGGGCCAGCGCCATCAGCGAGAGGATGCCGCCCTCGCCGTTGTTGTCCATCCGCATCAGGATGACGACGTACTTGATGGTGACGATGAGGACGAGCGCCCAGAGGATCAGCGAGGCGACGCCGAGCACCTCCTCGCGCAGCAGGATGCCGTCGGCGCGGGCCGAAACCAGGGCCTCGCGGAAGGCATAGAGCGGGCTCGTCCCGATATCGCCGTAGACCACGCCGATGGAGCCGAGGACGAGGGTCCAGAGGCTTGCGGGCGCGTGGGCGCGGGCGGTCTCGCCGTCTGCGGCCGGAGGGGGCGTGACGGCGCCCTCGGGCTTGGCGGCGGGCGCGCTCGAAGTGGCGGATTGCGTCATACGGCTCGATCGAGGCTCGTGGCGAGCCCAACGTCTCGCGGGCGCGGTGTCAGACCGCGTGCGGGAACGCCGGGGCCGGTCCCGACGGTGTCGGGCGGCGGGGGACGGTTGCGTTCACGCTATCATGCGGCGCAGCATGCGAGAACGGCAACCCGCACGGGAGCCGCCGTTCGCGATCACACGTCGTGCGCCTCGGTGTTACTCGGCCGCGGTGCGGGTGCCCGCGCCGAAGCGGCGCTCGATGTAGTCCGTCACCACGGTCTCGAAGTCCTTGGCGAGGGTCGGCCCGCGCAGGGTCATGGCCTTCTTGCCGTCGATGAAGACCGGGGCGGTGGGGGTCTCGCCGGTGCCCGGGAGCGAGATGCCGATATCGGCGTGCTTGGATTCGCCGGGTCCGTTCACGATGCAGCCCATCACCGCCACGTTGAGGCCCTCGACGCCGGGATACGCCTTCTTCCACTCCGGCATGGAGTTGACGATCCAGTTCTGGATGTCGCGGGCGAGTTCCTGGAACGTGGTCGAGGTGGTGCGGCCGCAGCCCGGGCAGGCCGCGACGAGGGGCACGAAGGTCCGGAACCCCATGGTCTGCAGGAGTTCCTGGCTCGCCTTGACCTCCACGGTGCGGTCGCCGCCCGGCTCCGGGGTCAACGAGTAGCGGATGGTGTCGCCAATGCCTTCCTGCAGCAGCACGCCGATCGCCGCCGAGGCCGCGACCAAGCCCTTCGAGCCCATGCCCGCCTCGGTCAGCCCGAGATGGATCGCGAAGTCCGAGCGGCGCGCCACCTCGCGGTAGACCGCGATGAGGTCCTGCACCGCCGAGACCTTGGCCGAGAGGATGATCCGGTCCTTGGGCAGGCCGAGTTCCACGGCGCGCTCGGCCGAGGAGAGGGCCGACTGCACCATGGCCTCGCGCATCACCGCGCGGGCGTCGATGGGCCGGGCCGAACGGGCGTTCTCGTCCATCAGGTGGGTGAGGAGCGATTCGTCGAGCGAGCCCCAGTTCGCGCCGATGCGCACGGTCTTCCCGTAGCGAATCGCCTGCTCGATGATGGTCGAGAACTGCGTGTCCTTCTTCTCCTTGAAGCCGACATTGCCCGGGTTGATCCGGTACTTGGCCAGCGCCTCGGCGCAGGCCGGATGGTCGGAGAGGAGCTTGTGGCCGATGTAGTGGAAGTCGCCCACCAGCGGCACGTGCACACCGATGCGGTCGAGCCGCTCGCGGATCTTGGGCACGGCGGCCGCCGCCTCGTCGCGGTCGACGGTGATGCGAACGAGTTCGGAGCCGGCCCGGGAGAGCTGGGCCACCTGTGCCACCGTTCCGTCGATGTCGGCAGTGTCGGTGTTAGTCATCGACTGGACGACGATCGGCGCACCGCCGCCGACCGTCACGGCGCCCTCGCCGGAGCCGATGGTGACCCCGACCGTGCGGTGGCGGGGGCTCGGGCCCGCGATCTCGGGACCGGTGCCGCGGATCGGGTTGGCGGGGGTCGCGTCCATGCTGTCCATCGTTGACTCTGCGCTCCGAGGAACGTCCACCGGCGACCGGATGCCATCGACCGGGCGGGTCCGGGCCGGGTGGCGGCGTTCCGATGCCGCAATCACTACGCCCTCGATCGTTTAGCTGAGATGACGGCGGGCGGGCGTCAAGCCCACCGCGTCGCCGGGGGCCGGACGAAGCGAAGGGCGCGCTGATCGTATTCGGCTTCTCCCATGTCCCATCCGGGCCGAGATGTCGAGGTTTCGGGTCGGTCCCGGGGTCGGGCGAGGGGCAGGACTGCGTGCCGCACAGGGAACCGCGCCCATTGCCGGATGTTTGTGACCTTTCGGCATCCCATATTGCGGTGCAGCATCAGCGTTCGGAGATCACCATGCTCGATCCGCACCGGGAGCCGTCGATCGATTCGCTCCCTGATGTCCTGCCCGACCAAGTCTTGCCCGACCAAGACATGCCCGCGCATGCCTCGGCCACGACCCGCGTGATGGCCGGGCCGCGGGCGGAGAAGACGGTGGCGCTAGCGCTTCAGGGGGGTGGCGCGCACGGGGCCTTCACCTGGGGCGTGCTCGACGCGCTGATCGAGGACGGTCGCCTCGGCTTCGAGGCAATCACGGGGGCGAGTGCCGGCGCCATGAACGCCGTCGTGATGGTGGATGGCTGGCTCGAGGACGGGCCGGAGGGCGCGCGCCGGGCGCTGGAGCGGTTCCGGCGCGAGGTCAGCCTCGATGGGGATCTCTGGCCGGCGCAGCGCCGCGCCTTCAACGGCCTCTTCGAGTTCTGGGCGAATAACCCGGTCGCGGAGTTCTGGGGTCGGGTGCTCAAGACCAGCCCCTATGCGACGAACCCGCTGAACTACAATCCCCTGCGCAAGGTTTTGGCCGCCCAGGTGAATTTCGAGCGCCTGCGCGAGGCAGAGACGGCGGCCGTGTTCGTCTCCGCCACCAACGTCTGGACCGGCAAGCTCGCGGTGTTCGAGCGCGAGGCGCTCAACGTCGATCACCTCATGGCCTCCGCCTGCCTGCCCACCGTGTTCCAGGCGGTCGAGATCGACGGCGTGCCGTACTGGGACGGCGGCTACCTCGGCAATCCGCCCCTCTATCCGCTGTATCGCGGCGCGGAGACCCGCGACATCGTGCTGGTTCAGATCAACCCGGTGGAGCGCCGCGAGACGCCGCGCACGCCGCAGGAGATCCAGGACCGCCTCAACGAGATCACCTTCAACGCCAACCTGATGCGGGAATTGCGCGCCATCGACTTCGTCGATCACCTCATCGCCGAGGGCGTACTCGGCCGAGGCGCGTACAAATCGCAATACGTCCACCGGATCGACGGCACCGGCGCCCTCGACGATTATCAGGCTTCCTCCCGGCTCGATGCCCGCTGGCGGGTGTTCGAGCGCCTGCGCGACAAGGGCCGGGGCGCCGCCCAGGCTTGGCTTGCCGAGAATTACGATCAGATCGGCCACACCTGTACCCTCGACCTCGAGGCGACCTACCGCTGAGGCGGGATTAAACCGCGGGGCTCGGGCGTTGGTGTTCTCATGACGACCGAATCCACCCGCCCCGGCTCCGCTGCCATCGTCGATCTCCTGGTTCCGCTGCGGCGCTACGCGCGCGCGCTGACCCGCGACACGCTTCGGGCCGACGACCTCGTGCACGACGCGCTCGTGCGGGCCCTCGAATCGGGCCAGGCTGCGCGGCCGAACACCAACCTGCGTACCTGGATGATGACGGTCCTGCACAACGTCTTCATCGACGAGCAGCGCCGCAAGCGGGTCGAGGCCCGTCACGCCGACACGCTGGTGCAGATGAGCGAGGAGGTGACGCTGCCTTCCCAGGAGGCGCAGGTCCGCCTCGCCCAGATCCGCCGTGCTTTCCTGACCCTGCCGGAGGAGCAGCGCGCGGCGCTCCACCTCGTCACCCTGGAGGGCATGGCCTACGCCGATGCGGCGGCGGTGCTGGGCATCCCGATCGGCACGCTGATGTCACGCCTCGGCCGGGGCCGCGCCGCATTGCGCGCCTTCGAGGAGGGCGAGCGCCCCGTCGAGCGACAGGGCGGGAACGTCGCCGAGCGTCGCCAGCGCCTTGCCGCCGAGCGGCCGCGCCTGCGCCTCGTGCCACAGGACGAGACGGATGATGTGGCGCCGCCCCGGACCGGCCGGGCCGTCGGCGACAGCTGACTTTCGAGAAGACGGGGAGGATCATGGCCGATGCGGCCGATCTCTCCCGAAGCGCGGCCGGGACGTCTTGTCCGGGGACGCGTTCCCTGTATCTGACCGGAGCCGATGCCATGGAACCGACAGCGATGATCGACCCGATCACCGAGAACGATCTCACCGCCTTTGTGGACGGGCAGCTGGACGGACTTCGCCGCCTCGATGTGGAGTCCTATCTGGCGCGCCATCCCGAGACCGCCGCGCTGATCATGGCCGAACTCCACGATCGCGATGCCCTGCGCCAGGCCTTTGCCGGGCTTCCCGGACCGGGCCCCGAGCGCAACCGCGTCGCGGCCCGGCGGCTCGACCGCACCCTGGCCTGGCGCCGGTTCGGTGACCGCCTGCGCCGCGCCGCCGTCATTGCCCTGCTGGTGGGCACCGGCTGGCTCGCGCATTCGGACGGACCGTTCCTCGGGGTGCCCGACACCTTCGCCTCGCCCGTCGACCCCGCCCTGGTGGCGGACGCCCGCCACGCCCGCGAGGCCGCCCAGATCCGCACCCGCATCGCGTCGCAGCGCGCCCTGGCCGGCTCCTACGATCGCGACGGCATCACGGCGGCGACCGGCATCGCCCTGCCGGACCTGCCCACGGACTGGACCGTGCGCGACGTGCAGGTCGTGCCCGCCCGCAACGGCACCGGCGTCGAAGTCGTCATCGACGCCGGGACGCTCGGCGAGGTCTCGCTCTTTGCCACGCGCGGGTCCGAGATCGGTGTCACGCCGAGCGCGGTCACGAGCCCCGGGGACGGTGAAACCGCCTACTGGACCGCCGCCCGCACCGCCTACGCCCTCAGCGGCGGACGCGACCATGCCGGTCTCGGCGACGCGGCCCGTCGCCTCGCCGGTCAGGGCGCGACGAAGCTCTGAGGCGCGGAGGCCCCGGGCCGCGTCGCGGCGGCCTGGGCTCGATGCCGATGCGTTCGGATATGTTGGGCAGGGGCGAGATCAAGTCGGGCGGCGTTCAGTCGAGGAATGCCATATGCCTGTCGCGGGGGAACACTATACTCCCGCAGCACTCGCTCCGTACCCACCCCTGATCCCGAGACGCCGATGGCCCGCCTGCCCCTCGTCCTGACCGTTCTCGCGGCCGCGCCCTGGGCGGCTTTGGCGCAGGATGCCGCGCAGAAGCCGGCCTCCGCGCCCTCGATGGCGACCACTCCCCTGACGCCGGGGCAGCCGGCACGGGCGCCCTACCTCTCCGACGCCCGCGCCCCCGACACCGTGCTCCTCCTCGGTGCCCCGCCGCGGGGGCAATCGGCGGCGGAGGCCGCCGACAAGGCCGCCTTCAACGCCACCCGGTCCCTCAAGGGCAGCCCGCGCTGGGCCCTGGCCACCACCGACGTGGCGGACGGAGCCTCGGCCATCCTCGACGATTTCGCCTGCGTCATCGGCCAGCGCATCGACCAATCCCGCGCGCCCGCGCTGATGACCCTCTTGGAACGCGCCCGCCTCGACATCGCCCACGCGACGCGGGCGCCGAAACTGCATTACCGGCGCCTGCGCCCCTTCGTCGGCAACGACGCCGAGATCTGCGTGATGCGCACCTCGGAGCTCGGCAACGCCTTCAGCTTCCCGTCGAGTCACGCCACTCAGGCCTGGACCTACGCGGCGATCATGGCTGCCTTGATGCCCGAGAAGACGACGCAATTCTTCGTGCGCGCCCGCTCCTATGGCGAGAGCCGTGTCGTCTGCGGCCTCCACTGGGCCAGCGATATCGAGGCGGGACGCACCGCCGGCAGCGCGGTCTTCGCGGCGCTCCAGGGCGATGCCGGCTTCCGGGCGGACCTGGAGAAGGCCCGCGCCGAACTCGGCAAGCTCGTGGCCGCGGGCGGAGCCGCCCCGGATCAGGCCGCCTGCGCCCGCGAGGAAGCGGCGGCGCGCGAGCCCATCCTGTAGTTTTTCCCGGGCGATCCACTGCCGGTCGTTCGGGCGGGACGTCGAAAGAAGAGGGGCGCGACCGGGAGACCGGTCGCGCCCCTTCAGTTTTCCCGTGAAACGTTAACCACGTCGCCTCACGGCCGGGTCACGGTTCCGGCCTGCGCCCGCCTGCGGCGCCGGGCCAGCATGTTCAGGCCCTCGACGCCGGCCGAGAAGGCCATGGCGGTGTAGATGTAGCCCTTCGGCACGTGGGCCCCGAAGCCTTCCGCGATCAGCGTCATGCCGATCATGATGAGGAAGCCGAGCGCCAGCATCACGACGGTCGGGTTGGCGGCGATGAAGCGCGAGAGCGGGTCGGCGGCCAGAAGCATCACCGCCACGGCCGTGACCACGGCGATCACCATGATGGGGACGTGCTCGGTCATGCCCACCGCCGTGATGATGCTGTCGATGGAGAAGACGAGGTCGAGGACGAGGATCTGGCCGATGGCCGCAGCGAAGCTGAGACCCGCCTTGCCGATCCCCGTACCGGTTTCCGGCTCCGGATCGACGGTGTGATGGATCTCCTTGGTGGCCTTCCACAGGAGGAACAGGCCGCCTGCGATGAGGATCAGGTCACGCCAGGAGAAGCCCTTGCCGAACACCTCGAAGACCGGCTGCGTCAGGGCGACGATGTAGGCGATGGTGGCGAGGAGCCCGAGGCGCAGGATCAGGGCGAGGCCGATGCCGATGCGGCGGGCGTTGTGCTGATGCTCGGGCGGCAGCTTGTTGGTGAGGATCGAGATGAAGATGAGGTTGTCGATGCCGAGTACGACCTCCATCACCACCAGGGTGGCGAGTGCCGCCCAGGCTGTCGGATCGCTGGCGAGTTGAAGCAGGCTGTCCACGTCGGTCTCTCTCTATAGGGGTCGGGACCTGCTCCGAGGGCGCGGGTTCTGGAGCAGGTGAGAAGGGGTCGGTAAAATCGCGCGCCACTCGATCAGACGGCGGGGGTGTGTCCGCTGGGCACCACGCCCGGCCGCTCGGCCGGCGCCGGGCTGAAGATCCGCACCGCCCTGGGCAGGACCTTGAAATGGGCCGGCGTGTAGGTGGAGAGTTCGCCATCGGTGTTGACCGGGCGCGGCTTCTTCGTCTTGACCACGATCTCGGTGGTGCTGAAGGCGCGTACATCCGCGGCCTTGCCCTGGGTGCCCTTGCGCAGGGCGGGCAGCAGGGCCAGCAGCCGCCACCAATGCGCGACCTCCAGGCTGTAGAAATCGAGCTTGCCGTCGTCGACGGTGGCGGTCTCCTCCACCGTCATGCCGCCGCCGTAGTGGCGCCCGTTGCCCACCGAGACCTGAATGGTGCGCACCGTCTCGGTCTGCCCGTCATGCTCGATGTAGACCGTGAAGGGCCGCATCCGCCGCAGCACGCGGATCGCCGCGATGCCGTAGCCGAGGGTGCCCCAGGTCTTCTTCGATTCCGCCGTGAGATCGCCGGCGAGATCCGCCGAGAAGCCGATGCTGGCGACATTGAAGTAGTAGTGACCGTTGACGCAGCCGAGGTCGGCGGGCCGCGCCTCCTCGGTGGTGATGAGGCGGGCCGCCTCCACCGGGTCCGGCGGCAGGCCCAGCGAGCGGGCGAGGTCGTTGGCGGTGCCGAGCGGCAGGATGCCGAGCGGCAGGCCAGTCTCCACCAGGGCGGGCGCCGCCGCGTTCAGGGTGCCGTCGCCGCCGCCGAGGATGACGAGGTCGCGGCCCTTGGCGTGGCGCTTGATCACGGCTGTGCAATCGCCGTCGCCCTCCGGCTCGAAGGGTTCGATGCCGCCCTGGCGCAGAACGTTGCGCACCTCGTCCAGGGAAAAGCTGCCGTTGCGGGCGTTCGGATTGACGAGGAGGAGGGCCTTGCGGGGCGTGTCCGGAGAGGGTGCGCTCATCGTGGCGCCTCGGACGAGATGGGGACTAACGGGATGCAACGAGAAACCATGAGGTCGTAACCCTCCGGTGCGTTCGCGCCGCGTCAGCGCAAAGGCATGGAAGGGTCCGACATCACGGTCAACGCCTCGACCGCCAGAGGGGCCCGGACCCGATCCACAAGTTGGGCTCAGGCTTGGCAATGACAAGGGTCGGTGGTGACGGGAGGCGCGCCTCCCGGAAAGGCGAGGCTGCGGGGCCACACCACCCGCTATTCCCGCACCCCATCCACACCCACGCGGACCGCCTGCGGATTCAGGGAAACTTAGCGAGCCCGGACGACGTTTCACCTCGGTCGTCCGGTCCGACACGCCTCGCCTTTTCCCGAAACCACGGCCGCGACCCCGGTGATGTGCCATGCGCCACGGCTCGAGCTTCGACGGTGTTCGCTTCCTGTGCCCGGCCGCCCTGGTCGCGGTCGCGCTGACCACGGGCGTGGCGCAGGCCCAGACCCGGCCGGGCTGGGTCGATCCTCCGGCGCGCCAGCCGGCGGCGCAGGCCGAGGCCCCGGCGCCCGAGAAGCCGGTGGCCGAAACGCCGGTCCCGGCAAAGTCCCTCGCGGAGACGCCAGCCGTCCAGGCGGCCACCCGGCCCGAGCGGATGCCGATGGCCTCGCCCCGCCGCCGGCATGGCGCCGAACCGGAGACCGAAACCCGACGCGCGGCCGCGACGCGGGAGGCGCCTGCGCCGTCGGAGCGCCTGCGCGTCCACCCGCGCATCGCACGGATGCCCGCGATGGTTTCCCTGCCGGTGGCCCCGTCCGAAGCGCGCTTTCCGGAATGGGCCATCGCCGCCACGCGCCTGACGAACTCCTATCTCGACAGCGTCTCGGGCGCCGGCGACGGCATGGTCGCGGCGGCTCCCCGGTTCTACGCCGAGCAGGTCCAGTTCCACGGCCGCACCCTGTCGCTGGCCGCCCTGATGGCGGAGAAGCGGCGCTTCGCCCGGCGCTGGCCCGAGCGGCGCTACGAGGCGCAAGGGGGCGCGACCCGCACCGCCTGCAACGCCGCCACCGCCACCTGCATCGTCCGCACCACCTTCGATTTCCGGGCGGACAACCCGGCCCGGGGCGCTCGCTCGCAGGGCGTTTCCGAACTGAGCCTCACGATCAGCTTCGCCGAGCCTCGTCCGCTCATCGTGGCCGAGTCGAGCCGTGTTCTGCGCCGCTATGGCCCTGGACCGCAGAGCGCTATAGCGGGTGGCCAACGCGGCGCCTGAAGCGGGCCCGCCCTCGCGCGTCACGTCTTGTCCGGAGTTCCCCGCGTCTTGGATGAACGAAATTCACCCCCGCCCGCGCCCGACGCGGCGCGACGGGATGTGACGGCACCGGATCGCGACGCCCTGCGTGCGCGGATCGCCGAGGAGATCGCGCGCCAGGGCGTCTACCCCGTGGCCCGGCGCACGCTCGCGCTCCTGGCCGAGGCGGCCTTGGAGCCGATTCCGGACCCGCCCGGCTACCGCGTGGTCGACCGGGCCGGCGCGCCGCGCCTCGTCACCGGGGACGACGGCCGGACGGTGCCGATGGATCTCGCAGCCCTGTTCGACGGGTTGCGCGACCGGCACCCCACGCTGTTCCTACCGCCGCCGCCAGAGCCGGACCCCGTGCCCGAGCCACCGGCCGAGCCGACCGAGGATTTCAAGGCGGCGACCGCCCGCTTCGTCGGAGCGCAATCGGTCCTGGCCCGGTCCCTCATGTCCCGCACGGCCACGCGCGGGCGCGCCTTCGCCACCACCGTGTCCGATCGCCTGGCCGCCTTGCGCTCCGCCCGCGCCATGCCGGCGCCCTCGACGCCGGACGCCGTCTCTCCCGCTGAGCCGAGCCAATCCGGGATCGTCGCCGGCCGCCTGCGCGAAGGCACGCGCAGCGCCACCGGCTACGCCCGAGGCAGGATCGCCGACACCGCCTCGCGCCTGCGCGAGGTCGCCCGCGACCGCAACATTCTGCGCGATGCCCTCTCCCGCCGTGTCCTGCCCCTGGGGCTCGGCGCCGTCGCTCTCCTCACGCTGGTGGCGGTCCTGACCGGCCGGGGAGGCGTCGACGAGGAGGAGTCCCCACCGCCCGAGACCCGGAACCAGGCGCAGGCTCAAGTCCCGGCACCGCCGCAACCGCCCGCTTCCGCCGCGACCCCGCCGCCGAGCGCCCCGGACATGAGCCCGGCCGCGCCCGAGGAGAGCCCGGCGGCCAAGCCCGCCCGCGCCAACGAGATCAGCGGTCCCGTCGAGGTCATCGACACCGCCACCCTGCGTGTCGGCGGCAAGCTCGTGCGGCTGTTCGGGGTGGAGTGGGTGCGGGGCGGGCAGGCCGACGAACTCACCCGCTATCTCGCCGGGCGCATCGTGACCTGCCAGCCGGTGGCCGGGAGCGAAGCCCGCCTGTGCTCGGTGGACGGGCGCGACCTTTCGGAGGTGGTGCTGTTCAACGGCGGCGGCCGTGCCTCGCCGGAAGCCACGCCCGACCTCGTGGCGGCCGAGGACCGCGCCCGCGCCGAGCGCCTCGGCGTCTGGGCCCGCTGAGACGGCTTGCATCCGCGGGCAGCGCCGGTCTCAATGCCGAGGGGGTCGTTCGGGGGCCGGGCATGGATCTGTCTATGGGCGTGAGCATCGCGGCGGTGGTGCTCGTGGGGCTCGTCGTAGTGACGCTGGCCATCGGCATCAACATCGTGCCGCAGGGGCACGTCTACACCGTGGAGCGGTTCGGAAAATACCATCGCAGCCTGGAATCCGGGCTCGGCCTCATCGCGCCCTACGTCGAGCGCATCGGCCGGCGGGTGAACGTGATGGAGCAGGTCATCGACGTGCCGAGCCAGGAGGCCTTCACACGCGACAATGCGGGCGTGCGGATCGACGCGGTGGTATTCTACCAGGTGCTCGATGCGGCGCGGGCCTCCTACGAGGTCTCGAAGCTCGAAGTCGCGGTGATGACCCTGACCATGACCAACATCCGCACCGTGGTCGGCTCCATGGACCTCGACCAGCTGCTCTCGCATCGCGACGAGATCAACGAGCGCCTGCTGCGGGTCATGGATGCGGCGGCCTCGCCCTGGGGCGTGAAGATGACCCGCATCGAGATCAAGGACATCGTGCCCCCCGCCGATCTTGCCGGTGCCATGGCCCGGCAGATGAAGGCCGAGCGCGAGAAGCGCGCCTCCGTGCTGGAGGCGGAAGGCCACCGGCAGGCGGAGATCCTGCGGGCCGAAGGACGCAAGCAATCGGCGATCCTGGAGGCCGAAGGGCGCAAGGAGGCGGCCTTTCGCGATGCGGAGGCGCGTGAGCGCGGTGCGGAAGCCGAGGCGCGGGCGACACAACTCGTGAGCGAGGCCATCGCCAAGGGTGACATCGCGGCGGCGAACTTCCTCGTGGCCGAAAAGTACGTGGAGGCCGTCAAAGCCATCGCCACGGCTCCCAACCAGCGCGTGGTGGTGGTGCCGATCGAGGCCGCCGCCCTCGCCGGCACCCTCGGCGGCATCGCCGAGATCACCCGCAGCGTCTTCGGCGAGGGGGCCGCACCCCGCAAGAGCGCCGGCCTGCCGCCGAATGTCGGGGGTGGTGCGCGATGATCGCTTCCTTCGTCGAGGCGATCGGGCCGGCCTGGACTTGGATCCTGATCGGCCTCGTGCTGATGGGAACCGAACTCGTCGCCTCGGGCGTGTTCCTGCTCTGGCTCGGCCTCGCGGCCCTGGTGACGGGGCTGCAGATCCTCCTCGTGCCGATGCCCTGGCAGGGCCAGATCCTCCTGTTCGGCGGCCTGTCGGTGGCCTTCGCCGTCGTGGCGAGCCGCCGGACCAAGGCGGGCGCGAACGCCCTGAACCAGGGCGCGCAGGGCCTCGTCGGGCGGGATTACGTGCTGGTGGCGCCGATCGTGTCCGGCGAAGGTCATATCCGCGTCAACGACACCCTCTGGCGTGTCGCCGGAGCGGATGCGCCGCTCGGCGCGCGGGTGCGGGTGACCGGGGTAGAGGGCACCCTGCTGACGGTGGTGGCGGCTTAAAGCCGTCTTCGCGAAAGTGGCCGCCGGTTTTGCCTCTCGAAGCCCACAACCGTCAGGTTCGGGTTCGCTCGTCGACACGAACGTGCTCTGGCCCGTTATCCTGCCCTTCGACCGGCGTCGATGTTCCGGTCACGCTGTCGGAATACCAGCGCCAGCGCGCCTTCCGGCACCAATGACGCTGCCCGGCGGCATCGACGAGGTAGCCGGCCACGTCTTCGTCGGGGTCGCGGCCGGCCAGGACGCAGGCCTCGCGCGCCCGGACCGTCTCCTGGATCTGGTCCCAGAGCGTTTGCCGCATGGAACGCCTCCGGTCGCGCGCTACCCGAACGCCCCGACCTCGTGCTGGATCATGCCCGAGATCTCGCGGACCCGCAGGAAGCTGCGTCGGATCGGCTCGAACAGCGTCCGGTGCTCGGCCTCGTAGGTACCGACGTCGCGCGGGCCGGCGGGCTCGCCGAAATTCAGGCCCAGCGTCGGATCGGGGGTGATCGGGAAGATGTCCTCCAGCAGCGTGAGGCAGCCGTCGATGTCGAGGCGCAGGAAGCGCTCGATCAGCGCTTCACGGCTCACCCCCGATTGCGGGCGGAACCCCGGGATGTGCACGGCCAGGAACCAGATCCGGTGGATCAGGGCCAGCCGGATCGCGTGCAGCAGGGTGAGGCGGGCCGACATCCGGCCGAGGTCCGGGGCGGCCACCTGCAGGCTGAGCCAGTCGCAGGTGAGGCGGCCGAACAGGTGGCGCAGGTCGGGGGCCAAGTGCAGGCGGTCGAGGGCGTTGGCGATGACCACGAGCTCCTCGCGCCGGCCGTCGCGCTGGGTGCGCCGGGCCCGCTCCAGCCACACCGCCGGATCGAGGGTGTCGATATAGGCGCGCAGCACGTCGAGGTCGGAGACGCTGGCCGCGTGCTGCACCATGCGGAAGGCGCGGGAAAAGCGCACGGAATCGCGCCGCATGTCGCGGAACAGGTCCGGCGTCCGCCCGGCGGCGCGGCCGACTCCGTGCAGGGAGTTTCCGAGGAAGCCGAGCTGCTGCAGGATCGCGTTGTTGGGGATCGCCCGCATCTGGCGCGGATGGGTGATCATGGCCGGCCCGCCGCCGTCGGTCTGGCGGGCCACCGGGCGCGAGCCGGTGCGGTCGAGGAGGCTCGGGCCGAAGGTGCCCAGCAGGGCGGCGTAGCCCGCGTCGTCCACCAGCGCCTCCATGTCCTGGCGCACGACGGTGAAGAACTCCGCGGCGAAATCCGGCTCGGCGTAGATCGGGTCGTCGGTCTCGTCGGCTCCGCTCGCCGGATCGGACAGGACGTAGTCGGCGAAGGAATCGTCGTCGGCGACATCGAGGGCGAAGACGTGCTCGGCGATGCGCTCCACCGTCGCCTGCGCCAGCGGCAGGGTACCGAACATCAGGTAGCCGTCAGAGCCCTGGAAGCTCGATTCGAGCCGCACCCGGATGCCCGCCGCCCGGTTGCGCCGGCGGGCATCCTCGGGGGCGAGATAGGCCAGGCGGTCGCGCAGCGAGGTCGGGTGCGCGCCCCGGCCGATGGATTCGCCGTGGGTGTCGAAGATCGCGAGCTCGACCCCGGTCAGGTCGTTCTGCACCATCAGTTCGGTGATGCGCAGGCGCAGGCGCTCGATCCAGAAGCTCGCGGCGAGCTGGCCGACATAGCGCCCGGAATCCGAGTAGCCGAACTGCACGGTCAGCCGGCCGATGCGCTTGAGGTACTGGCGCCAGTGCGGATTGCGCAGGGCGTCGTCGAGGACGCGCACGCCCTGCTCCAGGGCGCTGGCCGTCTCGAATAGCGGCGTGATCTCGACCTTGTCGGCAATGCCGTAGTGCCGCGCCAGCCAGAGGGCGGCGAGCAGGGTGTAGCCGGTCTCGGTCTCGGCGATGAGGAAGCGCACCGGGTGCGTGCCGTCCACGTGCTTGAGGATCTGGGTGATCGTCATCATCAGGCGGGCGGCGGAGGCACGCTCGGCGGCGAGCGCCCCGAAATCCACGTCCACCGCGCGCACGTCGTTGAGCAGCGCGTGGATGGTGGCCAGGTGCGAGCGGCGCTGCGCGGCGTCGGTGGGTTCGCCCTCCAGGTCGGTGACGCGGCGCACCGCGTTGTGGATCTGGCTGGCGTTGAGCCGGAAATGCGGCAGGGCGTTCGAGAGGCCGTGGGTGGCGATGCCGGCGCGCAGGAGCGCGACGCTGCGCTTGTCCGCCTCGGACGCGACGCCGCCGACGGCGCCCGCGAGCCCGGCCAGGATCGCGCTGGAATCCGTCTGCGCGCGCTCGCGCTCGATGATCAGGGCGAGCGCGAAGCGGTGCACCGCCTCCAGCGAAGGCTTGGTGCCGAGGCGGGGCGCCACGGCGAGCTGGCGGTTCACGGCGGCGAGCGCATTCCCCGTCAGGTCGCGCACCACCTGGGTCGCGGGCAGCTGGGGCAACTGGCGCATCACCCGGTCGAGCTGCATGCGCTTCGATTCGAGACGGTAGCGCAGGGTGTCCCACCAGCCGATGTCGGTGCGCCCGTCCGTGTCGCACCCGACCCAGCTCGCGATGGCGAAGGGCTTGGGCACGAGTTCGGTCCAGCGGTCGGGCCAGCGCGCGCGCGCGGCGTCGAGCAGGGCGGCGTTGAAGGCATCGACCGCTTCGCGGCCGTGATTGGCGGCGATGCATGCCTGGTCGAACTCGTCGTCGAGGCTGATCCTGGGGTCCGGCCGGGTGGAGAGGTCGGCCGCGCGCGCGACCAGCGGGTCGCGGGCGGAGCCCTCCGCCTCGCTCGCGGCCTCGGCGATCAGGGCGGCGACGGCGCGCGGCATGCCGAAGGTCGGGTGGGCGGTGAACACCACCGCGAAACCCGTGCGGCCCACGAGATCGCGAAAGGTCTCGAAATCGCCCTCGCGCCGGGGCAAGGCCGCGACGAGCCGGGCCGCCATCCGGGTGTCGGGCGCGGCCTGCGCGTCCCGGTCCAGCCCCACATAGGCGCGCAGGCGCTCGGCGCGCGTCGCCAGGGACTGGGCCCGCAGGCGGGGAAACAGGGCGTCGAGGTCGTCCTCGCCGATCTCGCCCCGGTCGAAGCGCCGGGTGATCGCCAGCGTCACCGCCAGGACGGGATTGCGGAACGGATCTTCGGCGGCCTGCTCACGCGATTCCTCAATGAGCCGCAGGAGGTCCTGCTCCAGGCTCTCCGCTTCCGGACCCACGACGTCTCCGGGCTGGTGACCGGAACCTTGAGCTGCATCGGCCGTCCGGAGGTCATGCATGCGCATCGATCGGCCTTGAGGTTCGTGAGTGAGGCGGGCAACCGCGTCCTACGCGACACGGACGACATTCGGGCGTCGAACCTTCGAAGGGTCCAGCGCCGTCGCGTCGCCGACGCGGACCCTCCGCTTCTGACATCTGTGTGCCCACACGCAAGGACCGTTCCGGGCCGGCGGCGACACGGAGCCCGGAGCGACGGCCGCTCGGGAAAGGATGCAACGCGCCCCGTCCTGGGCTAACGCTGGGCCCGGCGAGGCACCGAGACTATGGAAACCATCCTGATCCTGAGCGCCCTGGGGGCGCTCCTGTTCTCCGGCCTCCTGGTCGTCTCGGTGCTGGGGCGGGCCAAGCGGCCCGAACTGCGCATGTCGCGCGAGGTCGATCTCATCGACGAGGCCGATGGCGAGGAATTGCTGATCCGCAGCCTGGAGCCGGCGCGGGCCAGCCCCATCGACCGCACCGCGTCGACCCTCGAGATCGAGCCGACGACGGGTCCCGAGGCCCGGCGCCTGTCCCAGGGGCCGCACGCCTCTGGCCGGCACCACGATGATGGGGATCGCTGATGGTGCGCCTGCGCACGCGCCTGTGGGCTCTCCTTGCGCCGGTCGCCGTCCTTCTCGCGACCGGGCCGGCTTCGGCGCAAGCGCCAGACGCGCCGCCCGAGGCAGAGGCGCCGGCCGCCCCGGCGCCGAAGAAGCGTCTGCCGCCACCCAAGCCGAAGCCCAAACCCGCGCCCCCGAAACCCGCGGCTGCGGTTTCGCCGCCCCCCACCGTCGCCGAGCCCGCAATCGCCGAGTCCGCTATCGTTAAGCCCGCACCCACGATGCCGGCGGCGAACCTCCCGGGCCTGACGGTGCTGTGCGAGGCGAAGGCCGCGCTCTACGAGGGGCCGGGAAATTTCACCGTCTGGGTCACCCGCACGGGCCTCATCGTTCTCGAGAACCCGCTGCGCCCGCTCACCCCGGAGACGACGCGGGTGCTCCAGGTCGTCATCGCGGGCAAGGCCGCCACGGCCTATGGGCCGGACCTGTCCGCCCTGCGCCGGGGCGGCAGCCTTGGCTCCCTCGAGGCCATGCTCGGGGCCCCGATCCGTTGGGACGCCGTGTCGACCACCCTGCCCGACACGCTCAACATCGTGTCCGAAACGGGCCAGAGTCTGGCCCAGCTCGGGTTTCGCGAATGCGGCGAGGCTCCCGTCGTGAAGGGTGCGCCGGTCGCGGCCAAGGGCGGGCCGAAGGCCCGGGACGCCCCGAACAAGGATGCCGTGAAGAAGGTCCGGGCCAAGGCCGCAGGCCCGGATGCCGGCGCCAAGGCGCCCCCCGGGCTCAGCCTGCCGCAGGGCGCCATCCCATGAAGCCGCGCGAGGGAGTTTGTCGATGAGTGCCGGGTTTCAGGGACAGGGCGCGATGCAGGGACAGGGTCCGTCCGCCGCCGAGGTGATCGCGCGCCTCGGGCTCGCGCCGCATCCCGAGGGGGGCCATTACCGCGAGACGTTTCGCGATCCGCGCACGGTGGAGGGCCGCTCGGTCGGCAGCGCGATCTACTACCTCCTCGATCTCGGCGAAGTCTCCGAGTGGCACCGGGTCGATGCGGCCGAGATCTGGCACTGGCATGCGGGGGCGCCCCTCGTCCTCACCGTCAGTCCCAACGGACACGATGCGGCGGCCGCCTATCTCGGCCCCGACCTGATACGGGGGCAGCAGCCGCAAATCGTGGTCCCGGCCGGGCATTGGCAGACCGCCACCAGCCTCGGGGCCTGGACGCTGGTCGGCTGCACGGTCTCGCCGGCCTTCGAGTTCTCCGGCTTCGAGATGGCCCCGCCGGACTGGCGCCCGACGCCGCGAACCTAGCCGAGGCCCCGGCGCGAGGCCCGCACCGCCACCCCGGCGCCGAGAACGATGAGCGCGCAGGCGAGGCCCAGGGCCGGGCTCGGGCGGGCATGGCCGCCCGCCACGAGGGCGAGCGTCGAGAGGATGGGCGCGGCGTAGGCGGCGACTCCGAGAAGCCGCAGGTCGCCCCGCTTCACGCCGATATCCCAGAGGTAGAAGGCCGCCCCCACCGGCCCGAGGCCGAGGGCGAGGATCGCGGCCCATTGCACGGCGCCCTCTGGCCATACCGTCGCCTCGAAGGCGCGGTGGCAGGCGAAGCTCAGGGCGGCGGTGGCGAGGCAGAAGCCCGCGACCGCACCGGTCGGTACCGCGCCGACCCGGGCCGACAGCACGGAATAGCCCGCCCAGACGAAGGCGGCCGCCAGCGCGGCGAGGTAGCCCGGCAGCGCCCCGGCCGCGAACTCGAACCCGCCGCGACCGGCGAACAGGGCCGCGACGCCCGCAAGGCCGAGGGCCGCGCCGCCAAGATGCCCCGCCCTCAGGCCGGGCGCACCCGGCAGGTGCGCCGACAGGAGCACGATGAGCAGGGGCCAGAGGTAGTTGATCAGCCCGGCCTCCGCCGGTGGCGCCAAGCGAAGGGCCGCGAAGTACAGGGCGTGCTAGCCGAACAGCCCGCCGATGCCGAGCAGCCAGACCCGCCAGGGCTGGCGCAGGGCCCGGATTCCCGCCGGTCGCACGATCCAGCTGGCGCAGCCGACGAGCCCCCCGATCGCGAAGGTCACGCGGCGAGCTGGAACGGCGGCACCGCGCCCGACAGCGTCGTCAGCAGGGCAAAGAGCGACCAGAGCAGGATCGCGCAGAAGCCGAGCAGGGTCGCACGGGACATGTAGGGCGCCGCGAGGGTGGAGCAGGGGAGGCCCCTGTTCCATAGTGCCGGCTCGGATGGCAACGGGGGCCGGGCCACCTTCACCGGCCGGTCACGCAGCATCGCTACGCCTCGATTCCACTGTGAACGAAGCCGGGGAGCTTGAGCCCATGCGCGCGATGGTACTGGGAGCGTCGCTGCTCGCCGCCTTGACCGGGGGCACGGCCCGCGCCGGCGAGGCCGCCCAGATCGGGCCGCGCCCGTTCTATCTCGTCGACAGCATGAAGCCCGGACCCCTGAAGGACCGCCTTCAGGCCTGCGGCGCCGACCGCGTCTACACCGCCCGCCGGTTCTCGATCTCCCACCGGGGCGCGCCCCTGCAGTTTCCCGAGCATACGCGGGAGGGCGTGCTGGCGGCGGCCCGGATGGGGGCCGGGGTGATCGAGTGCGACGTCGCCTTCACGCGGGACCAGCAGCTCGTCTGCCGCCATGCCCAGTGCGACCTGCACACCACCACCGACATCCTGGCGCGCCCGGAACTCGCGGCCAAGTGCACCGCGGATTTCCAGCCGGCCGACCCCGCCGCCGGGCGCAAGGCGTCGGCGCGCTGCTGCACCAGCGACCTGACGCTCGCCGAGTTCAAGACCCTGAACGGCAAGATGGACGCCTTCGACGCGAACGCGACCACGCGCGCCGCCTACATGAACGCCACGCCGCGCTGGCGCACGGACCTCTACGCCACCACCGGCACCCTGATGACGCATGGCGAGTACATTGCCCTGGTGAAGTCCCTGGGGCGGCAGTTCACTCCGGAGCTGAAGGCGCCCGAGGTGACGATGCCGTTCGAGAGCTACACCCAGGACCAATACGCCCAGGCGATGATCGACGCCTATCGTCAGGCCGGCGTGCCCGCCTCGGACGTCCGACCGCAGAGCTTTCAGCTGCGGGACATCCTGTACTGGCTGAAGGCGGAACCGGACTTCGGCCGTCGGGCCCTCTGGCTCGACAACCGCGACGAGACCGACCCGGGCTTCGACCCGGAGGCTCCCGAGAGCTGGAAGCCCGGCATGGCGGACCTGGCGGCCCTCGGCCTGCGCACGCTGGCGCCGCCGCTCTGGATGCTGGTGCGGGTGGGAGCGAACGGACAGATCGAGCCCTCCGCCTATGCGCGGGCGGCGCGTGCCGCCGGCCTCGACCTCGTCGCCTGGTCGCTGGAGCGCTCGGGGCCGCTGAAGGACGGGGGCGGGCCCTATTACCGGTCGATCCGGCCGCTGATCGACCGGGACGGCGACATGCTCACCCTGCTCGACGTCCTCTACCGGGACGTCGGCGTGACGGCCGTCTTCTCGGACTGGCCGGCGACCACGACGTTCTACGCCAACTGTGTCGGCATCGAGTGAGGGGCGCGGCTACCGGGGCGGGAGCCGCGCGATGTTCGGATCAGGCGATGTACTGGGCGCCGTTGATCGTCAGGGTCGAGCCGGTGATGAAGCCCGAATCCTCGGCCGCCAGGTATTCCACCGCGCGGGCGATCTCCTCGGCCTCGCCGAGGCGGCCGACGGGAATCGTCGAGATGATCTTGTTGCGGATGTCCTCCGCCACCGCCATCACCATGTCGGTGGCGATGTAGCCCGGCGCGATTACGTTGACGGTGATGCCCTTCGAGGCACTCTCCTGGGCCAGCGCCTTGGCAAAACCGATCACGCCGGCCTTGGCGGCCGAATAGTTGGTCTGGCCGGCCTGGCCCTTCTGGCCGTTGATCGACGAGATCAGGATGATCCGGCCGAACCCGCGCGTGCGCATGCCCTCGATGACGGGAC
>NZ_JAQGKL010000120.1 GCF_028290105.1 Methylobacterium sp.
TCTGGCGATTTCGTGCGACGCGCGAAGGCTACGATGCTGCCACCTCGCTGAAAGTCGACCCGATGCGCCTCGTTCCCATTCTCGCGACCCTCGTTCTCGCAACGCTGCCGTTGCCGGCCCTGGCGTCTTCCTGCGCCGACCAGATCGGCACCATCGAACGCCGGCTCGATTCAGCCGGGGCCGTTCAGGTCACGGGATTGCAGAGCGGGCACGCCCTCCGGACCGGGTCGCCCCGGGGCGTGACCACCGTTCGTCTCGACGCTCCGAGCGATCCCGAGACGGTCTCGACGGCCGAGCATGTGGGCCACGCCCGGTCGTTGATCCTGCGTGCGGCCGCCGAGGACCGCCGGGGCGACAAGCGCGCCTGCGAGGACACCATGACCGAGGCTAAGGGCATGATCGGCGCACTTCCGTAGCCCGGCCGGGTTGCCCCTAGACAAAATCATCCATGAAAGCGTTGCGATGACCGGACATCTCGGGACTGCCCCGACAGGGCTCCTGGAGCGATCCATCGATAGGCCGCGCGCCCTGGCGCGGCGGTTTGGAAACCTCGCCGGGAGCCGGGCCTACGATCTGTTCGTGCCGTCCTGGTACGTGGGCGGCGCGTTGCCGCTCGTGGTCATGCTGCATGGCTGCTCGCAATCCGCGCGGGATTTCGCCATCGGCACCCGCATGGATCGGCTGGCGGAGGAGCAGGGCTTCCTCATCGCCTATCCGGACCAGCCGAGATCGGCCAACATCGCCAAGAGCTGGAACTGGTTCCGGAACGGCGACCAGCGGCGCGACCGTGGCGAGCCATCGATCCTGGCCGGCCTGACCCGCCAAGTCATCGCTGATTTCAACGTCGATCCTGCCCGGGTCTACATCGCCGGCCTGTCCTCCGGCGGGGCGGCGGCCGCCGTCATGGCGCTGGCCTACCCGGAGCTCTATGCCGGCGTGGGCATCCATTCCGGCCTCGCCTGCGGGTCCGCCGGATCGATGGCGGAAGCGATGCTCGCCATGCGGCGCGGCGCTCTGCTGGAGCCGATGCGGGCGACCCATCCGGTGCCCACCATCGTGTTTCACGGGGACCGCGACCGGACCGTGTCCCCGGTCAACGGCGACCAGGCCATCGCGCAGGCGCGTCCGGACGCGGCCCTCACCGTCGCGACCATCGCGGGGCGCTCCAGCGGTGGAATGGCCTATACACGGACCGTGCTGACCGAAGCGGACGGGCCGTGGTCGTCGGAGCAGTGGCTGCTTCACGGCGCGGGTCACGCCTGGGCCGGCGGCAACCCGGCCGGCTCGCACACGGACCCGGCGGGTCCCGATGCCAGCCAGGAAATGCTACGGTTCTTCCTGTCCCACGCGAAGGGCGGCGGGCCGCGCCGGCACTGACCGTCCTTCGGGAGGGTCAACCGATCCCGCAGGAGCGCGCCTTGGTCGAGCTACGCATCCATCACCGGACGACCTACCGCTACCGCCAGCCCGTCGGCCTCGGGGCCCACCGCCTGATGCTGCGGCCCCGGGAGAGCCGCGACCTCAGGCTCGTCTCGAGCGCCGTCGCGGTGACGCCGGACGCGATCGTGAACTGGGCCAACGATGTCGCGGGAAACGCGGTCGCGACGGTCCAGTTCAGGGCCCCTTCCGACACCCTCGTCATCGACAGCGTCGCGCGCGTCGAACTGTCCGCGCTCGCCTATCCGGTCTTCGACATCGCCGCCTCGGCCATCACGTTCCCGTTCCGGTATTCCGACGACGAGTGGACGGATCTCGGGGCGCTGACGGTGCGGCAATACCCGGGAGGCGACGGCCTGCCCGGCTGGGCGCAGGGCTTCGTCGCGGGGTGCCCGACCGACACCCTGTCCCTGCTCAAGGACATCAATGCGGGAATCGGCGGCGGGCTTCGTTATCAAGCCCGCGAAGACGAGGGCACGCAGTCGCCGGGCCAGACCCTGGCCTCAGGGCAAGGCTCCTGCCGGGATCTCGCCACGCTCTTCGTCGAGGCGGCCCGCTGCCTCGGCTTCGGCGCGCGGGTGGTCTCGGGGTATCTCCACGATCCGACGCGCACGCTGCTCGGCTCGGCCGATGGCGGGTCGACCCATGCCTGGGCCGAGATCTACCTGCCCGGCGCGGGCTGGATCACCTTCGATCCGACGAACCGCAGCGTCGGTGGCGCGAACCTGATCCCCGTCGCCGTGGCGCGCGACATCCGCCAGGCCATGCCGGTGACGGGCAGTTTCATGGGACCGGCGGACGCGTTCCTCGACATGTCGGTGGCGGTCAGCGTCTCCGCCTGACCGGCCTCTCCTACCTGCGCCCCCAGATTCCCGCCCGCTCGGAGCGAGCCTGCTCCTCGGCGGCGAGCAGGTCGGCGGGGGCGTCCTCTGCGGCGCGGGCGCCTCCGGCCGTGAGGATGAGGGAGGCGAGGTCGTCGCCGTCGATCTGGCAGCGGAGCTGCTCGGCGTTCGCATCGGCCCCGGCGGCGGGCGCGCAGGTCACCTCGCGGCGGCGCAGATAGCGGGCGAGCTGGCGCGCCAGGGCTCCGCCCTCCCCCTCGACCCCGAGGAGCCGGATCGTGCGCCCCCGGAAAGCCAGCGTCCCGGTGTCGATCACCTCGGGAACGCCGCGCAGGCCCGGAACGGCGGTGTTGGTGGCGACCTCCTTGGCCGGGGCCGGCTCGGCGCGGGCGGCCGAGGGGCGCTTGCGGCCCTTGGCGAGTTGCGCCGTCGCCCGCTGGACGAAATCGTGGAAGATGCTGGCCGGCAGGTCGCCGCCGCCGACGCGGTTCATCGACGAATTGTCGTCGTTGCCGACCCAGACGCCGACGACGAGGTCCGGCGTCATGCCGATGAACCAGGCGTCGCGGTAATCCTGCGTCGTGCCGGTCTTGCCACCCACCGGCAGGCCCTGCACCCGCGCGCCCTTGCCGGTGCCGCCATCGACCACGGCCTGGAGCGAATCGAGCATCATCGCCCGCGCCTCGGTGGAAAGCGCCGTGCCGGGCTTGGCCTCCGCCCGCAGATAGAGTGGCTGGGGCGCGGGGCCCCGGATCGCGTGGACGCTGTGCGTGTCCACCGGCGCCGCCCCGGCGAGCACGCCCGCATAGGCGCGGGTCATCTCCAGCAGGGTGACCTCGGCCGAACCGAGCGCCAGGCTCGGCACGTTCGGCAGTTCGGAGGTCACGCCCATGCGGTGCGCGGTGGCGATGACGGCGGGGATGCCGACCTCGTCGGCGAGTTGCGCCGCCACCGTGTTGACCGACTGCGCGAACGCACTGCGCAGGGGCATCGCGCCCTTGAACCGGCCGGTGGAGTTCTGCGGCTCCCAGTCGCCGATCTGGATCGGCCGGTCGACCAGCACCGTCTCCGGGTTGAAGCCGTTCTCGTAGGCCGTGAGGTAGACGAACAGCTTGAACAGCGAGCCGGCTTGGCGCTTGGCCTGGGTGGCGCGGTTGAACTGGCTGTCCTCGTAGTCGCGTCCGCCCACCATGGCGAGGATCGCGCCCTCCTTGTTGAGCACCACCACGGCGCCTTGACCCGCCTTCTTCTTGGGCCCTTCCGCGTCGAGGCGCCGGGCGACGACGCCCTCGGCGAGGCTCTGGAGATCGAGGTTGAGGGTGGTGCGCACGGTGACGTCCCCGGGGGCGTCGGCGAGCTTCTTGGCCTCGGCCGAGACCATGTCGAGGAAGTAGTTGGTGCCGGGCGGCGTCTCGGGGGGTGTCCGCAGGGTGATGGTTTGGGCCCGGGCCTTGTCGGCCTCGGACGCCGTGATGGCGCCGGTCTCGACCATGGTCTGCAGCACCACGTCGGCCCGCTCCTTGGCGCCGCCGAAATTGCGGGTGGGGGCGAGCTGCGAGGGCGCGCGCACGAGGCCCGCCAGCATCGCGGCCTCAGGCAGGGTCAGCGCCTTGGCGCCCTTGCCGAAGTAGCGCCGGGCGGCGGCGTCGATGCCGTAGGCGCCGGCGCCGAAATAGGCGGTGTTGAGGTAGCCGAGAAGGATGTCGTCCTTCGACATCGTCGCCTCGACCCTCAGGGCCAGGAACGCCTCCTGGATCTTGCGCCGCAGGGTCTTTTCCTGGGTCAGGGAGGTGAGCCGGACATATTGCTGCGTGATGGTGGAGGCGCCCTCGCGCACGCCGCCGCCGATCAGGTTCCGGTACATCGCGCGCAGCATCCCGCGCGGGTCGACGCCCCAATGCGATCGGAAGCGCCGGTCCTCGATGGCGATGACCGCCTGGGCGAGGTGGGCCGGCATCTCGGCGGCGGTGAGTTTCTGGCCCTGGAAGGCGCCGCGCGTGGCAAAGACCCGGCCGTCATCGGCCTCAACCGTGAGCGCGCGCTGGCCCGCTTCCGGCACAACGCCGCCGAGGGGCGGCAGGGTCGCGAAACTGTAGAGGACGAGCCCGGCCAGCAGAGCGAGCGGCAGCAGGACGAGCACACAAGCGGCGGCGAGCCAAGGCCTGCGATGCAGGCGACCGATGAGAGGCGTACC
>NZ_JAQGKL010000137.1 GCF_028290105.1 Methylobacterium sp.
GGCGGTGACCATAAACCGCCGACACCGCCGGAAACGGGGCGGGACGTCAAGCGGGCGTAGCTCAGTTGGTTAGAGTGCCGGCCTGTCACGCCGGAGGTCGCGGGTTCGAGTCCCGTCGCCCGCGCCATATCTGCTGTTTCCACAACATGCGGGATCGTCTGAGCCTATCGCTGGTTCGACCGGATTCGTCTTTTCGCCCGCTCGCCCTACCCTGTTCATAGGGTTCCCGGCGGATATCGAGGCATGACGGGTGTTTTCTTCCTCTACTTCACGGCCTGCCTGACACGGGCGCCCGACACCTGCGAATCGCGAAAACTCGCCCTCGACGTGGAGGACGCCACGGCCTGCCTGCACGTGGCACAGCCGCAGCTCGCAGGCTGGATCGGGACCCATCCGGAATTCCGGATTACGGCTTGGCGCTGTGGCGCGCCGCCGCGCGATCTCGGTATCCGGATCTAAACCGTCCGCATCCGTAGCCGCCCGGACACAGACCTATCCGTATTGACGGGATGCCCGGCCGACGCCGCGTTTTCGCCGTATCGGCCAGCGAGGCGAAGAGCAGTCAGCCCCGTCTCCGAGATCCATCCGAACCGATGCGCTTGCCCGATACCAAGACACCGCTCCGCCGTCACGCCCCGTCCCTCGCCGCCTTTACCGCGAGCCTCTCTATCCTACTGATGGTGGCTGGCTGCGGCGGTCCGAGCGTTCTCGTACCCGACCAGCCGACGAGCCTTGTCGTCCTCGACGAACAGGCGGCTGCCGTCGCGATCTCGCGCTACCGCGCGCAGCACGGCCTCGGGCCGGTGACGATCGATCCGAGCCTGATCCGGGCAGCGTCCTTCCAGGCCGCCTCCAATGCCAAGGCCGGGCGCCTCAGCCACGAGATCGGCGGGTCCTTCAACAGTCGCATGGCGGATGCGGGCGCCGGCCGGTCCTACGCGGCGGAGAATCTCAGCGCCGGCTCGGAGACCTTCGACGAGGTCCTGGCGCGCTGGAAGGCCTCGCCGGAGCACAACAAGAACATGCTGATCCCGCAATTGAAGCGTGTCGGCATCGCCCGCGTCGATGCGCCGGGCACGCGGTACAAGCGCTTCTGGGCCTTGGTCATGGCAGGCGGCTGAAGGCAGAAGGCCTCGCCTCCGGTCAGGCGTCGGGCGTATCTGCCTCGGCCAGACCATCCTGCAGCGAGCGGATGATCGTTCGCATCTCGGGAACCATCGCGATCGCCTTGGCGATGCGGTGCGCTTCCGCGTGGGTCATGGCACCAGACGCCGCACGCTGATCCACATCGTCCGAGAAGTAGGTCCAGGCCACCGCGAGCCCGCTCGCATCCTCGACGCAGAAGCCCGCGGCCGTCTCGACGACGATCCAGGGCGGGGGAAAGGCCCGGGCCGGCAACGCATCCGTCACGGCTTCATCCGCCATCAGGCACCTCTGCGATGGATTGCGTCGCCGCTGCCGACGACGGCAAAGCGCGACGTTCCGGAGGCATGGTGGGCGGTGACGGGCTCGAACCGCCGACCCTCTCCGTGTAAAGGAGACGCTCTACCAACTGAGCTAACCGCCCGATGCGCCGCTTGGTACCGGAAGCCGCCGCGGCGGCGCAACCCCCTTCCGTCTCGCCAATCCGCGTGCGCGACATGGAAAAGGCCCCGGCGTCACCGCCGGGGCCTTTTCTGACTCGAGCGTCGTATCGTCCTAGTGGGCGATGACCGTAGCGGAATCATCCTCGGCGATCACGGGACGCACCGGACGGGCCGGTTCTTCCCACTCGATCGGCTCAGGAACTCGGACCAGGGCGTGCACGAGCACCTGATCCATCCGGGAGACGGGGATGATCTCCATTCCGTTCTTCACGCTGTCGGGCACCTCGGCGATGTCCTTGGCGTTCTCCTCCGGGATGAGGACTGTCTTGATCCCGCCGCGCAGTGCGGCGAGCAGCTTCTCCTTCAAGCCGCCGATCGGCAGCACGCGGCCCCGCAGCGTGACCTCGCCCGTCATCGCCACGTCGCGGCGCACCGGAATGCCCGTCAGCGTCGAGATGATCGCGGTCGCCATGCCGATACCGGCGGACGGACCGTCCTTCGGGGTCGCCCCCTCCGGAACGTGGACGTGAATGTCGCGGCGCTCGAACAGCGGCGGCTCGATGCCGAAATCGACAGCCCGCGAGCGGACGTAGCTGGCCGCCGCCGAAATCGACTCCTTCATCACGTCGCGCAGGTTGCCCGTGACCGTCATCTTGCCCTTGCCGGGCATCATGACGCCCTCAATCGTCAGCAATTCGCCGCCGACCTCGGTCCAGGCGAGACCCGTGACCACACCGACCTGATCCTCCTCGTCGATCTCGCCGTAGCGGAACTTCGGAGGTCCAAGAAAGACCGGAAGGTTCTCCTCGGTGACGGCAACGGCCTTCACCTTGGTGATGAGAATCTCCTTTACCGCCTTGCGGATCAGGTTCGAGATCTCACGCTCCAGGTTGCGGACGCCAGCCTCCCGCGTGTAGCGGCGGATGAGCATCAGCACACCCGCATCGTCGATCTGCCACTCCTTGGAGTCGAGGCCGTGCTTCTTCACGGCACCCGGGATCAGGTGCTTGCGCGCGATCTCGAGCTTCTCTTCCTCGGTGTAGCCGGCGATGCGGATCACCTCCATGCGGTCCATCAGGGGCGCGGGGATGTTCAGCGTGTTGGCGGTGGTCACGAACATCACGTTCGAGAGGTCGTAATCCACCTCCAGGTAGTGGTCGTTGAACGTGGCGTTCTGCTCGGGGTCGAGAACCTCCAGCAGGGCGGCCGACGGGTCGCCCCGGAAATCCATGCCCATCTTGTCGATCTCGTCGAGCAGAATGAGGGGATTCGAGGTCTTCGCCTTGCGCATCGACTGGACGATCTTGCCGGGCATCGAACCGATATAGGTCCGACGGTGACCACGGATCTCGGCCTCGTCCCGCACGCCGCCGAGCGACATGCGCACGAACTCGCGACCGGTCGCCTTGGCAATGGACTTGCCGAGCGACGTCTTGCCGACGCCCGGGGGACCGACGAGGCAGAGGATCGGGCCGGTGAGCTTGTTCGCGCGCTGCTGCACAGCGAGGTACTCGACGATCCGCTCCTTCACCTTGTCGAGGCCGAAATGGTCCTCGTCGAGCATGACCTGGGCGCCGAGAAGATCCTTCTTGATCTTCGAGCGCTTGCCCCACGGGATGCCGAGCATCCAATCGAGGTAGTTGCGCACCACGGTGGCCTCGGCCGACATCGGCGACATCTGGCGCAGCTTCTTCAGCTCCGCCACCGCCTTGTCCCGAGCCTCCTTGGTGAACTTGGTCTTCTCGATCTTCTCCTCGAGTTCGGCGAGCTCGTCCTTGCCATCCTCGGAATCGCCCAGCTCCTTCTGGATCGCCTTCATCTGCTCGTTGAGGTAGTACTCGCGCTGCGTCTTCTCCATCTGCCGCTTCACGCGGGTCCGGATGCGCTTCTCCACCTGCAGCACGGAGATCTCGCTCTCCATCAGCGACAGCACGCGCTCCAGGCGCTGCGCCACCGTGGGAATCTCCAGGATCGCCTGCTTGTCGGCGATCTTGACGGCGAGGTGAGAGCCGACGGTATCGGCGAGCTTCGAGGGCTCGTCGATCTGGGTGACGGCGGAGACGACCTCAGGCGAGATCTTCTTGTTGAGCTTCACATAGTTTTCGAACTCGGCGATGACCGAACGCGCGAGGGCTTCGGCCTCGACGCTGTCACCGAGCTCGTCCGTAAGGGTCTCGGCCTCGGCCTCGTAATAAGTGTCGGACTTCGAGAAGCGCGTGATCTTCGCGCGGCCTGCACCCTCCACGAGCACCTTCACGGTGCCGTCGGGCAGCTTCAGGAGCTGGAGCACGCTGGCCAGGGTGCCGATCTTGTAGATGGCGTCCGTCGAGGGATCGTCCTCGCTGGCGTTGATCTGCGTCGCCAGCAGGATGTGCCGGTCGGTACGGACCGCCTCCTCGAGGGCGCGGATGGACTTCTCGCGACCGACGAAGAGCGGCACGATGATATGCGGGAACACGACGATGTCGCGCAAGGGTAGGACGGCGTAGGAGCCCGTCGAGCCCGGAACGACGGGCTGGCGCGATTTCGATTGAGTCATATCGGACTTCCTCATGATGGACGCCGGGCAGCCGCTCCTCGTGTCGAGCAAGCAACCTGCCAGGGGCCGACCGGGCCGCGAGGGGGTCGGAAGTGTCTTGGGTACTCAGGGTCTGCGGCTGGTGGCGGGACACCGCACCTCGATGAGGAGAGCGTGCGGCCATCGCGCTGAACCGGAGATGGAAATCGGGGCGGATGTTTTCAAGCATCCGCCCCGTGGAACAGCTCAGACCTGCAAGTCGTCCAAAAGGTCAGGCGCTGACGCTGGCCGGGGCTTCCTTGTTACGGTCGCCGTGGATGTAGAGCGGCCGTGACTTGCCATCGACCACTTCCGGACCGATCACCACCTGCTCGACCGATTCGAGGCCGGGGAGATCGTACATGGTCTCAAGCAGGATCGTCTCGAGGATCGAGCGCAGACCACGCGCGCCGGTCTTCCGCTCGATGGCCTTGCGGGCCACCATCGAGAGCGCCTCATCCTGGAATGTCAGGTCGACGTTCTCCATCTCGAACAGGCGCTGGTACTGCTTGACGAGAGCGTTCTTCGGCTCCTGCAGGATGCGCTTGAGCGCGGTCTCGTCGAGGTCCTCCAAGGTCGCCAGCACGGGCAGGCGGCCGACGAATTCGGGGATGAGACCGAACTTCAGCAGATCCTCGGGCTCGACATTGCGGAAGATCTCGCCGGTGCGGCGGTCGTCGGGCGCCTGCACGGTCGCGCCGAAGCCGATCGAGGTGCCCTTGCCGCGCGCCGAGATGATCCGTTCAAGCCCTGCAAAGGCGCCACCGCAGATGAACAGGATGTTTGTGGTGTCGACCTGCAGGAACTCCTGCTGCGGGTGCTTGCGGCCACCCTGAGGAGGCACGGAGGCGACGGTGCCTTCCATGATCTTCTGAAGCGCCTGCTGCACACCCTCGCCGGAGACGTCGCGGGTGATCGACGGGTTGTCGGACTTCCGCGAAATCTTGTCGATCTCGTCGATGTAGACGATGCCGCGCTGCGCCCGCTCGACGTTGTAGTCGGATGCCTGGAGCAACTTGAGGATGATGTTCTCGACGTCCTCGCCGACGTAACCGGCTTCCGTCAGCGTGGTCGCGTCCGCCATGGTGAACGGCACGTCGAGGATGCGGGCCAGGGTCTGGGCAAGCAGCGTCTTGCCCGAGCCGGTGGGCCCGATCAGCATGATGTTCGACTTCGCCAACTCGACGTCGTTGTGCTTCGAGGCGTGGGCGAGGCGCTTGTAGTGGTTGTGGACCGCGACCGAGAGGACCTTCTTCGCGAAGTCCTGACCGATGACGTAATCATCGAGGACGCGGCGGATCTCCTTCGGCGTGGGAACGCCGTCGCGGGATTTCACCAGGGAGGACTTCGATTCCTCGCGGATGATGTCCATGCACAGTTCGACACACTCGTCGCAGATGAACACCGTCGGGCCCGCGATCAGCTTGCGGACCTCGTGCTGGCTCTTGCCGCAAAACGAGCAGTACAGCGTGCTCTTTGAGTCGTTGCCGCCAGTCTTGCTCATATCGGTCTCCGTTCGCGGGCATGGCACCGGTCCGGGGCGCACACGCATCCTTCGAATTTAATGGCGTTCGCCTAAAGAAACAGTCACCTGCGCGCATCTGCCGGCTTCGATCAGACTGGCGATGCAAGCACGCGACCGCGACGGGATCAAGGCGGGCTCGGGCAAAACCTCCCGCCTCGAAACGACGCGCCTGGTCGGACGACCCGGCGCGCACCGTCGATCAGGCGGCGGCGGGCTCGGGCCGCTTCTGAATCACTTCATCGATCAGGCCGAACTCCTTGGCGGCATCGGCCGTCATGAAGTTGTCGCGCTCCAGCGCCTGAACGATGGTGTCGTAGTCGCGACCGGTGTGCTTCACGTAGATTTCATTGAGGCGCTTCTTCAAGGCCTCGATCTCGCGGGCATGGATCAGGATGTCGGTCGCCTGGCCCTGGAAGCCGCCGGAAGGCTGGTGGACCATGATCCGGGCGTTCGGCAGGGCGAAGCGGTGGCCCGGCTCACCGGCGGTCAGCAGCAACGATCCCATGGACGCGGCCTGTCCGACGCAAAGCGTCGTCACGGGGCAGCGGATGAACTGCATGGTGTCATAGATCGACAGGCCGGAGGTGACGACGCCGCCCGGCGAATTGATGTAGAAGGAAATTTCCTTCTTCGGGTTCTCGGCTTCGAGGAACAGCAACTGCGCGACGATCAGCGACGCGCCGTAATCCTCGACCGGACCGGTCAGGAAGATGATGCGCTCGCGCAGCAGGCGCGAATAGATGTCGAAGGCACGCTCGCCGCGGCTCGACTGCTCGACCACCATGGGCACGAGCGCAGAGTTATAATAGTCGACCGGATCTCTCATCATCACGTGCCCCACCTACAAGGGGTCCGGCCGCGCCGCGAATCGGGCGCGCACCGGACGTTTCAGCGAACTACGGCGACGGTGAACGCCGCCTTACTCTCAAGCCCGCTGCCCATGTGGGAGCTCGCGGACTTCAGTCGGCCTTCGCGACGGCGGGCAGGCCCTCGTCGGTTCCGGTCGAAGCCGGCTCGTTCGACGCGGACTCGGGCTTCGCCTCGGTGGTCTCCGAAGCGTCCTCCTCGTCGGCGAACAGCGCCTCCTTCGAGACGGGCTCTTCGACCAGTTTCACTTGGGCGAGGACGTGATCGACGACCTTCTCCTCGAAGATCGGCGCACGCAGCTCGGCCAGTGCCTGGGCGTTCTTGCGGTAGAAGTCCCAGACCTGCTGCTCCTGGCCGGGATACTGCCGCACCCGGGCGATCAGCGCCTGGTTCACCTCGTCGTCCGAGACCTTGATATCGGCGGTCTCACCGACCTGCGCAAGCACCAAGCCGAGGCGGACGCGGCGCTCGGCGATTTTGCGGTACTCGGCGGTGGCCTTCTCCTCGGTGGTCCCCTCGTCCTCGAAGGTCTTGCCGCGGGTCTTCAGGTCCTGCTCGACCTGGGCCCAGACGGCGGCGAACTCCTGATGCACGAGGCTCGGGGGCAGCTCGAAGGCGTATTTCGTATCGAGGGCGTCGAGCAGGTCCTTCTTCAGCTTGCGGCGGGACTGCGCCTCGAAGTCGCTGCCGATGGCGGTGGAGACCGCCTCCTTCAGCTTGTCGAGGGTCTCCATGCCGAAGCCCTTGGCGAGCTCGTCGTCGATCTTGGTTTCGCCGGGCGCCTGGATTGCCGTCACGGTGACGTCGAACTCGGCATCCTTGCCGGCGAGCTGCTCGGCACCGTAGGCCTCCGGGAAGGTGGCCTTCACGACACGCTGGTCACCGACCTTGGCGCCGACGAGCTGGTCCTCGAAGCCCGGGATGAACGAGCCCGAGCCGAGTTCCAGATCAACGCCCTCGCCCTTGCCCCCCTCGAACTCGGTGCCGTCGATGCGGCCGACGAAATCGATGGTGACGCGGTCGCCGGCCTCGGCCGCCGCACCCTCCTCACGAGGGGAGAACGCGCGGTTGGAGGACGCCATGCGGGTGATGGCCTCGTCGACCTCCTCGTCGGAGGGCTTGGCCACCTGCTTGGTCAGGCTGACGTCGGACAGGTCGGCGAGCTCGAAGGTCGGCAGCACCTCGAGGGCGACGTTGAAGGAAACGTCGTCTTTGGCATCCAGCGCACGCTCGACGATGGACTTTTCACCCGGGAACTCGATCTTGGGCTCGAGGGCGAGCTTGAGGTTGTTCTCGGAGACGATCTTCTGGTTCGCCTCGTTGACGGCGTTCTGCAGCACGTCGGCCATCACCGAGCGGCCGTAGAGCTTGCGCAGGTGGGCGACCGGGACCTTGCCGGGGCGGAAGCCCTTGATCTGGGCCTTGTCCTTCAGGGTGGACAGCTCGCTCGTCAGGCGCTCCTCGAGCTCGTTCGCGGCGAGCAGAACCTGAAACTCGCGCTTCAGCCCCTGGGAGAGTGTCTCGGTCACCTGCATGGTCGTCTTTCCGCTGTCGTCCGTGTGATCGCATCAATTCGGTCCGGTCCCCGCCCCCGGCACGATCGGCCGAGACGAGGTCGGCGACAGGACATCGCGCCGCTTAGGGGCCGACGTCCTACGGCGGGCCGGGCGGCCATCGGTGTGAGCCAATCCGTTCCCGACGGCGAAGGACTGGTGCGGGCGGAGGGGCTCGAACCCCCACGTCTTGCGACACTGGAACCTAAATCCAGCGCGTCTACCAGTTCCGCCACGCCCGCAAGCGCCAACGCCCAGCGCGCATTCCGCCGCCAGAGCGCGGTCCTATAGCACGGGTGCAACGGCCCGCATCAAAAAAAGTCAGACACGCCCGGGATCGTGCCGGCGCGCCGAAACACGGACCGAGCCTCGCATTTGGACTCCTCCGGACGCGCATCCTAGAAGCGTCGCGCGAGCGCTTTCGCGCTCGATCGCCCTCTTCATCCGCCGAGGTCTCATGCCGAAAGCCCGATCGCTCGCGACCGACGTTCCGATCTCGGCCGCGCGCCGTGTCCTTCTCGGCGGGGTGGCGGCGCTGGCTGTGATGCCGCGCTCAGCGATCGCACAGGGTGCGTCGGGTCAGGGGACGAAACCGGCACCGGCGACCGCTGCCCCGGTGTCCCAGGCCGCCAGCACGGCGCCTGCGCGCACGCTTGTCGCCGCGCCCGGTGCCATACGCCTCAAGCCGGAACCCGCCCCCCCGACGCCGGTCTGGTCCTTCGACGGCAAGGCGCCGCCGCCGGTGGTCCGGATCAAGCTCGGCGAAACGGTTCGGCTCAAGGTCGAGAACAAAACGGACAAGCCCCTCAGCCTGCACTGGCACGGAGTGCGAAACCAGAATCCAATGGACGGCGTCGGCGGCGTGACCCAAAGCCCGATCGCCCCCGGCGCAGACTTCACCTACGCCTTTACGCCCCCCGATGCCGGCACCTTTCTGGTTCGGCCCCTCGTGGTGGGTGGGTCGAGCGAGCCCTCCGGGCGCGGCCTGGCCGGCGCCCTGGTGGTCGAGGAAACCTCGCCCCCGGCAGTGGATCAGGACCTGACCTTGCTGCTGCAGGATTGGCGGCTCAACGACGATTCCAGCCTGCTCGCCTTCGGCCAGCCCGCCTTCGCGGCGAGCTCCGGCCGTCTCGGCAGCCTCGTGACCCTGAACGGCGCCCCGGTCCCGGCGACGATCACGGGGCCGCCGGGCAGTCGTGTGCGCCTGCGTCTCGGCAACGTCTGCAATGCGCGCGGCACCCGCATCCGATTCGACGGCGTGAAGGTCTATGTGCTGGCGGTGGACGGGCAGCCGACCGACACGTTCGAGCCCCTGCGCGCCACCCTGCCCTTCCCACCGGGCACGCGCTACGACCTGATGCTTGACCTTCCCACCGAAGCGAGCGCCACAGGCACGATTACGGCGCTGATCGGTAACGGCCTGTCGCTCGCCACCCTCGCGGTTTCGGGCGCGCCGGTGCCGCAGGCGCGTCCGCCGATCACCAAGATCGGTGAGAACAAGCTCCTCCCAGCCGAGGTGAAGCTGCAGAACGCGGTTCGGCGCGACATCACCCTCACGGGAGGCGCCCGCATCGACAAGGACAAGCCGAGCGCCGAGCCGATCTATACCGGCGATCCGGCGAAGATCTGGGCGGTGAACGGTGTCAGCGGGGCAACCGGGATAGCGCCGCTGTTCTCGGTCAAGCGCGGGCAGGTGGTGGTGCTGGCGATCAGGAACGAAACCGCTTTTCCGCAGGCCCTGCACCTGCACGGGCACGCCTTTCGGCTGCTCCATCCCCTCGACGACGGCTGGGAGCCCTACTGGCTCGACACCTTCCAGCTTCTGGAGGGCCGCACCGCGCGGATCGCCTTCAAGGCCGACAATCCGGGCCGCTGGCTCCTCAGTTCGACGGTGCTGGAGCGCTTCGACACGGGGCTGTGGACATTGTTCGAGGTGACTTAGGCGCAGAGCAGGGCTCTCAGTACCGCCGGCATCACCTCCGGCAGGTCCTCGGCGATCAGGCCGGGGCCGTGGCGGAGGCCCGCGTCGCCGTGCAGCCAGACGGCCGCGCAGGCCGCCTCGAACGGCGCCATGCCCTGTGCGAGCAGACCCGCGACGAGGCCGGCCAGCACGTCGCCCGACCCGGCCGTGCCAAGATAGGGCGTGCCGTGATCGTTGATCGCGGCACGGCCGTCGGGGGCGGCGATCACCGTGTCGGCCCCCTTCAGCACGACGACCGCATCGGTGAGCGCGGCCGCTCGGCGCGCCCGCTCCAGCTTGCAGGCCTCCGGATCGACGGCGTCCGTGCCTTCGAACAATCGGGCGAATTCGCCTTCGTGCGGAGTGAGCACGGCCAGGGCCTGCCCATCCGAGAGATGCGCCGCGAGGAGCCGGGCCTGGCCCCTGAAGCTGGTGAGCGCGTCCGCGTCGAGGACGAGCGCCCGGCCCGTCGCGGCCGCCACCGCCACGAGGTCGCGGGTGGCCGACCCGGCGCCGAGGCCTGGCCCCGCCAGGACCACGTTCAGGCGCTCGTCCGTGAGGAGATCGTCGAGGTCGTCGGCGCTGTCGCAGGCGCGCAGCATGATCGCAGTGCAATGAGCGGCATTCTCGGCCAGCGCCGCGGTCGGCGAGACCAGGGTGACGAGGCCGGCGCCGACGCGAAGCGCGCCACGCGCCGCCAGCCGGGCGGCGCCGGTCCGCGTGGCTGGACCCGACAGCACGAGCGCGTGCCCGCGCGTGTACTTGTGGCTGGCAGCCGTGAGACGGGGCAAGGTGTTCGCCCAGAGAGCCGGATCATTGCGCCAGAGCGGCGCTTCGTCCGCAAAGCCAGCGATCAAGGCTGCGTCGCCGGTGCCGATCTCCGCCACATGCAGCGTTCCGCAATGGGCACATCCCGGCTGGAGCATGTGCCCAGGCTTCAGCGCGACGAAGGTCACGGTCTCCGTGGCCTGGACAGCCGCCCCGCGCACCGCGCCGGTGTCGCCGTCGATGCCGCTCGGCACGTCGACGGCGAGCACCGGCCGGCCCGATTTCGCCAGACGCGCGACGAGGTCGATAAGATCGGCATCGAGATCGCGAGCGAGGCCGGCGCCGAACATCGCATCGATCACCAGCGTATACGCAGCCAGATCGCCGAGGGCTTCCAAGGTGCCCACCGCACCGGCCCAATCGGCGGCGGCCTCGGCCGCGTCACCGGTCAACGCCGCGACGGGCATGAGGCCGACGAGGTCGATCGCACAGCCCGCCTCCACGAGGAGGCGGGCGGCGACGTAGCCGTCGCCGCCGTTATTGCCGGGCCCACACAGGATCAGGATGCGGGCGCCTTCGGGCACGAGCATCCGGGCCCGTGCCGCCACGGCCGCTCCGGCATGCTCCATCAGGACGCGCCCCGGAGTGCCGCCCGCCATGGCTGCGGCGTCTACCCGGCGCATCGCCTCGACCTTGAGCAGTCGCAGCGTCGTCATGGGAAATTCCTTCTGCGATGCCCGTCCGAGGCCCGTGAACCCTTTCCGGGTTCGGCCTTCGCTCGAACGTGACGCGGCACGTGCATGTTCGTTGTGCAGTTTTCCGCCATCTCCGGCCAAAACGGCGTGGCGGAGCCCGGACGGCGATGATACCAACGGTGGGTCAAGCAGCATCGAGGTCAGGCCCGCCCGGCATGAAGAAGATCGAAGCGATCATCAAGCCTTTCAAACTCGACGAGGTGAAGGAAGCCCTCCAGGAGGTCGGCCTCCAGGGCATCACTGTGATCGAGGCCAAGGGCTTCGGCCGCCAGAAGGGGCACACCGAGCTCTATCGCGGCGCCGAGTACGTGGTCGACTTCCTGCCCAAGGTGAAGCTCGAGATCGTCCTGTCCGACGCCCTGGTCGAGGGCGCCGTCGAGGCGATCCGTAAATCGGCCCAGACCGGACGCATCGGCGACGGCAAGATCTTCGTCTCGACGATCGAGGAAGCGATCCGCATTCGCACCGGCGAGACCGGGACTGACGCGATCTGAGTGACCGTCATCGGACCTCACAGCGTCATACGCGTCGCCTCGTTCTGCGCTAAGGACACGAATACCTTCCCCACCGTGGTTCGCCTCGTGCGCGCCGCGGCAAAACCATGGCCGAAGGCCGCGACTTCAAGGAGACCCCAAGGATGGCCAAGACTGCAGCCGACGTCCTGAAGGAAATCAAGGACAACGACGTCAAGTACGTCGACTTCCGGTTCACCGACCCGCGCGGCAAGTGGCAGCACGTCACCTTCGACGTCTCGCTCGTCGACGACGAGATCTTCACCGACGGCACGATGTTCGACGGCTCGTCGATCGCCGGCTGGAAGGCCATCAACGAGTCCGACATGCTGCTGATGCCGGATCCGGCGACCGCCTGCATGGACCCGTTCTTCTCCGCGTCCACCATGTCGATCGTCTGCGACGTGCTCGAGCCCTCCACCGGCGCGCCGTACAGCCGTGACCCGCGCGGCACCGCGAAGCTCGCCGAAGCCTTCCTGAAGTCGACAGGCATCGGCGACACCATCTATGTCGGCCCCGAGGCCGAGTTCTTCGTGTTCGACGACGTGAAGTTCGCCTCCGACCCCTACCACACCGGCTTCCAGCTGGATTCGACCGAACTGCCGATCAACGGCTTCACCGATTACGAGGGCGGCAACCTCGGCCACCGCATCCCCATGAAGGGCGGCTACTTCCCGGTGCCGCCGCAGGATTCGGCGCAGGACATGCGCGGCGAGATGCTGGCCGCCATGCAGTCCATGGGCGTGAAGGTCGAGAAGCACCATCACGAGGTGGCCTCCGCACAGCACGAACTCGGCATGAAGTTCGACACGCTGACCCTGCTCGCCGACCACATGCAGATCTACAAGTACTGCATCCATCAGGTCGCGCAGAGCTACGGCAAGACCGCGACCTTCATGCCCAAGCCCGTCTACGGCGACAACGGCTCGGGCATGCACGTACACCAGTCGATCTGGAAGGACGGCAAGCCGCTCTTCGCCGGCGACAAGTACGCGGATATGAGCCAGGAGTGCCTCTGGTACATCGGCGGCATCATCAAGCACGCCAAGGCGCTCAACGCCTTCACCAACCCGTCGACGAACTCCTACAAGCGTCTGGTCCCCGGCTACGAGGCCCCCGTGCTGCTCGCCTACTCGGCGCGCAACCGCTCGGCCTCCTGCCGCATCCCCTATGCGACAAACCCCAAGGCCAAGCGCGTCGAGGTCCGCTTCCCAGACCCGACCGCCAACCCCTACCTCGCCTTCAGCGCCATGCTGATGGCCGGCCTCGACGGCATCAAGAACAAGATCCACCCGGGCGATGCCATGGACAAGGATCTCTACGACCTGCCGCCCGAGGAGCTGAAGGGCATCCCGACCGTCTGCGGCTCGCTGCGCGAGGCCCTGGAATCCCTGGCCGCCGACCACGACTTCCTGTTGCAGGGCGATGTCTTCGGCAAGGACCAGATCGAGAGCTACATCGAGCTGAAGTGGCA
>NZ_JAQGKL010000191.1 GCF_028290105.1 Methylobacterium sp.
GCCATCCTGCGGGCGCTCGCCCTCGCGCTGGTGCTGCTGGCCATCGCCAACCCGTCGCTGGTGCGCGAGGACCGCGAGCCGGTGAAGGACATCGCCGCCATCGTGGTGGATCGCTCCGGCTCGCAGGGGCTCGGCGACCGTCCGGCCGTGACCGACGCGGTCCGGGCCGAGTTGCAGCGCCGCTTCGGCGCGCTCACCAACATCGAGCCCCGCTTCATCGACGTGCCGGACGCGAAAGACGGCGACGAGGGCACCCAGCTCTTCACCGCCCTGTCGCAGGCGCTCGCCGACGTGCCCGCCGAGCGGCTCGCGGGCGTCGTCATGCTCACGGACGGGGTCGTGCACGACATCCCGGCCTCGGTGGCCGCGCTCGGCCTGAAGGGGCCGCTGCACGTCCTCGTCACCGGGCACCCGGACGAGCGCGACCGGCAGATCAAGCTCATCGAGGCGCCGCGCTTCGGCATCGTCGGGCGCGACCTGACCATCCGCGCCGAGGTGATGGAGCGGGGCGGCACGGGCTCGGCCACCGTCACCGTGCGCCGCGACGGCGAGGAGGTCGGGCGCCGCACCTTCCCCACGGGCCAGCCCTTCTCGCTGACCATGCGGATCGAGCATGGCGGCCCCAACGTGGTCGAGATGGAAGTCGAGCCGCTGCCGGGCGAGCTGACCACGATCAACAACCGCGCGGTCCTGCCCATCGAGGGCATCCGCGAAAAGCTGCGCGTGCTCCTCGTCTCCGGCGAGCCGCACCAGGGCGAGCGCACCTGGCGCAACCTCCTGAAGTCCGACGCCAACGTCGACCTCGTCCACTTCACCATCCTGCGCCCGCCGGAGAAGCAGGACGGCACGCCGATCTCCGAACTCTCCCTGATCGCCTTCCCGACGCGCGAGTTGTTCGTCCAGAAGATCAAGGATTTCGACCTCATCATCTTCGACCGCTCCGCCAACCAGAGCGTGCTGCCCTCGGCCTATTTCGACAACATCGTCCGCTACGTCCGCGAGGGCGGGGCGCTGCTGATCGCGGCGGGGCCGGAATTCGCCTCGTCCACCAGCCTCGCCCGCACGCGACTCGCCTCGATCCTGCCCGGCGAGCCGAACGGGCGCGTGCTCGAACAGCCCTACAAGGCGGCGCTCACCGGCACCGGCACCCGGCATCCCGTCACCCGCGCGCTGCCGGGCTCGGAGGCCTCGCCGCCGGCCTGGGGCGACTGGCTGCGCATCGTCTCGACGCAGGTGAAGCCCGGCATCCAGCCGATCCTGCAGGGGCCGAACGCCCTGCCGCTGCTGGCCCTCTCCCGCGAGGAGAAGGGGCGCGTGGCCCTCCTCACCTCCGACCATGCCTGGCTCTGGGCACGCGGCTACCAGGAGGGTGGCCCCTATCTCGACCTGCTGCGCCGGCTCGGCCATTGGCTGATGAAGGAGCCGGCCCTGGAGGAGGAGGCCCTGCGCGCCCAGACCACGGGGCGCGGGCGCGAGGTCCGCGTCGAGCGCCAGACCATGGCGGAGTCGGCCGAGCCCGTCAGCGTGACCGGCCCGACCGGCTCTCAGCGGACCCTGACCCTGGCGCAGGGCGAGCCCGGCCTGTTCTCGGCGACCTTCGAGGCGACCGAACTCGGCCTGCACACCCTGCGCTCCGGGAGCCTCGTGGCCTTCGTCAGCGTCGGCCCGCCGAACCCGCGCGAACTCGCCGACGTGTTCAGCGACACCGAGCGCCTGAAGGCCCTGGCGGAGGGCACCGGCGGATCGATCCGCCGGCTCGCCGAGGTTGGCGGCGGAACCGCCGTGCCGCGCCTGCAATCCGTGCGCAGCGGGCGCCTGGCCGGCGCCGACTGGATCGGCTTCCGCCCGAGCGACAGCGCCAACATCCGGGGCGTCGAGGTCTATCCGCTGGCGCTGGGCCTCTGGGCCCTCGTCGCCCTCGCCGGTGCGATCCTGGCCATGTGGATGGTGGAAGGGCGGCGCGGCCGGGTTATCTGAGCCCGGCCACGCTTCAGGCCGGCAGGCCCTCGAAGAACCGTGCGATCTCGGCCGCCGCCCGGTCGGGGTCCTCCCGGTGCGGAAAGTGCCCGACGCCTTCGAAGGGCGCGAGGTCCAGATCCGAGAACGTCTCGCCGAGGCGGTCGGTCCAGGCATAGGGGAACAGCGGATCGCGGGTCCCCCAGCGCACGCAGGTCGGGACCGTGATGGGCGCCCGGGTCGGCGCCTCGCCGCGGATCATCGCGAGGCGGCCCGCCTGCGCGCTGACATACCAGTTGAAGCCACCCTGGAGATTGCCGGGGGCCAGGAAGTTGTCGACGAAGGCGTCGAGATCCACGTCGAAAGCGGCCGGGTTGCCGCCGGCCCAGTGGCGCAGGAAATGCCCGATATAGAGCCGGCAGCCCTCGCGCGACGCGCCCACCTGCGCCGCCGCGAACGGCATCACGTGATAGGATTGGTACCAGATCTCGGCCAGCATCTCCGGGGCGGCGAGGCGCGGGCCGATGCCGGGATAGGGGCAGTCGAAGGTGAACAGCCCGGAGAGCCGCTCCGGCGCCGCCCGGCCCAGGGCCTGGATCACATAGGCGCCCACATCGTGGCCGACGATCCCCGCCCGCGCGATGCCGAGCGCGTCGAGGAGCGCCACGATATCGGCGGCATGCACGTCCGCGCCGGCCTTGTCGGAGGGACCGGCCTCGGGCTTCTCGCTGGCGCCAAAACCCCGCAGGTCGGGGGCGATGAGCTCGAACCGGTCGGCGAGGCGCCGCATCACCGGCTCCCAGGTCAGCCAGAATTCCGGCCAGCCGTGCAGCAGCACCAGGGGCCGCCCGCGCCCCAGGCGGGCCACGTGCAGCGCCACCCCGTTCGCCCGGATCGTCTCGTGTCGAATCGCCGTCTCGTCCATCGCGTCGCTTTCCCGAGCGCGCCCCGGCGGCGCGCGCCGGGTCAACGCGTGCGCAGCGCCGTGACGTTCCCCGAGACGGTGCCGGCGGCGCCGGGAACCAGCTCGCGCCAGAGGAAGCGTGCGGGATCGACGGGGGAGGGCGGCACGAGGCGACCGGGCGGAATGGCCGAGAAGCCGAAGCGCCGGTAGTAGGGCGCGTCGCCGATGAGAATGACGAGGCCGTGCCCGGCGGCGATCGCGGCGTCGAGGGCGGCCGTCATCAGGGCGGCCCCGATGCCGCGACCCTCGAAGCTCGGATCGACGGTGAGCGGCCCGAGCACCAGGAGCGGCCCACCGGCCTGCGCCGGGCCGACCCGCACGGAGCCGACGAGGTAGGTCGCGACCAGCGCGGTGAAGCAGAGGTCGGCCACCGGCGCGGTGCCCTCGCGCAGGCGGTAGGCAGTGCGGGCGAAGCGGCCGGGGCCGAAGGCGCGGGCGTGCAGGCGCTCGATGGCTTGCGCGTCGCCCGCGTGCTCGTGCCGGATGACGAGGGGCAGTGCCGTCACGTGGCCCGGGCCGAGAAGTCGATGCGCGGGTCGATCCAGGTGTAGATCATGTCGGAGAGCAGGTTCACCGCGAGCCCGAGCAGGGAAAAGATGTAGAGGGTCGCGAAGACCACCGGGTAGTCGCGCCCGACGATGGAGGTGAAGGACAGGAGCCCGAGGCCGTCGAGGGAGAAGATCGTCTCGATGAGGAGCGAGCCGGTGAAGAAGGCCGAGATGAAGGCCGCGGGGAATCCCGCGATGACGATGAGCATGGCGTTGCGGAAGACGTGCCCATAGAGCACGCGCCGCTCGGACAGGCCCTTCATCCGCGCGGTCAGCACGTATTGCTTGCGGATCTCGTCGAGGAAGGAATTTTTCGTGAGCAGCGTCGAGGTGGCGAAGGCGCCGAGCACCAGTGCGGCGAGCGGCAGGGTCATGTGCCAGGCGTAGTCCACCAGCTTGCCCCAGAGGCTCAGGGTCTCGAAGTTCTCGCTGGTGAGCCCCCGGATCGGGAAGATCTGCACGAAGGAGCCGCCCGCGAACAGGATGATCAGCGCGATGCCGAACAGGAAGCTCGGGATCGCGTAGCCGACGATGACCACCGTCGAGGTCCAGAGGTCGAAGCGCGAACCGTCCCGCACCGCCTTGCGGATGCCGAGCGGAATCGAGATCGCGTAGGAGATCAGCGTCATCCAGAGGCCCAGCGAGATCGACACGGGCAGCCGCTCGCGGATCAGCTGAAGCACCGACACGTCGCGAAAATAGCTGTTGCCGAAATCGAAGCGGACATAGTCCCAGAGCATCTTGGCGAAGCGCTCGGGCGCCGGCTTGTCGAAGCCGAATTGCTGTTCGAGCTTCTTGATGAAGGCCGGGTCGAGCCCCTGCGCGCCGCGATAGCGGGCATTCGCTTCCGATCCGCCGGAACCGCGCGCCGCGCCGCCGAGGTCGCCGGCTCCGCCCGTGACCCGCGAGAGGCTGCCCTCGTTCTGGCCCTGCAACTGCGCCAGCACCCGCTCCACCGGGCCGCCGGGAGCGAACTGCACGATGACGAAGGTGATGAGCATGATTCCGAAGATGGTCGGGACCATGAGCGCCACGCGGCGCAGGATGTAGCCGAGCACGGGCGCCCCTCAGTTCCGGCCGATGCGCCGGGCCTTGGCGGCATCGTACCACCAGACGTTCGGCACGCCGAGATCGTAGGTCGGCCCCTTGGCCGGGCGGCCGTAGACGTCCCAGAGCGCGAGGCGATGGTCGGCCTTGTACCACATCGGCACCCAGTAGCGCCCGGCTCGCAAGGTCCGGTCGAGGGCGCGGGCGGCGTGGACCATGTCCGCGCGCGAGGTCGCCTCCGTGACCTTATCGATCAGGGCGTCGATGGCCGGACTGGCGATGCCCGCGAGGTTGTTGGCGCCCGGCGTGGCAGCGGCGCGGGAACCGTAGGCCTCGCGCAGTTCGGGGCCGGGGGTGAGACCGGAGCCGAAGCGGCGGGCGGTGATGTCGAAGTCGAAATCCTTGACCCGGGCCTGGTACTGCGACGGGTCGACGAGGCGGATGCTGGCGCGGATGCCGATGAGCCCGAGGTTGCGGATGAAGGGCTGCGTCACCGGCTGGAACACCGGGTCGTTGTCGAGGAACTCGACCTCCAGGAGCTTGCCGGAGGGCAGCCGCATCACCCCGCCCTCGCGGGTGCAGCCGGCCTCGCGCAGGAGCGCCACGGCGCGGCTCAACAGGGCGCGGTCCTGGCCCGAACCGTCGGATTTCGCCGGGCTCCAGGCGTCGCCGAACACCTCCGCCGGAAGGTCCCCGCGCATCGGGTCGAGGAGCGCGAGTTCTTCCGGGGAGGGCCGGCCGGTGGCCTTGAGGTCCGAGTTCTCGAAATAGGAGGCCGTGCGTATATAGGCGCCGTACATCAGGTTGGCGTTCGACCAGTCGAAGTCGAAGCACAAGCCGATGGCCTCGCGGATGCGGGGATCGCGAAACGCCTCCCGACGGGTGTTCAGCCACCAGCCCTGCGTGCCCGAGGGGCGGGCATCCGGCACCACTTCCTTGCGGACCCGGCCTTCCTGGGCAGCGGGAAAGTCGTAGCCCGTCGCCCAGACCCGCGCCGTAAACTCCTCGCGGAAGGTGAAGGCGCCGCCCTTGAAGGCCTCGAACGCCACCTGCCGGTCGCGAAAGTACTCGTAGCGGATGGCGTCGAAATTGTTCTGGCCGACATTCACCGGCAGGTCCGCGCCCCAGTAATCCTTGACCCGTTCCAGCTCGATGAAGCGGCCGGCTTCCAGGCGACCGACCTGATAGGGGCCGGACCCCAGGGGCGGCTCGAGCGACGAGGCCTCGAAGTCACGGGCGGCGTAATAGGCCGCCGAGAACACCGGCAGGGTCGCGACGAACAGCGGCAAGTCGCGGCTGCGGCCGGGGGCGAAGCGAAGCACCACCGTGTCGTCGCCTTCGGCCACGATCTCGGTCAGGTCGCGGATCACCTGCGAGATCTCTGGGTGGCCCTTCTGCTTCAGGAGCAGGAACGACGCCGAGACATCGCGGGCGGTGAGGCGCGAGCCGTCGTGGAAACGCGCCTGGGGCCTCAAGACGAAGCGGTAGGTCAGGCCATCCTCCGAGACCTCCACCGAGCGGGCGAGCAGCCCGTAGAGCGCGTCGGGCTCATCGAGCGCCCGCACCATCAGGGAGTCGAAGGTCAGGTTCATGCCGGCGGCGCCGTCGCCGCGCAGGACGTAGATGTTCAGGGTGTTGAAGGTGTCGGAGGCCTGGTTGCCCATCGTGGAGGCGAGCTGCGCCGCGAAGCGCCCGCCGCGCGGGGCGTCCGGGTTGACGTAGTCGAAGTTCGGGAAGTCGGCGGGGTATTTCAGGTCGCCGAAGCTCGACAGGCCGTGGCTGGCGCGGCCCGCGGCCCGGGCTTGGGCTGGCAGGACGAGGGTGGCGGCCAAAGCGCCGCCGCCCGCCACCACCGCACGCCGGGTCGGGCCCGCGCTCAACGGGGCGCCCCGGTCTTGGCCGCCAGCGCCTCGTCGTACCACCAGGTCACGGGAAAGCCCGAGCTGCCGTATTTCGGCAGTGTCGCGGGGTGGCCGAAGCGGTTCCAGCGCAGGGTCCGCGAGACGTTCGAGCCCCATTGCGGCACCACGTAATCGTGGGCGAGCAGGACTCTGTCGAGGGCATGCGTCGCCGCCAGCACGCCGGGGCGGTCAGGCGCATAGATCACCCGCTCCACCAGGGCGTCGATGCCCGGATCCTTGATGCCGATGAGGTTGCGCGAGCCGGGCTTGTCGGCGGCGGCCGAGCCCCAGTACTCGCGCTGCTCGTTGCCCGGCGAGAGGGATTGCGGCCACGAACTCGTGGTGACGTCGAAGTCGAAGGCGCGCAGGCGGTTCTGGTACTGGGCCTGGTCGATCACCCGCAGGTTGCTGCCGATGCCGATGAGCTTCAGTTGCGCGGCGAAGGGCAGGACCACGCGCTCGAACACGCTCTGGAATTCGAGGAACTCGACGGTGAGCGGCTCGCCGCTCTTCACGTCGGTCATCTGCCCGTTGCGGAGCTCGTAGCCCGCCTGCTTCAGGAGGCCGACCGCCTCACGCAGGTTGGCGCGCACGGCCTCGGGCGTTCCGTTGACGGGGTTCGCGTAGGGCGTGGTGAAGACGGAGGCCGGGACCTTGTCCTTGACGCTCTCCAGGATCGCGAGTTCGTCGCCCTGGGGCAGGCCCGAGGCCGCCAGTTCCGAGCCGTAATAGTAGGAGTCGATGCGCTTGTAGAGGCCGAAGAACAGCGAGCGGTTCATCTCCTCGAAGTTCATGGCCAGGTTGAAGGCCCGGCGCACGCGCGGGTCCGCGAACTTGCCCCGGCGAGTGTTGAAGACGAAGGCCTGCATGTTGCCGTTGCCTCGATCCGAAAACTCCTCCTTGATCAGGCGGCCGTCCTTCACCGCGGGGAAGGTATCGTAGGCGGTGGCCCAGTTGCGGGCGACGTTCTCGGCGCGGAAGTCGAACAGGTCGCCCTTCAGCGCCTCGATCAGCACGGTGGAATCGCGAAAATACTCGTTGCGCATCGTGCCGAAATTGTTGCGGCCGACATTCACGGGCAGATCCTTGCCCCAGTAATCCGCCACCCGCTCGTAGGTGGCGCTGCGCCCGGCCTCGAACTTCGCCAAGCGGTAGGGGCCGGAGCCGAGGGGAATCTCCAGCGTGGTCTGCGTCGGGTCGCGGGGCTTGCCCTGCGCGTCCGTGCCCGTCCACCAATGCTTGGGCAGGATGCGAAGCTGGCCCAGCACCTGCGGCAACTCGCGGTTGCCGGCCTCGGAGAAGGTGAAGGTCACCTCGCGCGGGCCCGTGACGGCGGCTCCCGTCACGGTCTGGTAATAGGCCGCATAGAACGGGCTGTTGGCCTTCAGGATGTCGAAGGACCAGACCACGTCCTCGGGCGTCACCGGCTTGCCGTCGTGCCAGCGCGCGCCCTCGCGCAGGCGGTAGGACACCGCCGAAAGGTCGTCGGCGAGCCGCACGCCCTCGGCCAGGAGGCCGTAGGAGGTGAAGGGCTCGTCGGCCGATTCCGTCATCAGCGTATCGTAGATCTGGACGATCCCGCCCTCGAGGTCGCCCTTCAGGCCCG
>NZ_JAQGKL010000195.1 GCF_028290105.1 Methylobacterium sp.
CGTCCAGGCGGCCCCCCGCAACAGCAGGGGCCACTGGACGAGGATGCTCATGAAGTCGAGTTGCAGCGGCATGACGGACCCGGAACCCTGGCTGACGGTCGGGCGCGGTCAGAGCGGCAGATCGCCCGCCCCGCGCTTGAGCCACTTCTGCGAGAGGGCCTCCAGGGTGCCGTCGGCCTTGGCGGCCAGGACGATCTCGTTGACCTTTTTCAGCAATGCGTCCTCGCCCTTGTTGAGGCCGACGAAGCAGGGGCTGTCGCGCAAGAGGAGCTTGTAGTCGACGCCGAGATTCGGGTTCTTGCGGCTGAGCACGCCGATGTTCGAGACGCTGGTGGCGATGACCTGGGTCTGGCCCGCAGCGAAGGCGGCCGTGGTGGCGGCCTGGTCCTCGAAGCGCTGGATCACCGTCGAGGCCGGCGCGACCTTGCCCAGCATCTCGTCCTCCATCGCCCCGCGGGTCACCGCCACCGACTTGCCGGCGAGATCGTCGAAGCTCTTGATGCTGGTGGATTTCAGCGCGAACACGCCCTGGTAGAACGGCGCGTAGGCGGCGCTGAAATCGATGATCTTGGTGCGCTCCTCGTTCTTGCCGAGGGTCGAGACGATGAGATCGATCTTTCTGGTCTGGAGATAGGGGATGCGGTTGGCGCTCACCACCGGCACCAGTTCCACCGTGGCGCCGAGCTTCGCGCCGATGAGGTTGGCGACGTCGATGTCGAGGCCGATGGGCTTCAGGTCGAGGCCGACGAAGCCGTAGGGCGGGTAATCGGCGGGCACGCCGATCCTCACGGTCTTCGACTTCGTGATTTCGGCCAGAGCGTCCTGCGCCTCGGCGCTGCCGAACGACAGCAGGGCGGCGCTCAGGCCGAGGGCGACGAGGAGGCTGCGTTTGGTCAGGGACATCGGGCACGGGCTCGCTTGCGAAGACTGCCAGACGCCTGTGCAATTTTTGTGCAGCCAACGCCAGGGGCCGTCGCGGCCGGAGGCGATCCACGCGGTGGATGCCGGCCCGAACGACGCCGTTGCCAGATCGGCCCGCCCGTCAGGCGGGCACGGCCGTCCGTGACAACGTCCGCCCGAGCGAGGCGTCGAGTTTGGCCCGCAAGGCGCGTGTCGCCGCGACGCTCGCCTCCGGGTCGCCCGACCGAGGCCGGGCGATGTCGACCGTGTCGTGGATGCGCCCCGGATGCGGGCGCATCACCACGGCGCGGTCGGCGAGCGCCACGGCCTCGGCGACGTCGTGCGTGACGAGCAGGATGGTGGGCCGGGCCTCCGCCCACAGGGTCAGGAGATGGTGGTGGAGATCCTCGCGGGTCACCGCGTCGAGGGCCGAGAACGGCTCGTCGAGCAGCAGCACCTTGGGGTCGGCCACGAAGGCGCGGGCGATGGCCGCGCGCTGCTGCTGGCCCCCCGAGAGATCGCGCGGCCAACGGTCCGCATGGGCCGAGAGCCCGACCCGGTCGAGCACGTGGGCGACGCGGGCGCGCCGCTCCGTGCGGCTCAGATGCGCGAGCCCGAAGCCGACATTCTCGGCGATGCCGAGCCAGGGCAGCAGGCGCGGCTCCTGGAACACCAAGCCGACGCCCGGATGCGGGCCGGTGATCGCCGCCCCGTCGAGGCGGATCGCGCCGGAATTCGGCGTGTCGAGACCGGCGACGAGGCGCAGCAACGTCGTCTTCCCGCAGCCGGACCCGCCGACGAGGGCGAGGATCTCGCCCGCGGGAATCGCGAGGCGGATGCCCGCCAGCGCTTCGGTGCCGTCCGCATAGGTCTTCGCGACGTCCTGGATCGTCAGCATGGGTGGCGCTTTCAGAGGACGTCGCGGCTCACGTCCTGCCAGCGCAGGAGTGGGCGGGTCAGGGCGACGAGAAGGGCGTCGGCGAGCTTGCCGAGCACCGCGAAGGCCAGGATCGCGGCCAGGATCTGGTCGGGCTTTCCGAATTGCTGACCCTCCACGAGGAGGTAGCCGAGCCCTTCGGAGGCCCCCATCAGCTCCGCCGCGACCACGAACAGGAACCCGAGCCCGAGGCCGGTGCGCAGCGACACGATGGTGCCGGGCAGCACAGCCGGCAGCAGGATGCGGCGGGCGAGCGCCAGGCGCGAGAGCCGGAAGATGCGCCCGACCTCCACGAGCTTGCGGTCGACGGAGGCGATCGCCCCCGACACGCCGCCATAGACGGGAAAGAACACGCCCACCGCGATCAGCACGACCTTCGGTGTCTCGAGGATGCCGAGCCAGAGGATGAACAGCGGCACCCAGGCGAGCGACGGCACGGCGCGCAGGGCCTGAAGCCCCGGGTCGAGGAGGTGGCGCGCCAGGGGCAGGGTGCCGGTCAGGGCGCCGGCGAGGATGCCGAAGGCCGCGCCGCCAAGGAAGCCGAGCGCCACGCGCGTCAGCGTCGCCCGCACGTGCACCCAGAGGTCGCCGGACTGCGCCAGGGTCAGGAGCGTGCCGAGCACCCGGCTCGGGGGCGGGAGCAGGCGCCCCTGCGCCAGCCCGGCCCGGGTGGCCAGTTCCCAGCCGAGCGCCAATCCCAGCGGGATGAGCAGGCCGAGGACGAACCGGCCGCCGTGCCGCCAGGCGGGACGCGCGCGGGATCGCGCGCCCCGGCCGCTTTCCGCGACGCTGGATCCCGCATCGAGGCCGAGGGCCGGGCTGATCGAGCCCGTGCTCACCGCTCCGGCCCGGCATTGAAGCGGGTGTCGATCAGCCCCGCCACCGCCGCCGCGACATCCGTCTCCGCCGGAATCACGCCGGCCTGCTGCAGGGCGAGGCCTGCTGCCTGGATGCTGTCGGCCTGGACCTTGCCGATCTCGGGCCGGCTCAGGTCGGTGCGGGTCAATTGCCGGGCGATCACGGGCTCGGGCAGCTTCGTCGCGGTCACCAGCGCCTGGGTCACGGCGGCCGGGTTGGCGACCGCATAGGTGCGGGCCTGCTCGTAGGCGGCGATGACGACGCGCACGAGGTCCGGATGCTCCTTGGCGAAGTCCTCGCGGACGTCGAGGACGCCCCAGGTGTTGGCGGCGGCGTCGCGGAAGAACAGCGTGCTGCCGTTCTCGATCTCGGAGGCCGCCATCATCGGGTCGAGGCCGGCCCAGGTGTCGACGTCGCCGCGCTCCAGCGCGGTTCGCCCGTCCGCGTGCTGGAGCAGGACGAGCTTGGCGTCCTTCTCGGTCAGGCCGGCGCCCTGCAGGGCGCGGATGAGGAAGATGTGCGGGTCGGTGCCGCGTGTGACCGCGATGCGCTTGCCCTTGAGGTCGGCGGGCTTGGTGATGCCGCTGGCCTTGGTGGTGACGAGGGCCGTCCATTCCGGCTGCGAGAAGGCGTAGATCGCTTTGACCGGGTTGCCGTTGATGCGCGCCAGCAGGGCGGCGGCTCCGGCCGAGGAGCCGAAGTCGATGGCCCCGCCGTTCAGATATTCGAGCGCCTTGTTGGAGCCGAGCGACTGCGTCCAGCGCACGGCGATGCCCTTGTCCTTGAGGGCGGCCTCGAGAAACCCCTTCTCCTTCAGAACGAGGCTGACCGGATTGTAGGTCGCCCAGTCGAGCCGGACTTCCTTCACGTCCGCCGCCTCGCCGCGCAGCGGGGCGCCAAGCAGCAGGAACGCGCCGCAGGCGGCCCCGAGCAGCGCGCGGCGGGACGGGGATGCGGCACGGCGCCGGAGGACAGGCTTCATGGGGACGTTTCCTGAGGGAGGGCTTCGAGCGGAATGCGACGTCAGAGGGCGGGCGGCGACCAGATCGCCAGCGCCGAGGCGTCCACCGCGCGCGGCAGCAGGCCCTCGGCGCGGAAAGCGTCCGCGATGGTCTGCTGCTCCGAGAGGGCGTCGCGTGTCACGGGCTCGACGGCGTAGCTGCGCCGGGCGTTCGCCTGGAGGACCACGGCCGGTTCGAGCTTCCACAAGGCGCCGAGGCGGCTTGCGGCGGCGTCGGGGTTGGCCTTCACCCAGGCGCCGGTCTCGCGCAGCTTGGAAAACAGGATCGCCAGCACATCGGCGCGCTTGGCGGCATACTCGTCGCTCGCCAGGTAGTAGCGCTTGTACTGGGAGAGGCCGGTGCCGTCGCGCAGGATTCGGGCGCCCGTCTGCTGCTCGGCCGCCGACAGGAAGGGGTCCCAGGCGACCCAGGCCTCGACGCTGCCGCTGGCCAGCGCCGCGCGTCCATCGGACGGCGTGAGGTAGGCGGGGCTGATCGCCTTGAAGGGCAGGCCCTCGGCCGAGAGGGCCGCCAGCAGAAGGTAGTGGCTGCCGGCGCCCTTGGTCACCGCGACCTTGCGGCCCTTCAGGTCGGCGACGCTCTTGAGGGCGGAATCCTTGTTGACCAGGATCGCCTGCGCCTTCGGCGAGGCGGCCTCCTGCGCCACGTAGGTAATGCGGGCCTGCGCGGCCTGGGCAAAGATCGGCACGGTGTCGGCGACGTCGGCGGAGACGTCGATCTGCCCGGCATTCAGCGCCTCCATGATCGGCAGGCCGCTGGTGAATTCGTGCCAGGAGACGGTGACCCCGAGGGGTTCGAGGGCCTTTTCGAGGGCTGCATCGAGCTTCAGGAGGGCGATCAGAGTCGAGGATTTCTGGAAGCCGATGCGCAGGCTCTTCGGCTCGGCGGCGCGGGCGGCACCGGGCGCAAGGACGAGGAGCCCCAGTGCGGCGGCGGCCCGCAGGGCGTGGCGGCGATCGATCATGTCAGCGTGTCTCGGTGTCTGAGGGATGCTTGTGGATGGGGTCGACCCAGTGGACCGCCTCGGGGCGCTCCACGGGTTCGACATCGGTGATGTTGACGACGACCGCCTCGTTGTCGGAACGCACCAGCACGCAGTTCAGGGCCTCGTCGGGGTCGGCGTTGATCTCCTGGTGGGGCACGTAGGGCGGCACGAAGATGAAGTCGCCGGGCCCCGCTTCCGCCACGTATTCGAGGCGCTCGCCCCAGCGCATGCGGGCACGGCCCGAGACCACGTAGATCACGCTCTCCAGGGCGCCGTGATGGTGCACGCCGGTCTTGGCGTCCGGCGCGATCGCCACCGTGCCGGCCCAGATCTTCTGGGCGCCGACTCGGGCATGGTTGATCGCCGCCTGCCGGAACATGCCCGGTGTCTGGGCGGTGTTCGAATCGAGCTTGTCGCCCGGGATCACGCGGACGCCGTCGTGCTTCCAGCGCTCGGCCGGGGCGCCGTGGTCTGCGTGATCGTGCTCATGGTCGTGAGACTGCGAAGAATCGTCGTGCATCATGGCCTCTCGCGCTGTCGGTGGCGGTTCATCGTACAGCGACGGGGCTGGCCTCAAAGGGTCCGAGTTCGAAGCTGCGGTCGAGGATCGCCTCGGCCTTGGGCGCCCGCGCCTGCGGGATCAGGCCGGAGCGCACGTAGAGGTCGATGTTGCGCTGCTCGTCCGCGATCACCGCCTCGTCGATGGGCACGGCCCGGTATTCGGCCCGGGAGAACCAGCGCAGGGGCACGGCCTCCGGCAGGCCGATGAGCTTCGACCAGACGGCGGCGTAGGGAGCCGGGTCCTTGAGCGCCCATGTGCGCGCCGCCACGAGACGCCGGCCGAAATCCGCGAGTTGCGCGCGCTTTCCCTTCAGTGCCGCATCGCTCGCCACCGCGAAGCTGAGGCCCGGCGTGATGCCGTTGCCGTCGCGGACCACGCGGGCGAGCCCGGCGAGTTCGGCCGTGGAGGTGTAGGGCTCCCAGGTCGCCCAGGCGTCGACGCTGCCGCTGGCGAGCGCGATCTTGGCGTCCGCCGGGGGCAGGAAGCGCAGGGTCACGGCGCTCGCCGGCAGGCCTGCTTCCTCGAGCGCCGCCAGCACGACCTGATGGCCGATCGAGCCGCGATTGGTGGCGATGCTCCGGCCCTTGAGGTCGGCCACGGTCTCTAGGGGCGAATCCTTCGCGACCAGAATGGCCAGACCGTCCTGCCGGTTGCGGAACGCCACGAAGGCCTTGACCGGAACCCCGGCGGCGGCCGCGAAGGTGAAGGGCGCGTCGCCGACGCCGCCGGCATCGATGGCGCCCGCGTTCAGCGCCTCCAGCAACGGGGCGGCGGCCGGAAACTCGCTCCAGTCGAGCCGGTAGGGCAGGTCGGCGAGAACGCCCGCCGCCTCCATCAGCGCGCGGGCATTGCCGCGCTGGTCGCCCACCCGCAGCACCGCCTCGTCGGCGCGGGCCAATTCCATCGGGGCAAGACCGGCGAGCGCGAGGAGCGCGAGAGCCGAGAGGAGACTCCGCATCAGGCCGCCTCCGCTCTCGGCCTGCGCTCGGCCAGCAACCGGTGAAACGCCGGGATGAGGTCGCGGCCATACGCGATGGCGTCTTCGAGCGGGTCGAAGCCCCGGATCAGGAAGGTGCGCACCCCGAGGTCGTGATAGGCCAGCAGCGCTTCGGCGACCTGATCCGGCGTGCCGACGAGGGCGGTGGAATTCCCGGACGCGCCCGTCTCGCGGGCGATTGCCGTATAGAGCCGGGTGTCGAGGCGCGAGCCCTGCGCGGCCGCAGCGAGCAGGCGGCGCGAGCCCTCGTTCTGCGGGGTCGCGGCGGGGCCGAGCCCCTGCGCGGCGCGGGTGGCGCGGGTCCGGGCCAGGGTCGCCTCCGCGCGAGCCCAGGCGGCCTCCTCGGTCTCCGCCAGGATCGGCCGGAAGGAGAGGCTGAAGCGCGGGTTGCGCCCATGCGGGGCGGCCGCCACCCGCACCTTGGCGATGGCCTCGCGGACCTGGTCCAGGCTTTCGCCCCAGAGCGCGTAGGTGTCGGCGTGGCGGCCCGCCACCGCGATGGCCGCCGGCGAGGCGCCGCCGAAATAGACCGGGATGCCGCGCGGGTTCACGGGCTTCACCTCGGAGAAGCCCCGCTCGATCCGATAATGCGTGCCGGCGAAGTCGAACGGGGTCGCGGCGGTCCAGACCTGGCGCGCGATGGTCAGGAACTCGTCCGTGCGGGCGTAGCGCTCGTCCTTGGTCAGGTGGTCGCCGTCCTGCGCCAGTTCGCGGTCGTCGCCCCCGGAGATGGCGTGGATCGCGACACGGCCCCCGGTGAGCTGGTCCAGGGTCGCGAACTGGCGCGCGGCCACCGTCGGGGCGGTGAAACCCGTGCGGTGGGCGATCATCAGGCCGATGCGCTCCGTCACCGCCGCGATCTGCGCCGAGAGCAGGATCGCGTCGGGTTGGGTGGAATAGAAGGCCACGAGGATGCGGTCGAACCCGCCCCATTCATGGGCCTGGGCGAGGAGGCGCAGATAGTCGCGGTCGATGGCCGGTCCGGAGGCCGCGTGCGTCTCGGAATGGTAGCGCGGCGCGGCAAAGCCGATGAACTCGACGGCGTCCGGTTCGAGGAAACTCATGGGATCTCCTGGGTCGAGGATCTTAAAGGCCGAGGGCGGCGCGCCCGGCGCCGCTTCGCACCGCGTCGCCCTGCGGCCAGTGGATGCGTCCGCACAGGACGTCGCGCAGGTGCCGCTCGAGCGGGTTGGTGCGCGACAATCCGGGGTTGCCGGAAAGCTCCACCGCGCGCTGCACCACCGCGACGGCATTCTCGGTGACGGTGACCTTGAGGAAGCCGGATTCCTGCGCGGACGGCGCCGCCCCGCGATCCACCTCTTCGGCGACGGACCGGATCAGCCGGGCATTGACGGCGAGCTGCCGGGCGTTCCCGCCGATCGCCTCCTGAAAGCGGGGCAGGGTGGCGAGGCTCTGCCCCAGGCTTCCGGGCTTGCGCGCGCCGGCGAAGGCCACGAACCAGGCCTGCGCCGCCCGCGCGACGCCGTCGTAGAGGCTCGAGAGCAGCACGGCGTTCCAGGCCTGCTGACCCGCGTCGGCGACCCGCCAGCCCTCGGGCGGGCGCAGGTCGACGGCGTGGTCGGCGGGTACCCGGACATCCTCGAAGATCACGTCGTGGCTGCCGCTGGCGCGCAGGCCGAGATGGTCCCAGGTCTCCTCGATCCGCACGCCATCGGAGGCCATCGGCACCAGGATGTTGCCGATGCGCGGCTCCGCCTCATCGGTGCGGACGAAGACGAGGCCATGGGTGAGGGCCGGGCTGCCGGTGGAATAGATCTTCCGGCCGCTGATGCGCCATCCGGTGGAGGTCGCCCGAGCCACCGTCTCCGGCATGCCGCCCCTCGAGGGGGTTCCGAGTTCGGGCTCGACCCGCAGGGCGTTGATGAGCGCGCCGTCCTCCACCGCAGCGCGGCCTA
>NZ_JAQGKL010000244.1 GCF_028290105.1 Methylobacterium sp.
TGGCGATCGAACCAGTCGTTCGCGGCCTGGCTCGTCGCGCAGACGCAGGGTCCGCACAGGACGATGCCGCCGATCACGAGGAGCCAGTTCGATCCGAGCGAGGACCCCGAGGACACCACGCCGCACAGGAACGCCCACATCGGCGCGAACCATGTGATCGGCTTCAGGAGCTCGACGAGGGCGCTGGGTGCGGGCGTTGCCATGACCGCAACGCTAGTTTAACGCCGCAGAGTGTCAAGTTTGATTTACATCAGACTTGCGTGATGGCGGCCGCTCAACGGCCCATCGCCCGACGGCGGGACGTCCGATGTCACGCGATATCGTCTGGGGCGTCGAGATCGCCGATGCCGTAGCGGCGCATCTTCGCGTAGAGGCCCTGTCGGCTCAGACCGAGCATTTCGGCCGCCGAAGCCCGATTGTCCCGCGTGATGCGCAGGGCCGCCTCGATGCAGAGGCGTTCGATCAGGTCGGTCGATTCGCGAACGAGATTCTTCATCGAGACGCGACCGACGAGTTCCGTCATCTGCTCGACGGAGCGGGGCAGTTCGCGTCCCCCCGAGACGGTCACGGCCCGGCGCGGCGTAGCACGCAGGGTGAAACCAAGGCAGGGCTGGCTGGCCGTCAGGGCCGAGACGGCCGCGACCTCGACCTCCTCGATCCCACCATAGGCACCCCGGACATGCGTGGGGAAGTGGCGCACCGATCCATGTTGGGCCAGCGTCGCGTACAAGGCCGTGGCCTCGGATTCCTCGCGGCCCAGCCACTGGTCGAGGCGCTGGCCGCGGACCTGCTCCTCGGTGGCAAGTTGCACGAGATCGAGAAACGCGGGGTTGGCCGTCAGAATGCGCCGGCTCGGATCCGTGACGACGAATCCCTCGGGCAGGCTCCGGATCACATCGAGAGCCCCGGCACGCACCGGGCCGGCCTCCGCCGCGACCGCCTGGGCGGGTGCGAGGCGCAGGAGCACGCTGGTGGCGTTCTCCTGGCGAAACAACGAGGCTGCGACCCGGACCAGACCGCGCCCATGCCCGAGGCTGGCATCGAGGTCGGTGGCCTGCCCGGTGACGCGCAGGCCCGCGAAGAGCGATTCGAGGTCGCGCAGGCTGGAGGCATCGAACAACTCGACGGCGTCCTGCCCGACGATCCGCTTGTCGGCCCGCCCGATCAGGCGTGCGGCCGCAGGATTGACCTCCGTCACGCGGCGAGTACCCGCATCCACCACCAGAACGGGCTCGGAGCCGAGCTGGAACAGGAGGCGATAGCGCGTCTCGGCGCCACGCATACGCAGGTAATCGCGCTCGAGCGCCTGCTGCGTCTCGGCCAGACTGCGCTGAAGGGAGGCCATGGCCCGCAGATTGCGGCCCAGCACCAGGATCTGCCCATCCTTGGCGAGCCGCATGGCGGCATAGCGCACGGGAAGATCGATGCCGGTGGGTGAGATGTGGTTGACCTGGCGCCAGCGCGTTACGGCACCGGGGGCGGCATCCTTGAGCAGCGAGGCGATCTTCGGCCGGCTCTCGACCGTCACCGTCTCGACCCAGGGGCGACCGAGCCACGTCTCGCAGCCTTCGCCGGCCAGATCCGAACTGCCAAAGGTCGCGTCCCGGATCACGCCCTCGCCATCGATGACCAGGGACAGGTCCGTCGCGGCGGCAATCAGCAACCCGGCCGCCTGCGCGTCGAGAGGGCCGAGCGACATCTGGAGCGCCGCGAGTGCTTGGCTCGTGGCAGGAAGCGTCAGGCTGGTCACAGGTCACCACGTCTTGATGTGGTCGGGCGGGAATATGAGATCGGAATAGGCCTTCTTGGTTGGACGGACCTTCCGACCGGTCTGTCTTTCAGCAGGCTCCGGCCTGCAGATCAAGCAGGGTTTCGGCGATGTGCAGAGCCTGCTTGGCATCACCGGCGCTGGCATCGGCGCCGACCTGCCGGACGGCATCGGGGTTGAGCACGAAGGCCGGTCCGCCGACCATGACACGAATGGCGGGATTGTGCGAATGCCGCCGCAGCGCCGTGATGGTCTCGGCAAGCTTGGGCAGCAAAACCTCGCAGGCGAGGGACAGGCCGACCACGTCGAACCAGTCGGTCCGGACCTGCGCCAACGGATCGTCCGGCTGCGAAACGGTACAGGTCACGTTCCATCCGGCGTCCCGAAAGAATCGGTCGACCATGGCGAGACCGAAGCTGTGGGTTTCGCCCGGGCAGGGCAGCAAAAAGATGCTGCGTGGGTCGCGAGGCTGTGCCGGCGCGCCGCCGAATCGTTGCGTGATCTCGCGCATGATCCGCTGCAGGCGCCCCATGGCCCGCGTAACCTCCACGAAATCGCAGAGATCCTCCTCCCAGAGGGCACCGAGATGGCGCGCGGTCGGGGCCAGAAGATCGAGAAGGAGGCTGTCGGGGGCGAGACCGGTGGCCAGGAGCTCGGCGAGACGAAGATCGAGATCGTCACCGGCCGGCGCGAGCATCAACGCCGCGAACACCGCGATCTGATCGGCGTCCGGTAGGATATTACATTCCGGCTGGGTCGACTCCGAGCGATGCGCCAACATCAGGCGCGGGATCACCTCGGCTTCCACGACCCGAGCCAGATCTTCCTGCAGGCGCAAGCTCCGGGTGAACTCGGCGAGCCGGTCGCCGATTCCGAAACCTCGGAAATCGATCAGATCCTGGCTGGTGGGCTCATAGCGCAAGCAATCGCCGAACTGCCTCACATCATCCATTGGTCCCTCTCCAATGTTGCTGACGGCGTGACAAGCGGTTCGATCTTGTAGGTCGAATTCCGGGTATTCTCGCGATGCACCCTGACTAGACTTGATGCGCGGGAGAGACGGCTTTGCCGGCGTCGAAAACAAGCGGCACGATACGCCTGAAAACTAATGAATCAACACCCGCCTTATAACTATTTTGCATTCGCTGTGTAAAAACCTTTTGACGTAAAGCTGGCTTGACACTCCTGGATCGGGTTCCTAACCTCCCCCCAACGCGCTTCTCCGACCCGGTCGGAACGGCTCGAAAAAAAGGGGGCGGACCATATGTTGCGGAGAGCGGAGAGGCCGATACGACCGCTCTACGATGCCGCCGAGCGTGCGCGCCGCGACGCCACCCCCTGGACGATCGTTCAGGGCATTCTCGCCCCACTTCAATTCCTCGTATTCGCCATCAGCCTCGGCCTGGTGCTGCGAGCCCTCGCCACCGGCGAGGGTGCCGCGGCAGCCAACGCGTCGGTCGTGGCCAAGACGGCGCTGCTCTACGCGATCATGATCACGGGCTCGATTTGGGAGAAGGTCGTCTTCGGCCGCTATCTGTTCGCGCCGGCCTTCTATTGGGAGGACATGGTCAGCATGCTGGTGCTGGCCCTGCACAGCGCCTATCTCCTAGCACTGGCGACCGGCGCCCTCGACATCACGGGCCTGATGGTCCTGGCGCTCACGGCCTACGCCTCCTACGCCATCAACGCCGCGCAGTTCATCTTCAAGCTGCGCACCGCCCGCCTCCAGGCTCCACATGCCGGCCTCGTCGCGGAGGCCGCGCGATGAACGCCCACGCACCACTTCCAAGCCTGGGGACGGGTTGCGACATCCGCCAGGAGCGCGGGCAGCGGGCGGTGTTCTGCGGGCTCACCGGCATCGTCTGGCTCCACCGCAAGATCCAGGACGCGTTCTTCCTCGTCGTCGGGTCGCGCACCTGTGCGCACCTCATCCAGTCGGCCGCCGGGGTGATGATCTTCGCCGAGCCGCGCTTTGCCACGGCGATCCTCGACGAGCGCGACCTCGCGGGTCTCGTCGATGCCAACGAGGAACTCGACCGGGTCGTGCGCCGCCTGATCGAGCGGCGCCCGGACATCCGCCTCCTGTTCCTCGTCGGCTCCTGCCCGTCGGAGGTGATCAAGCTCGATCTTCCGCGGGCGGCCCAGCGCCTCTCGCGTTCGTTCCACCCCGAAGTTCGGGTGCTGAGCTACTCGGGCAGCGGCATCGAGACGACGTTCACGCAAGGGGAGGATGCCTGCCTTGCTTCGCTCGTGCCGGAGATGCCGCGCGCCGCCGAGGGTGCCCCGCCGTCGCTCCTCGTGGTCGGCGCCCTGGCGGACGTGGTCGAGGACCAGTTCGCCCGTCTCTTCTCGGAGCTCGGGATCGCCGACGTCGCCTTCCTGCCGGCGCGACGGGCCGGAGCCTTGCCGGCGGTCGGCGCCAACACCCGCATGCTCCTCGCCCAGCCGTTCCTCGCCGAGACCGCGCGCGTCCTGGAGGCGAGGGGCGCCACGCGGATCGCCGCGCCGTTTCCCCTCGGTGCCGAAGGCACCACCGGCTGGCTCGAAGCCGCAGCCGAGGCCTTCGGCGTGAGGCCGGACCATTTCGCTCGCGTCACGGCCCCAGGGCGTGCCCGCGCCGCCGTTGCCCTCGATCTCTACCGCGAGCGCCTCGCGGCCAAGCGGGTGTTCTTCTTCCCCGATTCGCAGCTCGAACTGCCGCTGGCCCGCTTCCTGTCGCGCGAGATGGGGGCCGAACTCATCGAGGTCGGCACGCCCTACCTACACCGCCAGCACCATGCGCCGGAACTGGCGCTGCTGCCCGCCGGAACCCAGGTGGTCGAGGGCCAGAACCTCGATGCGCAGATGGACCGCTGCCGGGCGGCCCGGCCCGACCTGACGATCTGTGGCCTCGGCCTCGCCAACCCGCTCGAGGCGGAGGGCTTGGCGACCAAATGGTCGATCGAACTGCTGTTCACGCCGATCCAAGGGTACGACCAGGCCGGCGACCTCGCCGAACTCTTCGCGCGTCCGCTGAAGCGCCGCGCCCGGCTGGAGGTCTGAGGCGATGCAGCTCACGCTCTGGACCTACGAGGGACCACCCCATATCGGCGCGATGCGCATCGCCACCGCCATGCGCGGGCTGCACTACGTGCTGCACGCCCCCCAGGGCGACACCTACGCGGATCTGCTCTTCACCATGATCGAGCGGCGGGATGCCCGCCCGCCGGTGACCTACACCACCTTCCAGGCCCGCGACCTCGGCGCGGATACCGCCGCGATCTTCCAGAATGCCGTGGCCGAGGCCTACGAGCGCTTCCGGCCCGAGGCGATGATCGTGGGCGCGTCCTGCACCGCCGAGCTGATCCAGGACGATCCCGGCGGTCTCGCCCGCGCCCTCGATCTGCCGATCCCGGTCATCCCGCTTGAGCTGCCGGCCTACCAGAAGAAGGAGAACTGGGGCGCCTCGGAGACCTTCTACCGGCTGGTCCGGGCTCTCGCCGGAGGTGACAGGGCGTTGCGCACAGAGCGGCGCCCGATCTGCAACATCCTAGGCCCCACGGCCCTGGGATTCCGCCACCGCGACGACCTCATCGAAATCACCCGGATCATCGCGGCGCTCGGCATCGACGTGAACGTGGTGGCGCCGCTGGGCGCCGCGCCGGCCGATCTCGGACGCCTCGGCGCGGCGGATTTCAACGTGGTGCTCTACCCCGAGATCGCGCGCGCCGCGGCGCTCCACCTGCAGAAGACCTTCGGCCAGCCGATGGTCGAAACGGTGCCGATCGGGGTGCGCGCCACGATCCGGTTCGTCGAAGAGGTGGCGGCGCTCGCCGGCGTCGATCCGGCCCCGGTGCTGGCCGGCGCGCCCTCGCGACTGCCCTGGTATTCGCGCTCGGTCGATTCGACCTACCTCACCGACAAGCGCGTGTTCATCTTCGGGGACGCCACCCACGCGCTCGCCGCCGCCCGGATCGCCGCCGCCGAACTCGGGTTCCGGGTGGTCGGGCTTGGCACCTACACCCGCGAGTTCGCCCGCGAGGTCCGGGCCGAGGCGGCTTTGCACGGCATCGAGGCGACGATCACCGACGACTACCTCGACGTCGAGGCCGCGATCCAGGCGGCGCAGCCGGACCTCGTGCTCGGCACGCAGATGGAGCGCCACATCGCCAAGCGCATGGGCCTGCCCTGCGCGGTGATCTCGGCGCCGATCCACGTCCAGGATTTTCCCGCGCGCCACTCGCCCCAGATGGGCTTCGAGGGCGCCAACGTGATCTTCGACACCTGGGTCCATCCGCTGATGATGGGCCTGGAGGAGCATCTGCTCGGCATGTTCCGCGAGGATGCCGAGTTCCACGGCGGGGCCGCCCCCTCGCACCTGCCCCGGCACGGTGTCGATCCGGCGCCCGTCGTCGTGGAGGCGCCCGCGGCCCAGGCCGAACCCATCCTCCTGACCTGGGCGACCGACGCCGAGAAGGAACTGAAGAAGATCCCGTTCTTCGTGCGGGGCAAGGCCCGCGCGAACACCGAGCGCTTCGCACGGGAACGTGCCCTGCCGCTCATCACCGTCGAGACCCTGTACGATGCTAAAGCGCATTTCGGTCGCTGAGCGCCCGGCGCTCCGGGTCGTCCTCGTGACGATGGACAATCACGTGGCGAGCGCGCTCGAGCGCGCCCGCCAGCGCCTCGCCCAGGACATGCCGGGCCTCGTCCTCGACTTCCACGCCGCCGCGGCCTGGGACACGGACCCGGCGGCACTCCAGGATTGCAAGGACGACATCGCCCGCGCCGACATCGTGATCTCCACGATGCTGTTCATGGACGAGCACGTCCGGGCGATCCTGCCGGCCCTGCTGGCGCGGCGGCCACATTGCGATGCGATGATCGGCTGCCTTTCGGCGAGCGAGGTGGTGCGGACCACCCGCCTCGACCGCTTCAACATGGACGGCACCAAACGCGGCGCCCTCGATTTCCTGAAGAAACTGCGCGGCAAGCCCGGGGCCCAGGGCAACGGCGCCCGCCAGATGGCGATGATCCGCAAGCTGCCCAAGATCCTGCGCTTCATCCCGGGCTCTGCCCAGGACGTGCGGGCCTACTTCCTCACCCTGCAATACTGGCTCTCGGGCTCCGACGAGAACATCGCCAACCTCGTGCGCTTCCTGGTCGGGCGCTACGCCGCCGGCCCGCGCGAGGGCTGGCGCCGGATCGCGGCCGCCCCCGCGCCCCTGAGCTACCCCGAGACCGGCCTCTACCATCCGCGCATGGCGGGCCGGATCGGCGAGGATGCGGGCCGGATGCCGGTGCCGAAGGGCCCCGTGAAGGGCCGCGTCGGCCTCCTCGTGATGCGCTCCTACGTGCTCGCCGGAAACACCGCCCATTACGACGGCGTCATCGCCGCCCTGGAGGCGCGCGGCCTGAGCGTGGTGCCGGCCTTCGCCAGCGGCCTCGACAACCGCCCGGCCGTGGACGCGTTCTTCCGCAGCAACGGGCGCCCGACCATCGACGCGCTGGTCTCGCTCACCGGCTTCTCCCTCGTCGGCGGCCCTGCCTACAACGACGCCGCCGGGGCGCAGGCGCTGCTCTGCGAACTCGACGTGCCGTATCTCGCCGCCCACGCCCTGGAATTCCAGACGCTGGAGCAGTGGGAGGCGTCCGACCGAGGTCTCTCGCCGGTGGAAGCCACCATGATGGTGGCGATTCCCGAACTCGACGGCGCCACGTCCCCGATGGTCTTCGGCGGGCGCTCCAGCCGCTCGCTCGGCGCCAGCGCCCGCGACATGGTCGTGCACCCCGAGCGCGCCGACATGCTCGCCGCCCGGATCGAGCGCCTCGTGACCCTCCGGCGCAAGGCCCGCGCCGAGCGCCGGATCGCCGTGGTCCTGTTCGGCTTCCCGCCCAATGCCGGCAGCATCGGCACGGCCGCCTTCCTGTCGGTCTACCAGTCCCTGCACAACACCCTGAAGGCCCTGAAGGCCGAGGGCTACGTGGTGGAGCTGCCCGACAGCGTCGACGCCCTGCGCGAGGCGGTGCTCGCGGGGAACGCCACCCGCTTCGGGACGCCGGCCAACGTGCATCATCGCATCGCCGCCGACGATCATGTCCGGCGCGAGCGGCATCTCGCCGAAATCGAGGCCCAGTGGGGCCCGGCCCCGGGCCGCCAGAACAGCAACGGCTCGCAGATCTTCGTCCTGGGCGCCCAGTTCGGCAACGTCTTCGTCGGCGTCCAGCCGGGCTTCGGCTACGAGGGCGACCCGATGCGGCTGCTGTTCGAGCGCGGCTTTGCCCCGACCCACGCCTTCTCAGCCTTCTACCGCTACCTGCGCGAGGATTTCCGCGCCGACGCGGTCCTGCATTTCGGCACCCACGGGGCGCTGGAATTCATGCCCGGCAAGCAGACCGGCCTGTCCGGCGCCTGCTGGCCCGAGCGCCTGATCGGTTCGCTGCCCCACATCTACCTCTACGCCGCCAACAACCCCTCCGAGGGCATGATCGCCAAGCGGCGCTCCGCCGCGACCCTGGTCAGCTACCTCACCCCGAGCCTGGCCCAGGCCGGGCTCTACCGCGGGCTGATCGACTTGAAGGCCTCCATCGAGCGCTGGCGGGGCCTGGAGCCGGAGGCGGTGGCCGAGCGCCGCGATCTCGCCGAACTCGTCCAGGCCCAGGGCGCCGGCCTCGACCTCGTCGCCGCCGAGCCGGTCTGGGACGCGGACCTCGCCGACCACGTCCAGCGCCTCGGCGCGGCGCTCCACGAACTCGAGCACACCCTGATCCCGCACGGGCTCCACGTCGTGGGCGAGGCGACACCGCCCGCCGAGCGGATCGACATCCTCTTCGCCCTCGCGGAGGCGAACCATGGCCTCGTCCCCGACCGCGCCGGCATCATCGCCCTCGTGGCCGGCGCGACCCTCGACGCGGCGCTGAACGCCGCAGGCCTCGCCGCCACCGAACCGAACCGCGCCGCCTTCGCGTCGCTGCGCGACACGGACCGCCTGCTGGCACGGGACCACGAGATCGAAGGGCTGCTCGCCGCCCTCGACGGCCGTTTCATCGCACCCGTCGCCGGTGGCGACCTTCTGCGCAACCCCGACATCCTGCCGACGGGCCGCAACCTGCACGGCTTCGATCCCTACCGCCTGCCCTCGGCCTTCGCGATGGTCGACGGCGGCCGCCAGGCGGCGCGCCTCCTCGCCCGCTACCGCGACGAGGGCGCGGCGCTGCCCGAGAGCATCGCCCTGGTGCTCTGGGGCACCGACAACCTGAAGAGCGAGGGCGGGCCCATCGCCCAGGCGCTGGCGCTCATCGGCGCGGCCCCGCGCTTCGACGGATACGGCCGCCTCAGCGGGGCCACGCTGGTTCCCCTGGAGACCCTCGGGCGCCCCCGCATCGACGTGGTCGTCACCCTGTCGGGCATCTTCCGCGACCTGCTGCCGCTGCAGACCAAGCTCCTGGCGGAAGCCTCCTACCTCGCCGCCGTCGCCGACGAGCCCTCCGAGCAGAACTTCGTGCGCAAGCACGCCCTGGCGCTCCAGGCCGAGCACGGCATCGACCTGGAGACCGCAGCCCTGCGGGTGTTCTCCAACGCCGAAGGCACTTACGGCGCCAACGTCAACCAGCTCGTGGAATCCGGTCGCTGGCAGGAGGCCGACGAGATCTCCGAGACCTTCGCCCGGCGCAAGTCCTTCGCCTACGGCCGCAACGGCGTGGCCTCCGCCCAGCGGGCGCTGATGGGCAGCGTGCTCGCCACCGTGGAGCTCGCCTACCAGAACCTCGATTCCGTCGAGGTCGGCGTCACCTCGGTGGACCATTACTTCGACGGCCTCGGCGGCATGGGCCGGGCGGTGGCCGAAGCGCGGGGGGCCGCCGTGCCGATCTTCATCAGCGACCAGACGCGCGGCGAAGGCGTGGTGCGCTCGCTCACCGAACAGGTCTCCCTGGAAACCCGCACCCGCATGCTCAACCCGAAATGGACGGAGGGCATGCTCGGCCACGGCTACGAGGGCGTGCGCCAGATCGAGGCGCATCTGACCAACACCATGGGCTGGTCGGCCACCACCAACGGCGTCGCGCCCTGGGTCTACCAGCGCATCACCGAGACCTACGTCCTCGACCCCGCCATGCGCGAGCGCATGGCGGCCCTCAACCCGACCGCTTCGGCCAAGGTCGCACACCGGCTGATCGAGGCGCACCAGCGCGGCTTCTGGACCCCCGACGCGGAGACGCGCGACGCGCTCGACCGCGCCGAGGAGGAACTGGAAGACCGCGTCGAAGGCATCACCGCAGGGGTCGCCGCATGAACATCGCCATCCGCAATCCGGTCGCCGCGCGCCGGCCCGAAGGCAGCGTCCAGGTCGAACTCGACCCGGACCTGAAGATCGGCACCGCCAAGGTGTTCGCCGTCTACGGCAAGGGCGGCATCGGCAAGTCGACGACCTCGTCGAACCTGTCGGTGGCCTTCTCGAAACTCGGCAAGCGCGTACTGCAGATCGGCTGCGACCCCAAGCACGATTCGACCTTCACGCTGACCAAGCGCCTGGCGCCCACCGTCATCGACGCCCTTGAGGCGGTGCAGTTCCACTCCGAGGAGCTGCGCATCGAGGACTTCGTGGCCGAAGGCTACAACGGCGTCATGTGCGTCGAGGCCGGCGGCCCGCCGGCGGGCACGGGCTGCGGCGGCTACGTCGTCGGCCAGACCGTGAAGCTCCTGAAGGAGCATCATCTGCTCGAGGACACCGACGTCGTCATCTTCGACGTGCTCGGTGACGTGGTCTGCGGGGGCTTCGCCTCGCCGCTCCAGCACGCCGACCAGGCCCTCATCGTCACCGCCAACGACTTCGACTCGATCTTCGCCATGAACCGGATCGTCGCGGCCATCCACGCCAAGGCGAAGAACTACCCCGTGCGGCTCGGCGGCGTCATCGCCAACCGCTCGGCCAAGACCGACGAGATCGACCGCTTCAACGCCGCCGTCGGCCTGGAGCGCATCGCGCACTTCCCCGACCTCGACGTGGTCCGGCGCTCGCGCCTGAAGAAGTCGACCCTGTTCGAGATGGAGCCGACGCCGGAACTCGTGGCGGTGACCACCGAGTACATGCGGCTGGCCGCGCATCTCTGGGCCGGCGGCAAGCCCCTGAACGCGATCCCCATGAAGGATCGCGATCTCTTCGAATTCCTCGGCTTCGATTGAGCGGGGGCCAAACCATGACCTCGCACAGCTACGCGGCCCGCCGCTCGCAACTCACCACCTACTTCGACCGCACCGCCGTCGAGGCCTGGGCGCGCCTGACCTCCGACGCGCCGGTCTCGAAGATCCGCGCCACGGTCCGGGCCGGGCGCGACGCCATGCGGACGAACCTGCTGTCCTGGCTGCCCGACGACCTGACCGGCAGGCGCCTGCTCGATGCCGGCTGCGGCACCGGGGCGCTGAGCCTCGAGGCCGCCCGGCGCGGGGCGGAAGTCGTCGCCATCGACGTCTCGCCCACCCTGATCGAACTGGCCCGCGAGCGTACCGCAACCTCCGCCTCGGGCCGCATCGAATTCCGGGTCGGCGACATGCTCGATCCCGGTCTCGGCCGCTTCGACCACGTCGTGGCGATGGATTCGCTGATCCACTACGCCACCCCGGACATCGTCCGGGCCCTGGCGGCGCTGAGCGCCCGCACCGACGCTTCGGTGCTGTTCACCGTGGCGCCCCGCACCCCGCTCCTCACCCTGATGCACATGGCCGGCCGCGCCTTTCCGCGCGGGGACCGGGCGCCGGCCATCGTGCCGGTGGGGGAGGCGGACCTGCGCCGCCGGGTGGCGGCGGACCCGGCCCTGGCCGGGATCCGGATCGGCCGCGCGCACCGGGTCAACAGCGGGTTCTACCTCTCGCAGGCCTTCGAGTTGAGGCGGGCGCCATGACCCGCCTCGGCGCCTCCATGGCCCGTGCCCTCCAGCGCGTCGGCCCCGGGCTCCTGCCCTTCGCCGACGCGGCGACGGCGGAACTGCCCATGGGGCGCCTGCTCCGGCTGAGCCTGTTCCAGGTCACGGTCGGCATGGCGGCGGTGCTGCTCATCGGCACCCTCAACCGGGTGATGATCGTCGAACTGGCGGTGCCGGCCTGGATCGTTGCCGTGATGCTCTCGCTGCCGCTGATCTTCGCGCCCTTCCGCGCCATCGTCGGCTTCCGCTCGGACACCCACCGCTCCGTGCTCGGCTGGCGCCGGGTGCCCTACATCTGGTTCGGCACGCTGCTGCAGTTCGGCGGTCTCGCCATCATGCCCTTCGCCCTGCTGATCCTGTCGGGCGACACCACCGGGCCGGCCTGGCCAGGCCACGCGGCGGCGGCCCTCGCCTTCGTGATGGTGGGCGCCGGCCTCCACACGACGCAGACGGTGGGCTTGGCGCTCGCCACCGACCTCGCCCCCGCCCATGCGCGCCCCCGGGTCGTGGCGCTCCTCTGCGCGATGCTGCTCGCCGGCATGGTGGTGAGCGCGGTCGCCTTCGGGCTGCTGCTCGCCGACTTCTCGGCGCTGCGCCTGATCAAGGTGATCCAGGGCGCGGCCCTCCTCACCATCGTGCTCAACGGCATCGCCCTGTGGAAGCAGGAGCCGCGCAGCCCCGGTCGCACGGCGCGGGACCTGCCCCGCCCGGCCTTCTCGGAATCCTGGGCGCTCTATGCCGGCAAGGGCCGGGCGCGCCGGCGGCTGGTCGCCACCGGACTGGGCACCGCCGCCTTCTCGATGCAGGACATCCTGCTGGAGCCCTATGGCGGCCAGATCCTGCACCTGCCCGTCGCCGCGACCACGGCGCTGACCGCGCTCCTGGCGGGCGGCGGCGGGATCGGCCTGCTGGTGGCCGCGCGCTGGCTCGACCGGGGCGGGGATCCCTTCCGCGTCGCGGCGTCCGGCGCGGTGGTGGGCATCGCGGCCTTCTCGGCGGTGATCTTCGCAGCGCCCCTCGATTCCGTGCGCCTGTTCGCGGCGGGCGTCGCCCTGATCGGCCTCGGCGGCGGCCTGTTCGCCCACGGCACGCTGACGGCCTCGATGGCCAAGGCCGGGGCCGAGGATACCGGCCTGGCGCTCGGCGCCTGGGGGGCGGTGCAGGCCAGTGCCGCCGGGCTCGCCATCGCGGCCAGCGGCATCCTGCGCGACCTCGGCGCGCACCTGGCGTCGTCCGGCATCCTCGGCGAGGCGATGAACCTGCCCTCCACGGGCTACCTCATCGTCTACCACCTCGAAATCGCGCTGTTGTTCGCGACGCTGCTGGCCATCGGCCCGCTCGTGCGCGCCGACGATCGGGCACGCCTGCCCCATTCCTTGCCCCGCTCAGCCTGAAGGAGACCGGTCATGCCGAAAGGTGAAATCACGGGCTACGTCGATGTCGCGCAGGTGGTTCTCTACGCGTTCTGGATCTTCTTTGCCGGCCTAGTCTTCTACCTGCGCCGCGAGGACCGCCGCGAGGGCTATCCCCTGGAATCGGAGGCCGCGCGCGGCCGGCCGATGCCGCCCGACCCGTTCCTGATCCCGTCGCCCAAGCAGTTCCTGCTCTCCAACGGCCACGTGAAGCACGCGCCGCGCCTCGGCGCGGAGGCGGCCTGGAACTATCGCGGCCACAAGCACGAGGTCTGGCCGGGCGCCCCCCTCGAGCCCGATACCGACGGCCTGCACGACGCCATCGGCCCCGCCGCCTATGCCGAACGCGAGGACACCCACGACGAGACCTGGGACCGCGAGAAGCGCATCGTGCCCCTGCGGGTCGCCGATCACTTCGTCGTCCACGAGGACGGCCCCAATCCGATCGGCATGTCGGTCTTCGGCGCCGACCGGCAGGTCGCCGGCACGGTCAGCGACCTCTGGGTCGACCGGGGCGAGTCGATGGTGCGCTACTACGAGGTCGAGCTCGGAGCGGGCGGCCGCCGTGTGCTGATGCCCGCCACCTTCTGCCGGACCGGGCGCTTCACCCGCAAGGTCACCTGCGAAGCGCTCCTCGCCCACCAGTTCGCAGACGTGCCCACCACGAAGGACCCGGATTCCGTCACCCTCAACGAGGAGGAGCGGATCATGGCCTTCTTCGGTGGCGGCACCCTCTACGCCACCCCGCTCCGTCAGGAGGCCTTCCTGTGAGCCCCAAGCAGCATCTTCCCGCCAACGCCTTCGACGCCGCCCCCGGCCTGCCGGGTCCCCTACCGGCCGGCGAGCACATCCTCTGGCAGGGCCGGCCCTGCGGCTTCGGCATCGCCTTCCGGGCCCTGCACCTGCGCCTCGTGGGCCTGTGGTTCTCCGGCCTCGCCCTCTGGGCCGCGCTGCCGCCGGCCGTGAACGGGCACTGGAGCGAGGCCGTGGTTCTGGCCGCCCCCACCCTCGGCATCGGGGCGGGCGCCGTGGCGCTCCTCGCGCTCCTCGGCTGGCTCTCGGCCCGCACCACCACCTACACCATCACCAACCGCCGCGTGGTGATGCGCGTGGGCATCGCCCTGCCGATGACCCTGAACCTGCCTTTCGCCCTGGTCGAAGCCGCCGAGAGCCGTGTCTATTCCGACGGAAGCGCCGACCTGCCGCTGCGGCTGCGGACGGGCAACCGGGTCGCCTATCTCCACCTCTGGCCCCATGCCCGGCCCTGGCAGGTGAACCGGCCCCAGCCGATGCTGCGCTCGGTGCCGAAGGGCAGCGAGGTCGCGCAGATCCTCGCCCGGGCACTGTCCGCCCACCGCGAGCTCCCGGAGGAGGCCGCCGGCCCCGTCCAGCTGCGCCCGCGTGCCGCACTGGCTCCGCGCCTCGCCACGGCGAGCTAGGGGGATGTCCGCCGTGAACCCGCACCCGCTCGCGCGCACCGCCGGACGCACCTCCCGGGGCCTGATCGCCGGAATCGGCCTTCTGCTCGGCTTCGTCGTCCTCGCCGTGACCTTCGGCCGCGTCGAGGGGGTCGGCCTGACCCGGATGGAGCCGGCCCGGCCCGTTCAGAGCCTGGCGTTCCGGGTGGACGACGCCCCCGACGGCTCGATCACCCTGCGGGACGCCGAGCACGGCGGCCTCGTCGCCACGGTCCAGCCGGGGGAGGACAACTTCATCCGCGCCACCCTGCGGGGCTTCGGTCAGGGGCGCCTGCGCGCCGGCCTGTCCCGCGAGGTGCCCTTCCGCCTGACGCGCTTCGACGACGGCTCGCTGCGTCTCGACGACGCGCTCACCGGCCGCAGCGTCGATTTCGGCGCCTTCGGCCCCTCGAACTTCGCCGCCTTCGCCCGCCTGATGCCCGATCTGAAGTCTTGCCCGGCCACGTTGCAATCGATCGCGATTCCGGGTTCTTGTTTGAACGCGCTCTCTTACGCCGAACCGGCACTCAATACGGCGATGAGCGCAGGAGGAGCCGCACGATGATGACCTGGCTGAGCGGGCGCCGCAGCGTCGACGTGCCCTGCACCGTCGAGATCGAGCAGACCTCCGAGAGCCTGCATGCCCACGTGGTCCTCGACGCCGCCTTCGAGATCGAACCGGGCGACGCCGTCCAGGTCCACGACGCCCCGACCTCGGTGCCCTACGGCGAGCGCCTCGTGGTGCGCCGGACCGCCACCGTGACCCGCGCCGGGCGCCTCGAGCGCCTCTGGACCAAGCTCGCGGGCCACCTCGAACTCACCGAACTCTACGAAGTCAGCTTTTCCGAGAGGAGGCGCCTGTGACCGCAGCGATCCAGCAGCCCACCCCCGTGATGCCGAAGCATCCGATCAACGAGGCGACGAAGGCCGCGCACGAGACGACGTTCCTGTCGCCGCGCTTCTACACCACCAACTTCGAGGAACTCGACCGCACCGACGTCGAGCCCGTGCGCGCGGAGTGGACGAAGCTGATCGCGGAATTGCGCGCCGACCCGAACAAGCGCCATTTCACGCGAAACGAGGAGTTCGACCTCGACATGTCCGGGCTCGACCCGGCGCTCCGCAAGGAGTTCATGGACTTCCTGGTCTCGTCCATCACCGCCGAGTTCTCGGGCTGCGTGCTCTACGCCGAGATGCGCAAGCGCGCCAAGAATCCCGACATCCGCGAGCTGTTCGGCTTCATGAGCCGCGACGAGGCGCGCCACGCCGGCTTCATCAACGACGTGCTGAAGGATTTCGGGATCGGCGTCGATCTCGGCTTCCTGACCCGGTCGAAGAAGTACACCTTCTTCCGCCCGAAGTTCATCTTCTACGCCACCTACCTCTCCGAGAAGATCGGCTACGCCCGCTACATCACCATCTTCCGGGAATTGGAGCGTCACCCCGAGCGCCGCTTCCACCCGATCTTCAAGTGGTTCGAGAAGTGGTGCAACGACGAGTTCCGTCACGGCGAGGCCTTCGCCCTGCTGATGCGCGCCAATCCCAAGCTGACCTCCGGCCTCAACCGCTACTGGATCAAGTTCTTCCTGCTCGCGGTCTTCGCGACGATGTACGTGCGCGACCATTGCCGCCCGGCCTTCCACGAGGCGCTCGGCGTCGATCCGAGCGATTACGACTTCCAGGTCTTCCGGATCACCTCCGAGATCTCGAAGCAGACGTTCCCGCTGACGCTGGACCTCGACAACCCGCGCTTCAAGCAGGCTCTCGACCGGCTTCTGGCCTGCTCGATCGGGATCGCCGACGCCAAGTCGCAGGGCGGCCTCCTCGGCAAGCTCAAGCACGGTGCCTGGATCGCCGCCTCGGCGGTGAACTTCGCCCGGCTCTATGCCCTGCCGACCCTCGACAATCCGATGCCGGCGGAGATCCGCCTCGAGCCGGTCTGGTAGGATGTCCGCCTACGCGCTTCCCGCCCTTTATGCGGTCCTGGTCTGGTGGTTCTCCACCGGCGTGATCCTGCTCCTCGACCATCGCCCGCGCGCCACGCACGCGGCCAGCATGGTCGCGGGCACGGGGGTGCTCGGGCTGTCCCTCTGGGCGATCGGCGCCTCGGCCGGGGATGCGAGCGTGGCCGGCGCCTATACGGCCTTCACGGCGGCCCTCCTCGTCTGGGGCTGGCAGGAGATGAGCTACTACATGGGCTTCGTCTCCGGCCCGCGTACCCTCGGCTGCCCACCCGGAGCCCAAGGGTTCGCGCGCTTCCGGGCGGCGGCCGCCACCAGCCTCTGGCACGAGGCGGCCATCGTCGCCGGTGGCCTCGCGATCGTCGCCCTGACCTGGGGCCAGCCGAACCACTTCGCCCTGTGGACCTACGGGATCCTGTGGGGGATGAACCTCTCGGCCCGGCTCAACCTGTTCCTCGGGGTGCGCAACCTCAATGCCGAGTTCCTGCCCGAGCACCTGGCCTATCTCGGCAGCTACCTGCGGGTGCGGACGATGAACCCGCTCTTCCCGGTCTCGGTGGCTTTGGCTGGTGCCGCCACCGCCGCCCTGACGGTGGCGGCCCTCGGCGATGGAACGACCGCCCACGAGGTCGCGGGTTTCAGCATCCTGGCGACGTTGATGGCCCTCGCCACCCTGGAACACGGCTTCCTGATGCTGCCCTTGCCCTCGGCCGCGCTCTGGCAGTGGAGCCTGCCGAAGATCGCCCGCCCCGCTGCGATGACCTTGCCGGTCGCCTCCGCCTGCGCGGACGGCCCGCGCGTCGCCGAGCCCGAAGGGCGCTGAGATTCCGGTCCGCCCCCGCGGACCGGCCAACCGGACGCCGCGCCTGCGGCGGCACAGACAAGCGGGACGAGAACCCGCCGATCATCGAGGGAAGGGGACAGGCATGAACTACGAAGAGATCTTCGGCTCTGCTTTGGCCGGCCTGCACCGCGAGGGGCGCTACCGCGTCTTCACGGACCTCGAACGGCAGGCGGGCCGCTTCCCCCACGCCACGCACCACACGCCGGAGGGCACCCGCCCCGTGACGGTCTGGTGCTCCAACGATTATCTCGGGATGGGCCAGAACCCTGCGGTCCTCGGCGCCATGCACGAAGCGCTGGACCGCTGCGGCGCGGGCGCCGGCGGCACCCGCAACATCTCGGGGACCAACCACTACCACGTGCTGCTGGAGCAGGAACTGGCCGACCTGCACCGCAAGGAAGCCGCGCTCCTCTTCACCTCCGGCTACGTCTCGAACTGGGCGGCACTCGGCACCCTCGGGTCGCAGATGCCCAACTGCGCCATCTTCTCGGATGCCGGCAACCATGCCTCGATGATCGAGGGCATCAAGGCCGCGCGTGCCGAGCGCCACATCTTCCGCCACAACGACCCGGAGGACCTCGACCGCAAGCTGCGGCTCGTCGACCCGGCCCGCCCGAAGATCGTGGCCTTCGAGTCGGTCTACTCCATGGACGGCGATATCGCCCCCATCGCGGAGATCTGCGATGTGGCGGAGGCCCACGGCGCGCTCACCTATCTCGACGAGGTCCACGCGGTCGGGCTCTACGGGGCGCGCGGCGGCGGCATCTCGGAGCGCGACGGGCTCGCCCACCGCCTCGACGTCATCGAGGGCACGCTGGGCAAGGCCTTCGGGGTCCACGGCGGCTACATCACGGGCTCGGCCAAGCTCTGCGACTTCGTGCGCAGCTTCGCCTCGGGCTTCATCTTCACCACCTCGCTGCCGCCCGCCGTGGCGGCGGGCGCGGCGGCCAGCATCCGACACCTCAAGGCCAGCGGGGCCGAGCGGGCCCGCCATCAGGAGCGGGCGGCCACCGTGCGGGCGCGCCTGGACGCCGCCGGCATTCCCTACCTGTCCAACGACAGCCACATCGTGCCCGTGATGGTCTACGACCCCGTCCTCTGCAAGGCGATCAGCGACACGCTGCTCGACGAGTTCGGCATCTACGTGCAGCCGATCAACTATCCCACCGTGCCGCGCGGCACGGAACGCCTGCGCATCACGCCCTCGCCCCTGCACTCGGATGCCGACATCGATCACCTCGTCGGGGCGCTCAGTGCGATCTGGGGCCGGATGGGCGTGCAGCGGGCGGCCGCCGAGTAGGCGTCGTCGGCGTCTGGACAGAAGGCTTGCGATTCCCGCCCCGCCTCCTCGCCGGTTCGAGAGAGGTCGGGGCGAGGGATGCAGCGTCTCCGGACACGGCACACCGCAACCCGAGCCCTCTTCGTCCGGGAGAGGGTGCGCCACCCGCGCCATCGGGCCGGCGTGATCGATCCGACAGTTCGAGGAGGCCCCATGCCGATCAACGGATCGACCCAAGCCATGTCAGGTGAGCCCGTCGCCGCCAACCCCTTGAGCGTGAAGCCCCCTGTCATCCGCGCCGGTGGACGCTCGAAGGCCCCGCAGCCCGGCCCGAAATCCCACGCGGCGGCCCCCACCTTCCCGTTCTCCGCCATCGTCGGGCAGGACGAGATGCGCCGGGCGCTCCTCATCGCCGCCGTGGACCCATCCGTGGGTGGCGTGCTGGTATTCGGGGATCGCGGCACCGGCAAGTCGACGGCGATCCGGGGGCTCGCGGCCCTGCTGCCGGCGATGGAAGCCGTCGTCGGCTGCCCCTATGCCTGCGATCCGGGCCGCCCGGCCGACCACTGCGAGCGCTGCCGCGAGCAGGCGGTGCTGCGCTCGGAAAAGGTCGCCGTGCCGGTGGTGGACCTGCCGCTCGGCGCCACCGAGGACCGGGTCGTGGGCGCCCTCGACCTCGAGCGGGCGCTCACCAGGGGCGAAAAAGCCTTCGAACCGGGGCTGCTCGCCCGGGCCAATCGCGGCTTCCTCTACATCGACGAGGTCAACCTCCTCGACGACCACCTCGTCGACCTGCTCCTCGACGTCGCCGCCTCCGGCGTGAACACCGTTGAGCGCGAGGGCCTGAGCATCCGCCACCCGGCCCGGTTCGTCCTCGTCGGCAGCGGCAATCCGGAAGAGGGGGAGCTGCGGCCCCAGCTTCTCGACCGGTTCGGCCTCGCCGTCGAGGTGACAACGCCCACGGACCTCCCCACCCGTATCGACGTGGTACGCCGCCGCGACGCTTTCGAGCGCGACCCCGCCGGCTTCTGCGCCGCCCATGCGGCGGCCGACCGCGCCATCCGCAAGACCCTCGCGGACGCCCGGGCGCGGCTGCCCGGCCTCGCGGTTCCCGACGCCACCCTGGAGGCGGCCGCCCGGCTCTGCCTGGCGCTCGGCACCGATGGCCTGCGCGGCGAACTCACCCTGATGCGCACCGCCCGGGCGCTCGCCGCCTACGAGGGTGCCGAGACCGTGAGCCTCGATCACCTCGCCCGCATCGCGCCCTCGGCCCTGCGCCATCGCCTGCGCCGCAACCCCCTCGACGAATCCGGCTCCACCGCGCGGGTCGCCCGGGCCGTGGAGGACGTGCTGGCCCGATGAGCCCGGCCTGGTCCCTGGCGCTGCGGGTGGCCCGGCTCGCGGCGGCCGACCCGCATGGATGCGGCGGCGTGGTGGTGCGGGCCGGAGCCGGCCCGGTGCGCGACCTCTGGCTCGATGGACTTCGCGCCGCACTCGACCCGGACCGCGTCCTGCGCCGCATGCCCGCCGGCATCCCGGACGACCGCCTGCTCGGCGGCCTCGACCTCGCCGCCACCCTCAGCGCCGGGCGCCCCGTCGCGCAGGCCGGGCTCCTCGCCGAGGCCGATGGCGGTGTCCTCATCATCCCCATGGCCGAGCGCCTGACGGCCGGCACCGCCGCCCGCCTCGCGAGTGCCCTCGACACCGGCCGGGTTCAGGTCGCCCGCGACGGGCTCGCCACCTCGGCTCCGGCCCGGATCGGTCTGATCCTCCTCGACGAGGGCGTGGGCGACGACGAACGCATCCCGGAGGCTCTCGCGGATCGCCTCGCCTTCCGCCTCGACCTGACAAACATCGCCTGGAGCGAGACCGGCACCGCTGGGCCGGACGACGAAGCCGATGCCACCGGCGACGAACGCCCGATCGCTGACGCGACCGCCGAGCTCTGCACGGCCGCCTCCGCGCTCGGCATTGCCTCCCTGCGCGCCCCGCTTCTGGCCCTGCGCGTCGCCCGACTGGCGGCCGCCTGCGATCGCCGGTCCGAGGTGTCGGGGGAGCACGTCCGCGAGGCGGCCCGGCTCGTCCTGGCGCCCCGCGCGACGCGGCTCCCGCCCAGCACCGAGGAGACCGCCGAGACACCACCGGACCGGGCGCCGGCGGAAGCGCCGAGCGAAGCGGACGTGGCGTCGGACTCGGACGACCGCATGGAGGCCGGGGCCGAGAGCGTGGTGGAGGCCGCCCGGGCGGCGATCCCGGCGGGGCTCCTCGCCCACCTCGAAGCGACCGCGTCGCGTGGGCCCACCCCGAAGGCCGGCAAGGCCGGGGCTCCGGTCTCCGCCCCACGGTCCGGCCGCCCGGCGGGGACGCGCCCGGGCCATCCCCGGGAAGGCCGCCTCGCCCTCATCGAGACCTTGCGCGCCGCCGCCCCCTGGCAGCGGCTTCGGGCGGGCGCGGAACCGGGGGGGCCTCTGATCCGGGTGCAGGCGGCGGATTTCCGGATCACCCGGTTCCGCCAACGCAGCGAGACCACCACGATCTTCGCCGTCGACGCGTCCGGGTCGGCGGCCCTCGAACGCCTGGCCGAAGCCAAGGGCGCCGTCGAATTGCTCCTCGCCGAGGCCTATGTTCGCCGCGACAAGGTCGCCCTCGTGGCCTTCCGGGGAACGGGGGCCGAGATCGTCCTGGCGCCGACGCGCGCCCTGGCGCGGGCGCGGCGCGATCTTTCCGCCCTGCCGGGGGGCGGGGGCACACCCTTGGCCTCCGGCCTCGACAAGGCCGCCGATCTGGCGCGAACGGCTGCCAAAGCGGGGGGCACGGCGACCCTCGTGGTTCTCACGGACGGACGCGCCAACGTCGCACGCTCCGGGGCGCCCGGACGGGTCCAGGCGAATGCCGATGCGCTGCACGCGGCAAAGATGATCCGCGCCGCCGGCATCCGCGCGATCCTCGTCGACACCGCCGCACGGCCGCAGGATTCCGCCCGCCACCTCGCCGAGGCCATGGGCGCGCGCTATCTGCCGCTGCCTTATGCCGATGCCACGGCCATGAGCAGCGCGATCCGGTCGGCGCGATAGAGGGTCCAGGATGAGCGGCGCAAGCGACAGGCCCCTGTGGGAGCGCGACGGCGCCGATTGGCCGAACCGCACCGCGAGCCGCTTCGTCGCGTCCTCCGGCCTGACCTGGCACGTGCAGGAGATGGGCGCCGCGGACGCGCCGGTGTTGCTGCTCCTGCACGGCACCGGGGCGGCGACCCATTCCTGGGCGGGGCTCGCGCCGCTGCTCGCCGCCCGTTTCCGGGTCGTGGCACCGGACCTGCCGGGCCACGGATTCACCGATCCGCTCCCGGCCGCCCGGCTCTCGCTTCCCGGCATGGCCGCTGCCATCCGCGAGCTTCTCACGACGTTGGCGATCGAGCCCGAAATCGTGGTCGGGCATTCCGCCGGGGCCGCAATCCTCGTGCGCCTGTGCCTCGACGGCATGAACCCGCGCCTGCTGGTGGCCCTCAACGGCGCGTTGACGCCGTTCCCCGGCCTCGCCTCGGTTCTGTTCCCGGGCCTCGCCCGGATGCTCTTCCTCAACCCGATCACCCCCCGGATCTTCGCCTGGACGGCGGACCGCCCGGCGGTGGAGCGGCTGATCCGAGGCACCGGGTCGCGCCTCGACGCCCGGTCGCTCGATCTCTACCGGCGCCTGTTCCGCCGCCCCGGCCACGTCGCCGGGGCCCTGGGCATGATGGCGAACTGGGACCTCGCCAGCCTCGATCGGGCGATCACGGGCCTCTCCGTGCCGACGCTGCTGGTGGTGGGCAGCGACGACAAGGCGATCGCGCCAGAGACCGCTTTCGCCCTGAAAGACCGGTTGCCGAACGCCCGCGTGTGCCTGCTGCGCAACCTCGGCCACCTCGCGCATGAGGAAGCGCCGGACCGCGTTGCCGAGGTCATCCTGAACGCCGTCGAGGACGGGGTGAACCGTCCCGCCATCTCTGGCTGACCAACCGCGATTCCGCGCTTGCGCAAAAGCGTTTTCCCTGGATAGTGTCAATTCATGTTGACACTCGCCGACTCTCCGAGCCTTGCGACACCCCTGCGGCCACGGCCCCATGCGGTGGTGATCGGCAGCGGATTCGGTGGGCTCGCGGCGGCGATCCGGCTCGGCGCGCGGGGTTACCGGGTGAGCGTGCTCGAACGCCTGGAGCAGCCCGGCGGCCGGGCCCGCGTACACCGGCAGGACGGCTTCACCTTCGATGCCGGCCCCACCATCGTGACGGCGCCGTTCCTGTTCGAGGAATTGTGGGCGCTGTGCGGGCGCAGCATGGCGGACGACGTCACGCTGACGCCGATGCTGCCGTTCTACCGCATTCGCTTTCCCGACGGCGCCACCTTCGACTACAGCGGCGACCCGGATGCGATGCGGGCCGAGGTGGCGCGGTTCTCGCCCGAGGACGTGGCGGGCTACGAGCGCTTCATGGAGCGCAGCGCCGCGATCTGCCGGCTCGGCTTCGAGGAACTCGGGCACGTCGCCTTCTCGTCGATCCGGGACATGCTGCGGATCACGCCGTCGCTGATCAGGCTCGGCGGCCACCGCTCGGTCTACGACCTCGTGGCACGCTACATCCGCGACGAGCGCCTGCGCACGATCTTCAGCTTCCACCCGCTCCTCATCGGCGGCTCGCCCTTCCGGGCGAGCGCGATCTACTGCCTGATCGCCCATCTGGAACGCCGCTGGGGCGTCCACTTCGCCATGGGAGGCACCGGCCGGCTGGTCGACGGCATGGTCGACCTCATCGCGGGGCAGGGCGGGTCGGTTCGCTACCGCGCCGAGGTCGCCCGAATCGCCGTCACGGACGGGCGGGCCACCGGCGTGACCCTGGTGGACGGCACGCGGATCGCCGCCGACAT
>NZ_JAQGKL010000222.1 GCF_028290105.1 Methylobacterium sp.
GGCTTCTTCCTGCCGCCGGTGTCGATCATCCTGATGACGGCCCCGATCATCCTGCCGCCGCTCAAGACCGCCGGGTTCGACCTCGTCTGGTTCGGCGTGGTGATGACCATCACCATGGAGATGGGCCTGATCCACCCCCCGGTGGGCCTCAACATCTTTGTCATCAAGAACATCGCCCCCGACATTCCGCTCAAGGACATCATCTGGGGCACGCTGCCCTTCGTGATCCTGATGGCGGTGGCGATCCTCATCCTCTGCCTCGTGCCCGGCATCGCCATGTGGCTGCCGAACTGGCTCCTGCCCACGACGCGCTGATGGACCGACGCGCTCCGGCCGCTACCCGCGGCGGCCGGAGTGAGGGCGACGATATCTGGTCTAATCGCGGCTGTCCGGTCGCGTTCCTCGGGGGCACTGAGGTGGCTCCGCATCCGATCCGGACCCTGGCCTGAGGCCTAGACGAGGACAATCCTGCCGCAATCTGGTCGGCTTACTTCGACCGACTGACGCCGGGCAGCCCGTATCGACATCCCGATCAGGCCGCTTTCGCCGCCGCGAAAGCCGTGCGATGCGCGTGTCCGTCCGCGACGGCATTCCCAATGAGCACGCGCCCACATGAGGGCGTGCGGAACAGCACGGAAATTCGGCCGGGCCGAGCCTAGATCATCGACACACAAGAACACACGGCCAGCCGCCCTTTGACGGAGACCGCGAACACTGGATTGGATTGTGTCATGAACACTCGTCTTGCTTCTGCCGTTGCTGCCATCGTCTTGAGTGCTAGCGCGATTGCGTCTCCTGCTCTTGCGCAGAGCTACAACGCACCCGCCGGCATCGCCGCCGCGACCGCGCCCGGCGGTCTCGAGGGCCGCGCGGGTGCCGCCAACGCCGTCGGCGCCGACGACGACCTGACCACAGGCTCCATCGGTTACGGCCGCGCCTACACGTCGGCCCAGCAGGGCAATGCCGAGCAGAACAGCTTCCCCGTCTGGCAGTTCGGCCGGACCTCGGGCGGCACCGCCCGCTAAGTCATCGTTGATGGTGTGATGCAGAGCGGTGGGGCGAAAGCCCCGCCGTTTTGCTTGTGAAGCCAGCTACCCTGCGAGAATCGTCGCGATGACCTGCCGGGCGCGCTCCAGGTCGAGGCGCGCCTCCGCTTCCGCGGCTTCCGCGTGGGCGAGGCGATGAACGGCCTGCAGCAGGGGCGAGCCCTGGACCAGCGCCGCGAGCGTCGCCACGGCGTCGTGGTCGGTCTCCACCAAGTGGGAGGCATCGCCGAGGAGCAGGGCGATGCGATGCTCGCAATGCATCCCTTCCAGTCCTTCGGCGCAGGTGCAGGTAAAGCGGATGCCGCGCCCGGTCTTCGTGGCCTCCATCCGGTGCAGAACGGCGCCGTCGGGGCTGCGAACGGAGAACATCAGCGACGTCATCGGGGCTCCTGATCGAACTTGAGCTTACGTGCGGTCGGATCGGACGCGCGAGAGCAACGTGTCTTAGAACGGGATGCAGTCTGACGCACCACCTTGTCCCGCGGCAGACCGAACCACATTTTGGAACATATGGTGAACACTTCCGCGCTCGCGAAGCGCGGGCGGTCAGGCGGACGGGGATCATGAGAACGGCCGACAAGCAGATCGCGGACATCCTCGTGCGCTACGGCGAGCCCTTCGGGGGCAATGTCTGGCGCGTGCAGGGCACGGCCGTGATCTATCACAAGACCCTGGAGCGGATCGCCGCGCAGGCGGGAATCGCCTTCGACCCGCCGACGCTGGTGCGGGCGGAGCGCGACGAGGCCGTGATCCTTGTCACCGGCCGCCTGCCGGGCGCGAAAGCCGGAACCGAGCGCGTCGAGTGGTCGATCGGCGAGGCGCTGGTCAACGTGAACTACCGCGTCTCGGGCAAGCAGGCGGGCTACGTCTACGCCATGGCCGAGAAGCGGGGGAAGGACCGGGTCATCCTCAAGCTCCTCGAACTGCACGGCCTCGTCTATTCCGAGGAGGAGGCCGACGAATTCCGGCAGGGTCACCCCGCCGCCGTCCAGGCCGTCGAAGACGATTTCGACGGCGCGGATCCCTTCGACGCGGTGACGGAGGCGGAAGCCGATCTCAAGCGCCGCATCGACGAACGGACCAGCATCGACGCGGTCACCGACCTCATGCTCGAGCCCGAGACCCAGCGCACCCTGGGCCAGATGCCGCCGGGCACGCGCGACGAGGTGCGCGACTATGCCAAGGCCCGCCTCGTGGCGTTGGGCTGGCCACCGAAGAAGCCTGGTCGCCGGGCCGCCTGACCGGAAAGCGTCGAGGCCGTTCCCATGAACCGAATGATCCGGCCCGGCGATCTCAAGCCCCATGAGCCGCAGAACCGGCTCGCGGGAACGATCGAGCGCGTGACCTTCCACAATGCCGAGACCGGCTTCTGCGTGCTGAAGGTCCATGCTTCGTGCAAACGCGACCTCGTGCCGGTCGTCGGGCATGCGCCCGCCATCGCGGCGGGCGAGTGGATCGTCGCGACGGGGCAATGGTTCACCGATCGCCAGCACGGCCTGCAGTTCAGGGCCGACACGCTGGCGCTGACGCCACCGACCGGTCTCGCCGGCATCGAGCGCTATCTCGCCTCCGCGCAGATGCGGGGCATCGGCCCGGCCATGGCTAAACGCATCGTCGCGCTGTTCGGGGAGGCCACCTTCACGATCATCGAGGCGGAGCCGGACCGCCTCACGGAGGTCGAGGGCATCGGGCGCAAGCGCGCCGCGCGGATCGTGCGCGGCTGGGCCGAGCAGAGGGCGGTGCGGGAGATCATGATCTTCCTGCACGCCCACGGGGTCGGCACGGCGCGCGCGGTGCGCATCTTCCGTACCTACGGGCACCAATCCATCACGGTGATGCGGCAAGACCCCTATCGTCTGGCGCGCGACATCCGCGGCATCGGCTTTCGCACGGCGGACGCCATCGCGCTGCGGCTCGGGCTCGGCCGGGAGGCGCCGGAGCGTCTGAGGGCCGGCGTGACCTTCGCGCTTCAGAAAGCCACCGACGAGGGCCATTGCGGGCTCCCCACCGAGCGTCTCGTCGGCCTCGCCCAAAAACTCCTCGACGTCGCCCCGGACCTGATCCGCGTGGCCATCGCGCTGGAACTGCGCGGCGCGGACGTGGTCGCGGACAGCATCGACGGCCAGACCTGCCTCTTCCTGAAGGGCCTGCACGGCGCGGAGCGGGCCATCGCCGACCGCCTGATCAACCGTACCTACGGGGCGCCGCCCTGGCCGGCGATCGATGCCGCGCGGGCACTGCCCTGGGTGGAGGCGCGCACGGGCAGGACCCTGTCGCCCACGCAAGGGGCGGCGATCGCCGCCATCCTGGCCGCGAAGATCTGCGTGCTTACGGGCGGCCCGGGGGTGGGCAAGACCAGCACCCTCGATTCGCTCCTGCGCATCCTCACCGCGAAGAACGTGCGCGTGCTGCTGGCCGCCCCCACCGGCCGCGCGGCCAAGCGGATGTCGGAGCAGACGGGTCTGGAGGCCCGGACGATCCACCGCCTCCTGGAGGTCGATCCGAAGCAGGGGGGCTTTGCACGCAACGCCGACCGTCCCCTCGCCTGCGATCTCCTCGTCCTCGACGAGTGCTCGATGATCGACGTGCCGCTGATGAACGCGCTGCTGAAGGCCGTGCCGGACGCTGCCGCGCTGCTCTTCGTTGGCGATGTCGACCAGCTTCCTTCCGTAGGGCCCGGACAGGTTCTTGCCGACCTCATCGCCTCGCAGCGCGTACCCGTGGCGCGCCTCACGGAGGTATTCCGCCAGGCCGCCACCAGCCGCATCGTCGTCAACGCCCACCGGATCAACCGGGGGCTGATGCCAGAGCCGGCCGACGGGGCGGAGCCCTCCGATTTCCACGTCATCGAAGTCGACGATCCGGAGATCGGGCTCGCCAGGCTCGTCGAGGTGGTGACACGGCGCATCCCCGCCCGCTTCGGCCTCGATCCGATCCGCGACGTGCAGGTTCTGACGCCGATGTTGCGAGGCACGTTGGGCAGCCGCAACCTCAATCACGCCCTCCAGGCGGTGCTGAACCCGAACCCCGCGGAGGCGGTCGAGCGGTTCGGCTGGCGCTTCGCGCCGGGCGACCGTGTGATGGAGACCCGGAACGATTACGACCGCGAGGTCTTTAATGGCGATCTCGGCCTCGTCGCGCGCATCGATGCCGAGGAGGATTCCGTGATCGTCAGCTTCGAGGGGCGCGAGGTCGCCTACCCTTACGGCGAGCTCGACACCCTCGTGCCGGCGTTTGCCACCACCATTCACAAGAGCCAGGGCTCGGAATACCCGGCGGTGGTGATCCCGGTGGTGACGCAGCATGCGAGCATGCTGGCGCGCAACCTCCTCTACACGGGGGTGACCCGGGGCCGGCAACTCGTCGTGCTGATCGGGCAGCGCCAAGCCATCCGCATGGCGGTGCGGGGCGGGTCGCAACGACGGCGCTGGACGAAGTTGCAGGAATGGCTCGCAGAAACCGCATGATGTGATGGGCCCCCGAACAGGAATTCGCAAGCTCGGCCGAGCTGCGACGTACGGTTCCGGACAGCAACGCCCGGCCCTGCGGCACAATGGTCCGGCGTAGAATCTTGTGGAGAACAAAGGAAGAACATATATCGGTGTTGTACGGATGCGTGCGCCCCCTTCAAGCCGAGGAGTGCTGGAGATGGCTGTCCAGACCTATCGATTCCACTGCACCGACGGGCACGTCGCCATCATCGATCCCACCGGGATCGCGATCGCGGACCGGGCCCAGATCCGCACATACGCCGCCGACGCCGCGCGCTTCGCCATGGAGCGTGTGGGCGCGACCCTCGACTGGTCGGATTGGATCGTCGACGTCCACGACGGAGGCGGGCGCCGCGTGCTGATCCTCGCCTTCCGCGATGTCGCGGCCTGGTCGCGGGCCGCCTGAGGGGCTCTCGCAATGCGCTCCCTGCGCCGTCTCGCCTTGAGCGGTGACCGGCGATGGCCTGGGCGCGTCGCGAAGCCTTGCGAACCCTGACACCTGAGGAACCTTCAAGGCATGTCGAAGCGTCCCGCCTACGCCATCGAGACCCTGTCCTACAGCAGCACGAGCCTGGTCCGGCTCGGGAGCCGGAAGGTCGCCATCCTGTTCCCGCCCCTCGAGGCCGGGGGCTGCTACCAACTCTACCCACACCCCGATACCTTCCGGAGCCTGACCTTCGCAGGATTACCGGCGCCCTTGCGCCCGGAATTCATGCCCTTCGAGTCGCTCGATGCGGTCCGGGCCTTTCTGGGCATCCGGACCGAGTCGCAGACGGCACACACGCTGGCGATGGCGGCCTGAACGGCACGCCTTCGTCGGAACCAAGCGCATCGAACGGCATCGCCAGGGCGACGTGCCGCGGTCAGGCGGATCTGTAATCGTCTGCGGCATCCGGCCGACGTCGAGGCTTCGACACCCATCCTCGACAGTCCGGCAGGGCAATAGCGCGTCCCAGGACGCCAGGATCACCGGATCGCAGGAAAATCGGCGCCTTTAATCCTTTGAGCACGGGTTGTTAACGAAGCGGTAACCATACCGCGCGTCAATGGTCTGGTAAGGAATCGCGAGAGCCCGTGACCGACTTAAGCCCTCCCCGCAGACCCGTTCAGCTTCGCGGCCGCGCCTTCAAGTCCCTGGTGCTGGCTCCGGAACTCCCGCTTCCCGATTGGTTCGCCGATCTGGACGAGGCGTTGAAGCGCTCGCCGACCCTGTTCGACGGGCGCGCCCTGATCCTCGACGTGGCGGCGCTGGAGCCCGCCGCGTCGGACCTCGACGGCCTGCTGGCCGAACTCGGCAGCCGGCAGATCCGCGTCCTCGGCATCGAGGGCACGACGGTCTCCCTCCTCGGACCGGGGCGCCCGCCGCTCCTCGTCCAGGGGCGGCCGTCGAGCACGATCGAGATCCCGGCCCAGCCGGAGCCGGAGGTGCCTGTGGCGCCCCCGGAGCCGGCCACCACCTCGCTCACCATCGAGGGCTCGGTCCGCTCGGGCCAGTCCATCGTCCACCCCACCGGCGACGTTACCGTGATGGGGTCGGTCTCCTCCGGCGCGGAAATCCTCGCCGGCGGCTCCATCCACGTCTACGGCGCGCTGCGCGGCCGGGCCATCGCCGGCGCCGCCCGCAACCCACGCGCCCGCATCTGCTGCCGCAAGTTCGAGCCCGAACTTCTCGGCATCGACCGCCTCGTCCGCACGGCCGAGGAGATGGGCAATCACCTGCGCGGCAAGGCCGTGCAGATCTGGCTCGATGGCGGCGCCATCAAATTCGCATCCTTGGATTGAGGGAGACAGCTCGTATGGCCAAGATTCTGGTCGTGACATCAGGCAAGGGCGGCGTCGGCAAGACGACGACGACGGCGGCCCTTGGTGCGGCGCTGGCGCAGGCCGGCAAGAGCGTGGCGGTGGTCGATTTCGACGTCGGCCTGCGCAACCTCGACCTCGTGATGGGCGCCGAGCGCCGGGTCGTCTACGACCTCATCAACGTGGTCAACGGCGACGCCAAGCTCAACCAGGCGCTCATCCGCGACAAGCGGCTGGACAAGCTCCACCTGCTGCCCGCCTCGCAGACCCGCGACAAGGACGCGCTCACCGACGAGGGCGTCGCCCGCGTCATGGAAGAGCTTCGCGACAAGTTCGACTGGGTGATCTGTGACTCGCCGGCCGGCATCGAGCGCGGCGCGACGCTGGCCATGCGCCACGCGGACGTTGCCGTGGTCGTGACGAACCCCGAGGTCTCCTCGGTGCGCGATTCCGACCGGATCATCGGGCTCCTCGACTCCAAGACCCTCAAGGCCGAGCGCGGCGAGACGATGGAGAAGCACCTCATCCTCACCCGCTACGACCCTGCCCGGGCCGAGCGCGGCGACATGCTGAAGATCGAGGACGTCCTCGAGATCCTCTCGATCCCGCTCCTCGCCATCATTCCGGAGAGCACGGAAGTCCTGCGGGCCTCCAACGTCGGCTGCCCGGTGACCCTGAACAACCCGCTCTGCGCCCCGGCGCGTGCCTACACCGACGCCGTGCGCCGCCTCACCGGCGAAGCGGTCCCGATGTCGGTGCCCACCGACAAGAAATCCTTCCTCGACAAACTCTTCACCCGGAGGGCAGCATGAGCCTCCTCAACATGTTCAACCGGCGTGGATCGGCGCCGGTCGCCCGCGACCGCCTGCAACTCATCCTCGCCCATGAACGGGCGGGGGTCGGCGGCTCCGACCTCGTGATGGTGCTGCGCGAGGAGATCCTCGCGGTCATCGCCAAGCATGTCGAGGTCGAGCGCGACAAGGTCCAGATCCGCCTCGACCGCGGCCAGGACATGTCGACCCTCGACATCGACATCGAACTCCCGCTCACGCTGGCCAACAAGGTCGGAGGGGCCAGGGCCGGCGACGCAAAGGCCGGCGACACCAAGACCAAGACGGCGAAGCTCGCCGCCGCATGAGATCCTCCACCTGCGTCCCGGCCGGCTCAGCCGTCAGGCCCCTATGAACAACCCGGCGAGCGTCGCGCTCGTCAGGTTGGACAGGGTGCCGGCCAGGATCGCGCGGAGGCCGAAACGGGCGATCTCCGCCCGGCGCTCCGGCGCGAGGCTGCCCAAGCTCGCGAGCTGGATCGCCACCGAGGTCAGGTTGGCGAAACCGCAGAGCGCGAAGCACAGGATCGCGGCCGTGCGCGGATCGAGGCTCCCCGCCTTGAGGACCGGCGAGAGCTGCGCATAGGCCAGGAACTCGTTGAAGGCGATCTTCTGCCCCAGCGCCCCGCCCACGAGGCCGGCCTGGTCCCAGGGCACGCCCATCAGCCAGGCGAGCGGCGCGAACGCTGAGCCGAGCACGCCTTCCAGGCTGAGCCCCAGATACCCGGCCAGACCGCCGGCCCAGCCCATCAGCCCGTTCAGCAGGGCGATGAGCCCCGTGAACGCGATCAGCATCGCCCCCACCGAGACCGCCACAGCCAATCCCTTCTGGGTGCCGTCCGCCGCAGCCTCAATGACGTTGACCGCCCGCGTCTCACCGAAGGTGACCCGCGTGGTCGTCACCCGCGTGGGCTCCGTCGTCGGCACCAGGATCTTTGCGTAGAGGAGCCCGCCCGGGATCGCCATGACGCTGGCCGCCAGCAGGTACTCCATGGGCACGCCGAGCGCCGCGTAGCCGGCGAGGATCGTGCCCGCCGTGGAGGCGGCCCCGCTCGACATCACGG
>NZ_JAQGKL010000228.1 GCF_028290105.1 Methylobacterium sp.
CCGATGCTCATCAGCGAGGCGGTGAACCCGGCCTCGACGGCCGTCAGGCCCCGGTCGTGCAGGACCAGCGGCAGCCAGCCGAACATGATGTAGGCCAGGGACGATTGCAGGCCCATGAAGCCCGTGACCTGCCAGGCCAGACGATCGCGCCAGAGGCCGGCGCGCCGCGCGGTGCCGGCGGCGGTCTCGGGCGCCTTGGCGAAAGGCGCCCAGGCCATCGTCGCCAGCAGAGCGGGCACGGCCCAGAGCGCCAGCGCCGTCGGCCAGCCGCCGAGGCCATCGGCGAGGGGCACGGACAGGCCCGCGCCGGCTGCGGCACCGAGGCAGAGCACCATCGTGTAGAGCCCGGTCACCACACCGGTGGCGCCGGGAAAATCGCGCTTGACGAGGCCGGGGAGGAGCACGCCCGAGAGCCCGATCCCGAAGGCCGCGAGGCAGGCCCCGAGGAAGAGCGGGAGGATGCCGCCGAAACCCCGCAGGGCCGAACCGCCCGCCACGATCGCCACCGCCAGGAGTACGCCCCGGTCCGCGCCGAGACGGCGGATCACGAGCGGACCGAGGGTGCAGGCGAGTCCGATGCAGAGCACCGGCAGGGTCGTGAGGAGCGCCGCCCCGGCGGCGGTCAGCCCGGTCTCGGCCCGGATGCGCTCCAGGAGCGGACCCACCGTGGTGAGGGCCGGGCGCATGTTGAAGGCGACGAGCATGATGCCGAGGCCGAGGAGGATCGGCCGGCGGGTCGACGACAGGGCTTGGCTCACGCGGGTCGGCGCCTCGCGGCCAGCGTCCAGAGTAGCGCCCCGGCCCAAAGGAGGGCGAAGGGCACATCGCCGAACTGCGCGTAGATGGTGCGGCCCGCGATGCGGGCGGGAAGGTTCGCGTCGAGGATGCCCTCGACGCCGAGGGGCAGGCTCGCGGTGATGCGGCCGTAGGCGTCGACGACGCCGGAAATCCCCGTATTGGCGTCGCGCACCAGGGGCAGGCCCTCCTCGACGGCGCGCAGGCGGGCCTGCGCGAAGTGCTGGCGTGGCCCGGGCGTGTCGCCGAACCACGCGTCGTTGGTCAGGTTGAGGATGAGGCCGGGCACGGGCGGCGGACCGCTCGGTGTGGCGCTCGGCACGATGGCGCCAGGAAAGATCGCCTCGTAGCAGATCGTGGCCGCCACCGGCGGCAATCCGGGCACGCTCATGATGCGCTGGCGCGCACGATCCCCGGCCGTGAAGCCGCCTGGAATCGACACGAACTGGCGGATGCGCAGGGCCCGCAGCGTCGCGTCCAGCGGCCCGGGCAGGTACTCGCCGAAGGGGACGAGGTGGACCTTGTCGTAGGTGTCGCCGAGTTTCGGGCCCGCCGCGACGGTCAGGATGCTGTTGAAGAAGCGCGGGCGCGCCTCGCCTTCCGTCGCCTCGGCGCGCGCAGCACCCGTGATGAGCTGCTTGCCCGGCGGGAAAGCGGCAGCGATCCGCGCCAGGGCCTCGGGGTCGCGCTGGATCAGGAAGGGAAACGCCGATTCCGGCCAGATCACGTGGGTGACGTCGGCGATGCCGGTGCGGTCCGGGGCGGAGGCGCGGTCGCTCAGCTCTAGATAGCGGTCGAGGATGTCTTGCCGGTTCTCGGGCCGGAACTTGGCATCCTGGTTCAGGTTCGGCTGGACGAGGCGCAGGCGCACGCCCGCCACATGGGGCGACGGCGCCGCCGGCACGCGCGCCGCGCCGAAGGCCGCCAGGGCCAGGAGGGCCAGGGCCGCGAGGGCCGAGGGTGCGTAGCGCCCCGCTTTCGTTTCGGACACCGCCAGGGTCGCGGGCGCGGCCGCGACCGCGACCGCCAGCAGGGTCAAGCCGTAGAGGCCGACCACGGACGCGCCCTGCATCAGCCAGAGGTTCTGCCCGAGCGCCATGCCCAGCGTGTTCCAGGGAAACCCCGTGAAGAGATGGCCCCGCAGCCATTCGCAGGCGGCGAGCCCCACCGCGAGGGCGACGAGGCGCGCGGCGCCGCGCGTCCAGAGCAGACGCGCCAGCGCGAAGCCGGCGGCGTAGAACAGCGCGAGCACGGCCGGGAGCCCGAGCACGCCGAGAGGCAGCGCCCAGAGGAATTCCTCGGCCTCCACCAGGAAGGCCGAGCCGAGCCACCACAGGCCGGCGGTGAGGTAGCCGAAGCCCCAGGCCCAGCCGATGAGCGCGGAGGCGAAGACGGCGCCGCGCCGCGCGTGCCGACCCGTGGCGGCGCCGTCGATGAGCCAGACCGCGACGCCGAGCGACACCACGAGGGCAGGAAACAGGCCGAAGGGCGGCATCGCCAGGGCGCCGAGGGCGCCGGCCCCGAACGCCACGGCGATCCGGCGCCAGCCCGAGGTCAGCATCACCCACTGCGCCAGGGACGCGAGCGGTCCTACCACCGAACCGCGCGCGACCCGGTCCATCGCTGCCGCGGTCATCGGAGGATTTCGCTCGACGGCACTCGCGTCACGGGGCCGGTACTTCGGCGGTGGGCGACGGTGCCGGCAGGGCCAGCGGGACCACGGCGGTGATGCGGGCGTCTCCGCGCTTCAGGCGCAGGCGCTTCACCCGCCGCGGATCGGCGTCCAGCACCTCGAATTCGAGGTCGCCGGGGCCGCTGATCAGTTCGCCGCGCGAGGGGACGCGCCCGGCCAGCGTCACGATGAGGCCGCCGATCGTGTCGATCTCCTCGGCCATGTCGCCGACCGCCGCCACCAGATCGACGCCGCTCGCCGCCGACACCTCTGCGAGCCCCGCCCGGGCATCGGCGACGAACACATCGCCCTCGCCCTCGACGCGCTGGATCAGGTGGCCTTCGGCGACGTCGTGTTCGTCCTCGATGTCGCCGACCACCATCTCGATGAGATCCTCGATGGAGATCAGCCCGTCCGTGCCGCCGTATTCGTCGATGACGAGGGCCATGTGGGTGCGCGTCGCCTGCATCCGGACGAGGAGGTCGATGGCGGGCATCGAGGGCGGCACGAAGAGAACGGGGCGCTGGATGCGGGCCGCCGCCAGGGTGACCGAGAGGTCGACGCTGGCGAGGTTGAGGGTGCGCAGGGCCCGCGCACCCCTTCGCGCGCGTGGCGGCAACACGGGCGCGGCGGCCTCGCCCTCCGGCTGACCCGTTGGAGCACGCCGGATGCCGGCCTCGGCCCGGCCGGCGATGTGGTCGACGAAATCGCGGATGTGGACCATGCCGCGCGGATCGTCGAGCGTCTCGCCGTAGACCGGCAGGCGCGAATGGCCCGCCGTGCGAAACAGCTTCATCAGATCGCCGAGGCTCGTCTCCATCGACACCGCGACGATGTCGGCCCGGGGGATCATCACGTCGTCGACCCGCACCTTGTGCAGGCCGAGCACGTTCTTGAGCATGGCGCGTTCGAGGGGCGAGAAGGCGTTCTCGCCGGTGTCGGGCTCGGCGAGCGCGTCCTCGATATCGTCGCGCAGCGAATCGCGCGGGCGCAGATGGAAGACGTGCAGGAGGCGGTCGTACCAGGGCTCGCGCGCCTGGGGTTCAGCGTCACCGGAATTGGGCGCGGCCTGGGCCGCGCCGCGACTTCGATCGTTTGTCATGTCTCTCTGGTCTGGGATGTCTGGCGGAAGAACCGCTCACTCCGCGCCGGGTTCGGCGGCATAGGGGTCCGGGACGCCGAGCGTGCGCAGGGCCGCCACCTCGAGCGCTTCCATCGCGTCGGCATCGGCCTCGCCGGTCTCGTGGTCCTGACCGAGCAGGTGGAGGGTGCCATGGACAAGCAGGTGCGCGAGGTGGTCGCTGAGTGGCTTCGACTGCTCGGCACTTTCGCGCAGCATCGTGTCATACGCAAGAACGACATCGCCCAGCGGCACCGGCACGCCCGCATGGGCGGGTTGCGCGGGCGCCGGAAAGGACAGAACGTTCGTGGGCTTGTCCTTGCCGCGCCAGGTCTTGTTGAGGGCCTGAACGGCGGCGTCGGTGGTGAGCAGGATGCTGATCTCGACCGCACCCTCCAGCGGCTCCGGCGCGATCGCCAAGCCGGCTTCCACCGCGCGAATCACGAAAGCCTCAAGGTCCGGGGTCACGGCCTCCCAACGCGGATCCTCGATGGCCACGTCGATCTCGGGCGCGATGGCGGCCCGGGTGCCCGTGCTCACGACAGGGGCCTGCGACGCGGGGCCAGACTGCGGTCCGCCTCGCTCTCGCCGTGCGAGGCCGCCTCGTAGGCGGTGACGATGCGGCGCACGAGGTCGTGGCGCACCACGTCGACATC
>NZ_JAQGKL010000233.1 GCF_028290105.1 Methylobacterium sp.
GCGCGTTAACAAGCTAGGACCGAACATGCTGCTCGACTGCGCTTGCTGGACGTGCGCGGGGATCATGGAAGGCCGTTAACGCCTATCACGACAAGCTAAGGGAAAGTCGCCCTGGAGAATGTCGCGAAAGCACGCGGCATAATCGAGCGGTCCGTGCGCCCGGAGGCGCCTTTCAGCGCCATGGCGGCGGCTTTCGTCAAGCGCAACCCGTTCCCCCTATGAGTGCGGCGAGCTAGGATTTATCTCGCAATCTCAATCACATAGGTGTTCGCATTTATATTCGAATTGGCGCGCCAACAGTTTTTCCTGACCTTTGCATCTCCGTCTGATCCGCTGCTGATGGGCAGGCATGTCGCGCATGCGCCGTTGTTCGCGCGCAAAGCCGGCGCGTCGGCGGGGTGCCGATCCGCTGCGTATTCGCACATGGACCGTGGGAAGCCCACAACCAGCGATGTTGCGCCGCACGCGACAGCCTTCGTTGAACGGGCTCAGATATTTTCGATACTTTCTTGGAATACCAATAATTGCGTTGCGACGCGCAATGGAAATAGTTTGCGTCGTCGTAGCCGGGACTTGCGTAGTCTGAATGGCGCGTTAAAGATTTCGTCTCCGCCAGAAGATTTCGCGTCTAACCTATTCGACAGGGTGACAGCCATGTCCAACGTGATTCGCGTGAAACCGACCCATGACGGCACCTACACGGTCTATCGAGGCGACGCCGTCCTGATCAGCGGGCTGACCCGGCTGCAGGCCGAGCGCTACGAAGCCCGCATCGCCGCGGAGGCGGAGGCCCTCGCGGCGGCCTGACGGGTCCGTCCTCGTGCCGGGTGCAGGTCAGGACCGTGCGAGCCGGAGCGGGCCCAGATCCGCGATCGTGCCCATCTCCGTGAGGCCACGCTCGACACCCGCGACGGCGTAACCCGCAGCTTCGCGGGTGATCGTATAGAGGTGATAGCTCGCGCGGTGGTGCCGGGCATCGCCCCGCGCCGAGGCCGAGGCCGCCCCGACGACGGGAACCGAGGCGCCACGTGGTCCCTCCACGAACGCGACGCTGCGCATGTGGTTGTGGCCGTGCAGGATCAGCTCCGCCCCCACCCGCCCGATCATCGCTGTGAACGCCGCCGCGTCCTTCAGTTCGCGCCCCGGGGTGGTGCCGCCGGGATGCGCGGGATGGTGGATCATGACCACGCGGCAGGGCGGTTCCGGTTCGGCGGCGAGCCGGACGAGCAGGGCCTCCGCCGCCGCGATCTGCTGTGGCCCGAGGCGGCCGCTCGCCACGAAGGGCTTCGTCGGGATGGCCGAGGACAGTCCGATCAGCGCGACGGGCCCGCGCCGGCGCAGGTAGGGGAAATGTCCGTGGTGCCCGTCATCCCCTGAGGTCCAGGCGCCGCAGGCGTGGAGCAGCCCCTCGAGGGAGCCGCGCACGTAGGCGTCGTGGTTGCCGGGCACGAAGCTGACCGCCTCCGGCGTCCCGAGGGCCTCGAGGAAGACCTTCGCGGTCGACCATTCGCTCGGCAGGCCGATGTTGCAGAGGTCGCCGGTGCAGGCGATGTGATCGTGTGCCTGGACCTGCAGGTCGGCCACCAGGGCGGCCAGTACCTCCATGTCGTGCGCGTCCTTGCGGCCACGCTGCCAGTTCACGTAGCCGGTCGCGCGCTTGCTGAGGAGCTGGCGCAGGCGCGGCCGCGTCAGCGGCCCCACATGCGGGTCGGTCAGATGGGCCAGGCGAAACATCGTCCCCACGGGTGGTCGGCGGTCGATCGGGTGTCCGCCATCGCCCCAACGCACCCCGGGGGTCAACCCGGCCGGGGCCGATCCTCAGGCGCTGCCGATGGCGATTCCGGCGATCAGCACCAGGGTGCCGCCGATGATCACCTGCATCGCCGCCCGCCAGAACGGCGTCGCCATGTAGCGGGTCCGGATCGCCGAGATCACCAGCAACTCCACCACCACCACGAGGATGGCAAGGGCGGTGGCGAGCCAGAAGGCGTTCGGCCAGCGGTCGGGGATGGCATAGGGCAGCGTGTGGCCGAGGCCGCCGATCGTGGTCATGACGCCGCAGACGAGGCCGCGCACCCAGGGGGCGCCCCGCCCCGTGATCGCCCCGTCGTCGGACAGCGCCTCGGTGAAGCCCATGCTGATCCCCGCGCCGATCGAGGCCGCGAGCCCGACGAGGAAGGTCGCGTGGTTGCTGTGGGTCGCGAAGGCGGCGGCGAAGATCGGCGCCAGGGTCGAGACGGACCCGTCGATCAGTCCGGCGAGCCCCGGCTGCACGTAGCGCAGGACGAAATCACGGTGTGCCTCAGCCGTTGCGTCGTCGGCTTGGGCGGCGTTCACGGCCGTTCCGTGCGCTGGAGACACCATCATCGCGAGCGTCCTTGGATCAGTCGATTCTCTCTTTGGATTAATTCCAATCTATAAGTTGGAATGGGTCTAAACAAGTCGACCGGGCGCTTTTTGGTCCCCTGCAAGGCGGATTTCGCCCCCCGAAAGGACCGTTGCGCCGGTCCTTGGATCGGAGCTAGACAACCGCCTGCCCGCCCCTGGCGCTGAGAGAAGCGACGGTCGGGACCCATCCGGGCTTCGGCCTTTCCGATGGCACGGCCGACGCGCCGGCGCCGCGACGCGAAAGCGAAGTGATGAGCCTCGTCAAACGCATCGGCCGCGCGCCTGCGGTCCAGCAGGCCCTCGGCGTCCTGGCCGGCGGCTACCTGCGCCTCGTGCGCCGGACCAACCGGTTCACGGTGGAGCCGGCCAACCCCGATCCCTGGCTCGACGGCCTCAGTCCCTTCATCGCGGGCATGTGGCACGGCCAGCACACGATGATCTCGTTCATGCGCCGGCCGCACGATCGCATCGCCACGATCATCTCCCGCTCGGCGGACGGCAACATCAACACCATCGCGCTGACTCGGATGGGCGTGCGGGTGATCCGGGCGTCCGGTGCGCGCGGGCGCGCGGTGCGCGACGCCAAGGCCAAGGGCGGGGCCGAGGGCCTGCGCGCCATGCTGCGGGCGCTCAAGGACGGCGAGAGCGTGGCCTTCAGTGCCGACGTGCCCAAGATCTCCCGCCGGGCCGATGCCGGTATCCTGACCCTCGCGCGCTTCTCCGGGCGGCCCATCCTGCCCGTGGCCGTGGTGACGAGCCGGCACTGGCGCTTCAACAGCTGGGACCGGGCCTGCCTGGGCCTGCCCTTCGGCCGGGGCGCGATGGTGTTCGGTACCCCGATCCGCGTTCCGCGCGACGTCGAACCCGAGGCCCTGGAAGCTCTGCGCCAGCAACTGGAGGCCGAGATGAACCGGGTCCACGACCGCGCCTACACCCTCGTCGGGCGCCTGGACCGGGTCGGACCGGCGTGAGGGCGATGCAGGAGGCCCCTCCCCTGACGGCGATCCTGCGGGCCTATCGCTATGGCCTCTATCTCGGGGAGCCGGCGCTCGCGGGCCTGCTCGCCTGGCGTTCGCGCAAGGGCAAGGAGGATCCGGAGCGGCTTTCCGAGCGGCGCGGCCTGCCCGGCCGGGCCCGCCCCCTCGGGCGGCTCGTCTGGATGCACGGGGCCAGCGTTGGTGAGGCGCTCTCCCTGATCGGCCTCGTCGACGGCATGATCGCGCGCGGCTTCTCCGTACTCATGACCACGGGCACCCGCAGCGCAGCCGACCTGATCGGACGCCGCCTGTCGGCGGGAGCCATCCACCAGTACATGCCCCTCGATGCCCCACGCTGGGTCGACCGCTTCCTCGACCATTGGCGCCCCGACCTCGCGCTGGTGGCCGAATCCGAGATCTGGCCGAACACCGTCCTGGCCCTGCACGCGCGCGGTATCCCTCTCCTCCTCGTCAATGCGCGGATGTCGGAGCGGTCGTCGCGGGGCTGGGCGCGCTCGCCGCGCACCGCCGAGGCCCTGCTGGCGCGGGTCGCGATCTGCCTCGCGCAGACCGAGGACGACGCCGACCGCTTCCGCCGCCTCGGCGCCCCGCGCATCAGTATCCCGGGCAATCTGAAATACGATGCCGAGGTGCCGCCGGCCGATGGGCAGCAACTCGCGCATCTGCGCGACCTCATCGGCGACCGCCCGGTCTGGGTCGCGGCGAGCACCCATCCGGGCGAGGACGCGATGGCCGCCGGTGCCCATGCCCGGCTACGGCAGCGCTGGCCGAACCTCCTCACCATCGTGGTGCCGCGCCACCCCCATCGCGGGGGCGACGTCGCGGATTGCGCCATCGCCGAGGGCCTGCGCGCGGCCCGACGTTCGCAAGGGGGACATCCCCATGGAGGCGTCGACCTCTACGTCGCCGACACGCTGGGCGAGTTGGGGCTGTTCTACCGTCTCAGCCGCATCGTCTACCTCGGCGGCTCCCTGGTGCCCCATGGCGGCCAGAACCCGATCGAGCCGACGCGGCTGCGCGCCGCGATCCTGCACGGACCGCACATCCATAACTTCACACAGGTCTACAACGCCCTCGACACGGCCGGCGGCGCGCTGCCCGTGGCCGATGCCGACGACCTCGCCGCCACCCTGAACGACCTCCTCGCCGACCGGCCCCGCATCGAGGCGATGAACCGGGCCGGGGCCGCCGCGCTCAAGCCGTTCGAGGGGGCGGTCGCCCGCACCCTGTCGGTACTCGACCCGTTCATCGCGCAGATGACCCTCACGGCGATGGCAGTCTCGTGAGGGCGGGCTGATGCGGGCCCCCGCCTTCTGGGATGGGCCTGCGAGCCATCCCGCCGCGCGCCTGCTCGCGCCAGTCGCGGCCCTCTACGGCCGCCACACCGCCGCGCGCATGGACCGGGCCGGCATACCGCCCCCCTGCCCCGTGCTCTGCATCGGCAACTTCACACTCGGCGGCGCGGGCAAGACCCCCACGGCCCTCGCCGTCGCCGCGCACCTGCGCGATCTCGGGGTCCGCCCCGCCTTCCTCACGCGCGGCTATGGCGGTCGCCTGACCGGACCCGTCCGGGTCGATCCGGCCCGTCACGCCGTCGCCGACGTGGGCGACGAACCACTCCTTCTCGCGCGCGCGGCCCCCACCATCCTGGCGCGGGACCGGCCCCTGGGTGCCCGCCTCTGTACGGCCGAGGGCGCCGATTGCATCGTGATGGATGACGGCCTGCAGAACCCGAGCCTCGCCAAGACCCTGTCGCTGGCCGTCGTCGATGCCGGGGCCGGCCTCGGCAATGGGCTCACCTTCCCCGCCGGGCCTTTGCGTGTGCCGCTCGCCCGGCAATGGCGCCACGTCCACGGCCTCGTATTGATCGGCGAGGGACCGGCGGGCGAGCGCGTGGCGGAAGAGGCGCGCAGGCGCAACCTGCCGGTGCACCGGGCGAGCCTGATTCCGGGCGCGGATCTGGCGGGCCGCCGCGTCCTCGCCTTCGCGGGCATCGGCCGGCCCGAAAAGTTCTTCGCCAGCCTGCGCGAAGCCGGGGCGGAGGTGGTCGCCACCCGCGCCTTCGCGGATCATCACCCCTACGACGTCCGAGACAGCAAAGCCCTTGCCGTTGAGGCGGAGCGCCTCGGCGCCGACCTCGTCACCACGGAGAAGGATCGGGTCCGCCTCGCCCCCGCCTTCGCGGCCCGCGTCTCGGTGCTGCCGGTTACCTTACGCTTTGCGGATGCCGGCGCGTTGTTGGCGCAACTGCGCGCCCTGCTGGCGCGCGAGGCCGGCGCAACCGCCTAGACGGGGCGCCCGACCTCGGAGAGGCGCTTCATCACGGCTGCCGGGCTGATATAGGCCTCCTGCAGGGCCGCGCTCCAGTAGCGCAGCGCATCGAGGGCGATCGGCTCGCCCGTCACCGCGCAGCGCACGAAGCTGCCGGGCTTGACCACCCGCATGGTGCCGTCGCCGTACTCGACCACCGCCTCGCCGGAAGCCCCGCGCTCGAAACGTCCCAACATGATCTTCGCCGCCTCCCGACCCGGTCGCCCGTCCGCCTCGTCTTAGGAGTCCGACGGCCCGCTGTCGATCATCACACCCTCGACAGGTTCGCCGCTTGGTGCCTAAGTCGGGCCATGCCGCGACGCGCCCCTTTCGTATGAATCCCGCCCTCACCGAACTGTTCGAGGCCGCGCGCGCCGCGCAAGCGCGGGCCTACGCGCCCTATTCGCGCTTTCCCGTGGGCGCCGCCCTGCGCGACGCGGCGGGCGTGGTCCATGCCGGATGCAACGTCGAGAACGCGGCCTATCCGGTCGGCACCTGCGCCGAGGCCGGCGCCATCGCCGCCATGGTGGTGGGCGGTGGACGCGTGATCGCGGAACTCCTGGTGCTCGGCCCCGGACCCGCCCTCGTGACTCCCTGCGGGGCATGCCGCCAGCGGATCCGCGAGTTCGCCGGCCCGGAGGTGCTGGTGCACGTCGCCGATGGAACGGGCGTGCGCGCCGCCTTCACCCTCGGGGCCTTGCTGCCGGAATCCTTCGGTCCGGACAATCTCGGTTCTCGGGACCCCGACCCCCATGCGTGAGCCCGGCCCCCATGCGTGAGCCCGAGCCCCAGGTCGAGGCCGCGGCGGGCCTCCTGCGGGAGCAGGGCCTCGGCGGCCCCTTCGCCTACGCGATCGTCACCGGAACCGGCCTCGGTGCTCTGGTGCGCGACCTTCAAGAGGGCATCTCGGTGCCCTACGCGCAGATCCCCGGCTTCCCGAGCCCACGTGTGAGCGGACATGGCGGTCGCCTGCATGCCGGCCGGCTCGCCGGAGAGCGGGTGCTGGTCTTCGAGGGGCGCGCGCATGCCTACGAGGCGGGTGACGCGGGCGTGATGCGGGTGCCCCTCGCCGTCGCCCATGCGCTTGGGGCGCGCAGCCTCCTCCTCACCAACGCCTCGGGTTCGCTGAGGCCGGAGGTCGGACCGGGCAGCCTCGTGGCGCTCACCGACCACATCAACCTTTCGGGCCTCAATCCGCTGATCGGCGAGGCTTCCGACGCCCGCTTCGTGCCGATGGTCGCGGCCTACGACGCAGACTTGCGGATGCATCTCCACGCGGCGGCGGCGGAGGCCGGCATCGCGCTGCACGAGGGCATCTACGCCTGGTTCTCGGGACCGAGCTTCGAGACGCCGGCGGAGGTGCGCATGGCGGGTCGCCTCGGGGCGGATCTCGTCGGCATGTCCACGGTTCCGGAAGTCATCCTCGCCCGCTTCTACGGGATGCGCGTTGCCGCCCTCTCGGTGGTGACCAATCTCGGCGCCGGCATCGGCGACGGCGATCCCCATCACGACGAGACCAAGGCGGCCGCCGCGCGGTCGGGCGACGACCTCGCCCGCCTCGTCTCCGCCTTCGTCGCCCGCCTGTCCGCGAGTGCCCCATGATCCTCGACGAACCCGCCATCGCCCGGCGCGCCCTGCCGCTGCTCGACCTCACTGATCTCGGGGATGCCTGCTCCGAGGCCGCCATCGACACGCTGTGCCGGGACGCCCGCGCGAGCGCGGTCGCGGCGGTGTGCGTCTGGCCTCATTATGTGGGCCGCTCGGCCAGGCTCATGGCCGGCACGCCCGTGCGGATCGCCACCGTGATCAATTTTCCCGCCGGGGGCGACGACATTGAGCGCGCCGTCGAGGACACCGCCGAGGCCCTGGCGGACGGTGCCCAGGAGATCGACCTCGTGCTGCCCTACCGCGCGTTTCTCGCCGGAGACTTCGAGACGGCACGCGCGATGGTGGCGGCCGTTCGCGAGGCCTGCGACGGCGGCGCGCTTCTGAAGGTCATCCTCGAGACCGGCGCCCTGGGTGGCCCGGAGGCGATCGAAGGTGCGAGCCGCCTCGCCATCGCGGCGGGGGCCGATTTCATCAAGACCTCAACCGGCAAGAGCCCGGTCTCCGCGACCCCGGAAGCGGCC
>NZ_JAQGKL010000264.1 GCF_028290105.1 Methylobacterium sp.
AGCCGGGTCCGCTCGAGCAGGTGGGCTTCGATCCGGTCGCTCATGCGACCGACGGGACCGGTCAGCCGATCGAAGCCGGCGGTGAGCGCACGCACGAGGATGCGAGCGCCCGCGATCGGAACGTGAGGGATTGTGCGAAATATGGTCATCGGGGCCTGCGGTCGTGTGAGTTGCGCTGGCTTTCGAGATAGCACTCCAGACTGCATCGCTTGCCGCGACCGAAAGCGGCATCAGCGCGACGGAACCTCCGCCGGCCGCGAGCCGACGGAGCGTGGGCAGCTGGCGGCACCCTTCAAGACCCTACCCAGCTGCTTCGGACATCGCTTGGAAGATCAGCGCGTGGCGCCCGGCCAGCGCGTCGATATCCGTCGCGTACCCGCCCCCGATCACCCCGACGAAGGGAATGCCGCGCCGCCGCGCCGCCCCGACCACGAAGCGGTCGCGCGCGAGGAGGCCCACATCGGTGAGCGCGAGGCGCCCGAGGCGGTCGTCGCGATGGGGATCGACGCCCGCGTTGTAGAACACGATGTCGGGCCGGATCGCGTCGAGGAGCGGCGCGACATGGGCCTCCAGAACCGCGAGGTATCCCGCATCGTCGGTTCCGTCGGGAAGCCCGACGTCGCGGTCACCCGCGATTTTGGCAGTCGGATAGTTCTTCTCGGCGTGGATCGAGAGGGTGAAGAGATCGGGCGTCCCGCTCAGGCAATCGGCGGTGCCGTCACCCTGGTGGACGTCGCAATCGACCACGAGGGCCCGCGCGATCGTCCCCTCCGCGTGCAGGGTGCGGGCGGCCACAGCGACATCGTTGAAGATGCAGAAGCCGGCCCCCGTGTCGCGGCGCGCGTGGTGGCTGCCGCCGGCCGTGCTGCCGGCGATGCCCTGCGCCAGGGCGAGGCGAGCCGCCAGCAGGGTTCCGCCCACGGAGGCGCAGGAACGGGCCACCACCGATTCGCCCACCGGCAGGCCGATATTGCGCTCGATCGCCGGCGTAACATCCAGCGCCAGGACCGCCTCCACGTAGGCGCGGTCGTGGGCAATGGCGAGGAGATCGGCCCCGGCGGGCTCGGGGCGGACGAACCCGTTCGGCACGAGTCCCTGCGCCGCCAGTATCTCGGCGAGCCGGCCATACTTGCGCATGGGGAAGCGGTGCCCCTCGGGCAGGGCCGCCTCATAGGCCGGGTGGAAGACGATCGGCAGACTCATTGTCTGGGTTTCATAGTGGGGGTCGTCATCCGAGATCCGCCACGAGGCTTTCGGCCAGGGCCGACCCGCTGTCGTAGGCGGCCTCGATGCGCGGGCCGAGGCAGCCATCGCCGCAGAACCCGAGGCGCATGCCGGGATCGTAGAGGCAGGGCGCGCCGCAGGTGCTCTCGACGAGGGCGTAGCGCCAGCGGTGGACGCGGGCGTGCTCCGGGGTGATCGCCACGCCGAACAGATCTCCGAGGGCGTCGACCATGGCGGCCTGCACTGCCTCGCGCGGCGCCTCGAGGTGAGTCCTCGACCAGTCCGGCGTGGCATGGACGGTCAAGCACGCCGACGCCCCCGCCCGGCCCGGCTTCGCGCCCTCGCGGAAGATGGCGGCGACCGGCCCCGCGCCGGGGCGCAGGACGTCGCCTGCAAACAGAAGGTCCTGGCCGCAGGCCAGCATCAGCGACCAGCACGGCGCGTAGGTCACCCGCTCCAGGCCGGGCAGGTCCAGACCCGCCGCGTCGAGGAGGCGCCGGGATTGCGGGGCCGGCGGGGTGAGCACGAGGGCATCGAACAGCCGGGGTTCCTCCGCCTCGGCGAGCGCGAGGCGCCAGCGCGTCGCCTCGCGCGCGAACCCCGTCACGGTGCGGCCGACATGGACCTCGAGGCCAGCGAGCAGATCCCGCACCGGGGCCGTCATGTCCGGCACGGCGGCAAAGCTGCCCGGTTCGTCCCAGGGTGCCACGATGCCCGCCGCCAGCCACGCCTCCAGTTGGGTCCGGAAGGCGGAGCCGTGCGCCCGCATCACCTGCGCGCCGTGATCGAAGGTCAGATCCGTCTCGCGGTCGTGCCGGTTCGCCATGCGGCCCCCGACCTGACGGCCCTTGTCGAACAGGGTGATGTCGTACCCGGCCTGCGCGAGGCGGCGCGCCGCGCTCGCCCCCGCCATGCCGGCGCCCACGATCGCCACCCGCGCCGGTTCCGCCACGCCCACCCCCTCGCTGCCCTCGGTTGTCATACGACTGATGCATCGTGGCTGTTAGGGGCGTCGGTGTGGAACGGGTTGCGGCGTCGTGTCCGCCGTATCCGCCACAGGATCTCGCGCGTCGCGAAGGGGAAGACCGTCGATGGGGGAGTGGCCGATGTGGGGCGTGACCGAGACCGGGGCCGTCGTCGCCCTGGCGCTGTGCGCGGCCCTGACGCTGATCAACCTCATCGGCATCGCGGTGGCGGGCCTGCGCCTCGGGCGGCGCAATGGCGCATCGGTGTTCCCACCGGGGGCCCCGGTGTCCCTGGTGCGGCCGGTCTGTGGCCTCGAGGCCTTCAGCGAGGAATTGCTGACGCGCGGTTTCCGGCTCGCCTACGATCGCTACGAGATCGTCTTCTGCGTGGCGGAGGCCGCCGATCCCATCGTGCCGCTGCTGCACCGGCTGATGGCGGCCCATCCCGACGTGCCGGCGCGCCTCGTCGTCGGCGCGGAGCGCATCAGCGACAACCCGAAGCTCAACAATTGCGTGCGCGGCTGGGAGGCGGCCCGCCACGACTGGGTGGTGCTCGCCGATTCCAACGTGCTGATGCCGGCGGATTACCTGCAGCAATTGCAGGCGGCTTGGCGGCCGGACACCGGCCTCGTCTGCTCGACGCCGATCGGCGCCCGGCCGGACGGCTTTCTCGCCGAAGTCGAGTGCGCCTTCCTCAACACCCTTCAGGCGCGCTGGCAATATACCGGCGAGGCCCTGGGCCTCGGCTTTGCCCAGGGCAAGAGCATGCTCTGGCACAAGCCCTTCCTGGAGGCGCGCGGCGGCATCCGGGCGCTCGCGGCGGAGATCGCGGAGGATGCGGCGGCGACCAAGCTCGTGCGCGCGGCCGGCGCACGGGTCCACCTCGTCGCCGCGCCCTTCGACCAGCCGCTTGGGCGCCGCACGCTGGCCGAAGTCTGGTCACGGCAGTTGCGCTGGGCCCGCCTGCGGCGGGTCACCTTCCCGCTGTTCTTTGCGCCCGAGATCGGCTGCGGACCGCTTCCGCCCTTCGGACTCGCACTGGCGGCCGCACCCTCGATCGCCCTCGCCACCCTGCTCCTTGGGCTCGCCGCCCTCTGGTACGGGGCCGAGATGGCGCTGGCGGCGCGGGCGGGCTGGTACCGGCGCCCAAGACTCCTCCTCGCCTTCGTGATCCGCGACGCGCTGATTCCCTTCCTGTGGGCCAGCGCCTGGATGCGCGGCGCCATCGTCTGGCGCGGCAATGCCATGGATATTCGAAGGAAGGATTTCCGGGCGGAGGAGATCCAGGTGAAGGACATCGATGCCGGGCCGATCACCGGCCGGTCCTGGCGACGCGCGCGACCGGGCACCAGCGCCGCCTGAGAGCCATGCGGCGGTCTGCCTGTCCCCGCGCCCCGACGGCAACGCTCTTGCTTGAGCCGCCGGGCCCGTGGCGGGCGAACGGGGCCAGCGCGATGCAGACCGAGACGGACGGACTCGACAAGAGCCTCAACGCCTTCCACCTCTGGGGCATCGCGGTCGGCCTCGTGATCTCGGGCGAGTATTTCGGCTGGAGCTACGGCTGGGCCTCGGCCGGGACCCTCGGCTTCCTCGTCACCACCATGGCGGTGGCGGCGATGTACGTCGCCTTCATCTTCAGCTTCACCGAACTCACCACCGCGATCCCCCAGGCCGGTGGCCCCTTCGCCTACAGCCGGCGCGCCTTCGGGCCGGTGGGCGGCTGCATCGCCGGCTACGCCACGCTGATCGAGTTCGTGTTCGCGCCCCCCGCCATTGCGCTCGCCATCGGGGCCTACCTCAACGTACAGTTTCCGGGCCTCGACCCGAAGCATGCGGCGCTCGGCGCCTACCTCGTCTTCATGACCCTAAACATCGTCGGCGTGCAGATCGCCGCGACCTTCGAGCTCTTCGTGACCATCCTGGCGGTGGCCGAACTCCTCGTCTTCATGGGCGTGGTCGCCCCGGCCTTCGCCTGGTCGAACTTCGCCGCGAACGGTTGGGCCGGCACCGCGACGTTCGGCTGGCCGGCGATCGGCGGCATGTTCGCGGCGATCCCCTTCGCGATCTGGTTCTTCCTCGCCATCGAGGGCGTGGCAATGGCCGCCGAGGAGGCCAGGGCCCCCAAGCGCACCATTCCCGTCGCCTACATCACCGGCGTGCTCACCCTGACGGCGCTCGCCTTCGGCGTGATGCTGTTCGCGGGGGGCTCGGGCGACTGGCGGGCCTTGAGCAACCTCAACGACCCCCTGCCCCAGGCGATGAAGGGCGTGGTCGGCGAATCGAGCGGCTGGCTGCACATGCTGGTCTGGCTCGGGCTGTTCGGCCTCGTCGCCTCCTTCCACGGCATCATCATGGGATACTCGCGACAGATCTTCGCCCTGGCGCGGGCGGGCTTCCTGCCGCGCGGCCTCGCCCGGGTGCATCCGCGCTTCCGCACGCCCCACATCGCAACGCTGGCCGGCGGTGTCGTGGGCATCGCGGCGATCTACAGCGACAGCCTCGTCACCATCGCGGGCCAGTCCCTGACCGCCAGCATCGTCACCATGGCGGCGTTCGGCGCCCTGGTGATGTACGCGATGAGCATGGCGAGCCTGTTCCGGCTGCGCCGCACGGAGCCGGCCCTCGCGCGTCCGTATCGGGCGCCGCTCTATCCGGCCGCACCCGCGTTCGCGCTCGCCATGGCGGCGATCTGCTTCGTCGCTCTGGTCATCTACAATCCGCTGATCTTCGCGATCTTCCTCGGGGTGATGGTGCTGGCGGTGCTGGCCGCGACGCGGCTGGCGACGCCGGATACGCGGGTCGGCACGCCGGCCTACGATCCAGCGATCTGAGAGGTTTGGCCAGTGCCATGATGCCGTTGGATATGATGCACCGATGAAGATCGCGATCCTCGAGGCGGGCTCCCCGCCGGAGCGGCTCGGGGGTCGCTATCCGGGCTATGGCCGGATGGTTTCCGACCTCATCGGGTCCGGGCACGACACCACGATCTTCGCCATTACCCAGGGCGAATGGCCGTCGGATTCCGATTCCTTCGACGCGGTCCTGATCACGGGATCGGCCGCCGGTGTCTACGACCCCCTTCCCTGGATCGGCACGCTGATCGGTTTCCTGCGCCGGCTCGATCCGGCCACGCCGCTGGTGGGGCTCTGCTTCGGGCATCAGGTCATGGCGGACGCCTATGGCGGACGCGTCGCGAAATCGCCCAAGGGTTGGGGGCTCGGGCTGCACGCCTACGCGATCGAGGGTCGGGCGCACTGGATGGACGACGCGACACGGGTGGCGGTTCCGGCGATCCACCAGGATCAGGTCGTCGAGGCGCCGCCCGCGTCCCGCACGCTCGCCGGCAACGCCTTCACGCCCCACGGCATCCTGGCCTACACCAACCGGCGCGCGATCTCGTTCCAGTTCCATCCGGAGTTCACGACCGATTACGCCCGGGAGCTGATCGCCGGTCATCGGCTTGGCGAACTGGACACGGGCCTGCGCAGCGACGCCCTCGCGTCTCTCGACGATCCCAGCGACGCCGCCCGCGTCGGCCACTGGATCACGCGCTTTCTGGAGGCAGGCTGACCGCCGAGACGGCGCTTGGCCGGTGCGGTCATTGGTGCCCGCGGAGGGACTCGAACCCCCACGCCTCTCGGCTTCCGATTTTGAGTCGGACGCGTCTACCATTCCACCACGCGGGCACGCGGAAAATGTCCTGCCGCGTGGCCTCCCTCCTGTCAACAGATCCGTCGCGGGCGAGCCGATGCGCGTTTTCCGGCCAAGCGCGGCCCGGGACCGCTCGCCAGCCCGCGCGGGGTGTGATCAAAGGGCGCCGCCCGCCATCGCCAGCTTGTCCGGACCCTTCATGATCCGTCGCCTCTACGAGTGGATCCTCGCGCTCTCGGGCAAGCCCTCGGCGCCCTACGCCCTCGGGGCGGTCGCCTTCGCCGAGAGTTCGTTCTTCCCCGTGCCGCCGGACGTGATGCTGGTGCCGATGGCGGTGAGCCGGCCCGACCGGGTCTGGTTCTACGCCCTCGTCACCACGCTGGCCTCTGTGGCGGGGGGCCTGCTCGGCTACGCCATCGGCGCGCTGCTGTTCGATTCCATCGGCCAATGGGTGTTCCGGGTCTACGGCCTTTCCGACAAGGCCGCGACCTTCCAGGCCTCCTACGCGCAGTACGGCCACTGGGTGATCCTGCTGAAGGGACTCACGCCGATTCCCTTCAAGCTCGTGACCATCACTTCGGGTTTCGCCCATTACGACCTATTCTGGTTCGTGGTGCTCTCGCTGCTGACGCGGGGGCTGCGCTTCTTCGTGCTCGCTGGACTTCTCGGGCGTTACGGCGTCCAGATCCGTGGGGTACTCGACCGGCACCTCAACGTCGTGGCGGCGATCTCCGTCGCGGTGATCATCCTGGGCTTCGTCCTGTTCAAGGTGCTTCTCTAGAGACGGTGCTTTTCCCAAGATGGATGACGTTACGCTGCTGCGCCTGCGCCGGGCGGCCCTCCTGCTCCTCGCCGGGTCCGTGCTGACCCTCGGGGGCGCCTGGTACTTCCAGTGGGTGCTGGGCTACGTGCCGTGCAAGCTCTGCCTGACGGAGCGCATCCCCTACTACGCCGCGATCCCGCTTGCCCTCCTCGGCCTGTTCCTGCCGGCCTGGGCCACGCGGCTGGTGCTCGGCCTCGCCGCCCTCGGCCTGCTCTACGGGGCGGGCTTGAGCGTCTATCACGCCGGGGCCGAGTGGGCGCTCTGGCCCGGCCCCAGCGATTGCGGCGGGGGATCGGGAGCCAATCCCGCGGCTGTCGGTGATTTCCTGAACAGCCTGAAGACGACCCGGGTGGCCGATTGCTCCACCGCCGCCTGGCGCCTGTTCGGGGTTTCGCTCGCCGGCTGGAACGCGCTGATCGCCTTCGGGCTCGCCGCCCTTTCGGGAACGGCAGCCCTCAAGCACTGATGTCAGTGCCGGTCGTCGGAGGCCGGCGGCAGGGGCGCGACCGCGATGCCCTCGTCGAGGAGCGCGCGGGCCTCGTCGAGGCTGGCCTCCCCGTAGATCGAGCGGGTTTCCGCCTCGCCGTAATGCATCCGGCGCGCCTCCTCCGGAAAGCGCGGCCCGACGTCGTCGGCGTTGCGCGTCACCTGCTCGCGCATGGCTCGCATCAGGGTGCGTAGCTGCCGCTCTGGCTCCGTCATCGCGAGTTGCGGCACGGGCGGCGATGCGGCCACGGGCAGGCCCGCCTCCAGCACCACCTCGGCCGGGCGTTCGGGAATGCGGGCGCCGCGATCGGTGCGCGCGACCGAGGGCGCCATCATGCCCTTGCCCACCCGCGCCGAACCGCAGACCGGGCAGGTCACAAGACCTCGCACGGCCTGCTCGTCGTAGGAATCACTCGACGGAAACCAGCTCTCGAAGCTGTGCTCGGCCTCGCAGGCGAGGGTGTAGCGGATCATGGAACCAGGGTTCGGGACCGGGGGCTTGAAGCCAGGGGACGGAAGATCAAGCGGAACGTCCGACCCGCTCCACCGTGAAGGGCCGGGCGTGCTGGAGCGCCGGGATGCGGGCGCGGCCTTCGGTGACGCGGGAGAGGTCGATTTCGGCCAGGATCACGCCGGGCTCGGCTCCGTTCGCGTCGGCGAGCACCTTGCCCCAGGGATCGACGATGAGGGAATGGCCGTAGGTGTCGCGCCCGTCCTCGTGGTGCCCGCCTTGCGCCGCCGAGATCATGAAGGAGCCGGTCTCGATGGCGCGCGCCCGGTGGAGCACGTGCCAATGCGCCTCGCCCGTCTGCTGGGTGAAGCAGGCGGGCGCGGTCAGGATCGTGGCGCCCGCCTCGGCCAGCGCCCGGTAGAGGGCCGGGAAGCGGATGTCGTAGCAGATGGCGAGCCCGACCGGCGCCCAGGGCGTGTCGGCGACGACCGCGCAGGCGCCGCCCGTATAGGTGGCGGATTCGCGCCAGCGCTCGCCGTTGGGCAGGTCGACGTCGTAGAGATGCAGCTTGTCGTAGGAGGCTGTGATCGCACCCTGCCCATCGATCAGGAAGGCGCGGTTGGCGACCTTGTCGCCGTTGCGCACGGCCAGCGACCCGATCTGGATCACGATGCCGCGTTCGCGGGCGACCTCGCGCAGGGCCGCGAGGGTCGGGTCGTCGTCCTGGGCCGTGACCTTCTCGAAGAGGCTCGCCTTGCTGCGCTCGACGAGCGAGGTCATCTCGGGCGTCTGCACGTAATGCGCACCCGCATCCGCCGCCTCGCGCACCAGGGCCACGGCGGCATCGCGGTTGGCCAGCGGATCGCGCCCGGAGCGCATCTGCACGCAGGCGGCGGTGAATGTCGGCTCGCTGCTCTTGGATTCGCTGCTCATGCGGCCACCAGCGGGTCGAGCTTGCCGGCGCCGTTGAGGGCGTAGAGGTCGTCGCAGCCGCCCACATGGGTGTCGCCCACGAAGATCTGCGGCACGCTGGTGCGGCCCCCGGCGCGCTGCACCATGGTGCCGCGCGAGCCGGCCGTCTTCTCCACGTCGATCTCCGTGAAGGCGATGCCCTTGTCGCGCAGCAGGCTCTTGGCCGCCGAGCAGTACGGGCACCACGCGGTTGTGTAGATCGTGACCGGCTTCATGCGCGAAAGGCCCCACCCCAATCCTCAGAGCATATAGGCGAGCGCGGCGGCTCTTCCTACTGCCCGTCTCGCGATGGAACGAGGCGGTGACGCGGGGATTTCCGCCCTCAGGCGGCCAGCAGCTTCTCGACCTCGTTGACGAGGTCGCGCAGGTGGAAGGGCTTCGACAACACCTTGGCGTCCTTGGGAGCCTTGGAATCCGGGTTCAGCGCCACGGCGGCAAAGCCCGTGATGAACATCACCTTGATGTCGGGGTCGAGTTCGGTGGCGCGGCGCGCCAGCTCGATGCCGTCCATCTCGGGCATCACGATGTCGGTGAGGAGCAGTTCGAAGGGCTCTTCGCGCAGGCGGTTGTAGGCCGACAGGCCGTTGTCGAACGACAGCACGTCGTAGCCGGCGTTCTGCAACGCCTTGGCCAGGAAGCGGCGCATGTCGTTGTCGTCTTCCGCCAGGAGGATTTTCATCGAGCGGCGTCCTGTGCCTTTGATTCGGTTTGTTCTTTCCACAAAGACCCGACTTGGTAAACAAGACGTTGCCGAGCGGTCGTGGCCGGGGTGTTCAACGGCACCGCCGAGCGGCTTCGCATACAGCCGTCATGCTGGACAGGCCAGCCGGCAAACCGCAGAGTGGGTCGATGCGTTGTCCCGTCCGCACCGAGGCGCCCGCGCCGCGATGACCGAGCCGTTGCCGAACCCCGATGCGGCTGGCGTGACCGCTTTCGACCCCGCCTTCACGGTGGACGAACCGGCGACGCACAGCCTGCCCTTCGTGTTCAACACGCCCCATTCCGGCGCGGTCTATCCGCCGGCCTTCCTTGCCGCCTCGCGTCTGGCCGGTCTGGCGCTGCGCCGCTCCGAGGACGCGCATGTGGACCGCCTGTTCGCCCCGGTGGTCGACCTTGGCGCACCGCTGATGCGGGCGCATTTCCCGCGCGCCTATCTCGACGTGAACCGGGAACCCTACGAACTCGACCCGCGCATGTTCGACGGGCGCCTGCCGGCCTTCGCCAACACGCGCTCCATGCGGGTGGCGGGCGGCCTCGGCACGATCCCGCGCCTCGTCGCCGACGGGCAGGAGATCTATCGCGGGCGGCTGCCGGTCGAGGTCGCCATCGAGCGGATCGAACGCCTGTACAAGCCCTATCACCGAACCCTGCGCGGCCTGATCCAGCGCACCGCACGCCAGTTCGGGCACGCCATCCTGATCGACTGCCACTCGATGCCCTCGTCGAGCCTCGGCCGTGACGAGTCGGCCCGGGCCGACATCATCCTGGGCGACCGCTTCGGCACCGCCTGCGCGCCGGTCCTGATCGATGCCTTCGAGCACCACCTGCGGGCCCGGGGCTACCGCGTCCTGCGCAACAAGCCCTATGCGGGCGGCTTCATCACCGAGCATTACGGCGAGCCGAACGTCGAGCGCCACGCGCTCCAGATCGAGATCAATCGCGGCCTCTACATGAACGAGGCGACCCTCGCGGTCACGCCGGGCTTCTCGGAGCTGGTCTGGCACCTGCGCGCGGTGGTGGCCGCCGTGGCGGCCGAGGTCGAGGGCCTCGCCCCGCGCCGGATGGCCGCCGAGTAGCGGAACCGTGATCTCTGCCGCGCCAAGGATCTCTGCCGCGCCAAGGATCTCTGCCGCGCGAAGAAACTTTTGCCGCGATGCGCAAAAGATTTTCGGACGCAGCGGCGAAAATCGCGGTTTTGCCGGCCCCTTCGACGCGAAGTCCGGTTAGGAGTAGCTCCGATCCGGCGCTTACCTATAATGCAGGCACGACGCGCCCCACGAGCCAGAGCCCATGACGTCTCGCATCCCCGACTTCGCGACCGTTCCCTACGCGGCCGACGCCGTCCCGGCCCTGGTTCCGCCCACCGGCGAGCCCTGGATGACGCCGGAGGGTATTTCCGTGAAGGGCGTCTACGGCCCGCAGGACCGCGAGGGCATCGAGTTCCTGAACACCTTTCCGGGGGTCGCACCCTACCTGCGCGGTCCCTACCCGACGATGTACGTGACGCAGCCCTGGACCATCCGGCAATATGCCGGCTTCTCCACGGCCGAGGATTCGAACGCGTTCTATCGGCGCAACCTCGCCGCCGGGCAGAAGGGCCTGTCGGTGGCCTTCGACCTCGCGACCCACCGGGGCTACGATTCCGACCACCCGCGGGTCTCGGGTGATGTCGGCATGGCGGGCGTCGCAATCGATTCGATCTACGATATGCGCACGCTGTTCTCCGGCATCCCGCTCGACGAGATGACCGTCTCGATGACGATGAACGGGGCGGTGCTGCCGATCCTCGCCCTCTACATCGTGGCGGCCGAGGAACAGGGCGTGGCGCCGGAAAAGCTCGCCGGCACGATCCAGAACGACATCCTCAAGGAGTTCATGGTCCGCAACACCTACATCTACCCGCCGGCGGGTTCGATGCGGATCATCGGCGACATCTTCGCCTACACCTCCAAGCACATGCCGAAGTTCAACTCGATCTCGATTTCCGGCTACCACATGCAGGAAGCCGGCGCGACGAACGACCTCGAACTCGCCTACACGCTGGCCGACGGCGTCGAGTACATCAAGGCGGGCCTCGCCGCCGGCCTGACCATCGACCAGTTCGCCCCGCGCCTGTCGTTCTTCTGGGCGATCTCGACGAACTTCTTCATGGAGATCGCCAAGATGCGGGCCGCGCGCCTGATCTGGGCCAAGCTCGTCAAGGAATTCGAGCCGAAGAGCGACAAGTCCCTTCCCTTGCGCACCCACAGCCAGACCTCCGGCTGGTCGCTGACGGCGCAGGACGTGTTCAACAACGTCACCCGCACCTGCATCGAGGCGATGGCGGCGACCCAGGGCGGCACCCAGTCGCTCCACACCAACGCCCTCGACGAGGCGCTGGCGCTGCCCACCGACTTCTCGGCCCGCATCGCCCGCAACACCCAGCTCTTCCTGCAGCAGGAAAGCGGCACGACCCGCATCGTCGATCCCTGGGGCGGCTCCTACTACGTCGAGAAGTTGACACAAGACATCGTCGCCCGCGCCTGGGAGCACCTGCGCGAGGTGGAGGAGCTCGGGGGCATGGCCAAAGCCATTGAGGCCGGCATCCCGAAGCTGCGCATTGAGGAGGCCGCCGCCCGCGCCCAGGCCCGGATCGATTCCGGGCGCCAGACGATCGTGGGCGTCAACAAGTTCAAGCCGGACGACGACCGCGCCATCGAGCTGATGCGGGTCGACAACGGCAATGTCCGCACCCTGCAGATCGACAAGCTGAAGCGCCTGCGCGCCGAGCGCAGCCAGGCGGACGTGGACGCCGCGCTCAGCGCCCTGACGGCGGCGGCGCAAGGGACCGGCAACCTCCTCGAACTCGCCGTGCAGGCGGCGCGGGCCAAGGCCACCGTGGGCGAGATCTCGGACGCGCTGGAGAAGGCCTGGGGCCGTCACCGGGCCGAGATTCGCTCTATCTCGGGCGTCTACAAGCGGGAGGTGGGTGGCATGTCGCCGGTGGTCGAGACCGTTCGCAAGCTCGTGGAGGCCTTCGAGGAGAACGACGGGCGCCGCCCGCGCATTCTCGTCGCCAAGATGGGCCAGGACGGCCACGATCGCGGCCAGAAGGTCATCGCGTCCGCCTTCGCGGATCTCGGCTTCGACGTGGATATCGGACCGCTCTTCGCGACTCCGGCCGAGGCGGCCCGCCAGGCGGTGGAGAACGACGTCCACATCGTCGGTGTCTCGTCGCTCGCCGCCGGCCACCTGACGCTGGTACCGGAACTGAAGGCGGCGCTGACCGAGCAGGGCCGCGGCGACGTGATGATCGTCATCGGCGGCGTGATCCCGCCGGGCGATTACGAGGCCCTCTACGCGGCCGGCGCCTCGGCGATCTTCCCGCCCGGCACCGTCATCGCGGAAGCCGCCGTGAAGCTGATCGAGGAGCTGAATGGGCGTCTCGGCTACGCGGCGCGGCAAGCGGCCGAATAGGCGCTCGCCCGTCCGCGATAACCGGCCTTTGACTCTGGTGCGACGCCCCCGTGGCGGCCCGCCTCGGGACACGCTAGGACGCATCGAGGGTTCTGGCAGAAATCTTGATTGCGGGGACCTGTCCGCAGTCGGGCTTTGCCGTTCCGGTTAAGGGGAGATCGCGATGTCAGAGCGTGCCGGCGGGTTGATCCACCCCGTGATCCTGTGTGGCGGCTCGGGCACCCGGCTGTGGCCCGCCTCGCGCGAGAGCATGCCCAAGCAGTTCACGCGCCTCGTGACCCCCGACAGCTCGACCTTCCAGGACACGGCCCGGCGCCTGGGCGAGGCGAGCGTGTTCGCGCGTCCCGCCGTGCTCACGAGCAGCGACGCGCGCTTCATCGTGGCCGAGCAGCTCGCCGAGACCGGCATCGAGGCCGACATCATCCTCGAGCCGGAGCGCCGCGACTCGGCCGCCGCCGTCGCGGTGGCGACGCTCCATGCCGCGCGGCGCGACCCGCAGGCCGTGGTGCTGATCATGGCCGCCGACCACGTCATCGGCGACGCCCCGGCCTTCGTGGAGGCCGCGTGGGCCGCCGCCGCCGGCGCCCGCGCCGGGCAGATCATGACCCTCGGCATCACGCCCACCACCCCCGCCACGGGCTACGGCTACATCCGCGTCGGCGGCGCCCTCGACGGGGCATCGGGCAACCACCGGGTCGAGCGCTTCGTCGAGAAGCCCGACCGGGCCGGGGCCGAGCGCCTGATCGCGGAGGGCGCGCTCTGGAATTCAGGCTACTTCCTGTTCCGCGCCGACGTGATGCTGGCCGAACTCGAAGCCTACGTCCCCGAGATCCTGGCCGCGACCCGGGCCGCCCTCGACGGCGCGGTGACCGACCTCGACTTCGTGCGCCTGGACGCCGCCGCCTTCAGCCGGGCCCCCAAGACCTCGATCGACTATGCCGTGATGGAGCGTACCGAGCGGGCCGGCGTGCGCCCGGTCTCCTTCCCCTGGTCCGATGTCGGCACCTGGGACGCGGTCTGGGAGGTGCTGCCGCACGATCGCGACGGCAACGCCCTGCGCGGCCGCGTGGAGGCCCTCGACACCCGGGGCAGCCTGATCCACAGCGAGGGCGAGCACCTGACCACCGTCGTCGGCCTCGACGATGTCGTGGTGGTCACCACCCCCGACGCCGTGCTGGTGACCTCGAAGGCGCGCGCCGGCCAGGTCAAGGACCTCGTGAGCCGCCTGCGGGAGAGGGCCCACCCGGAGGCGGATGCGCATCGGCGCATGTACCGGCCCTGGGGCTGGTATCAGCGCATCGACATCGGCGAGCGCTTCCAGGTCAAGCGCATCATGGTCACGCCGGGCGGGCGGCTCTCGCTGCAGAAGCACTTCCACCGCGCCGAGCACTGGGTCGTGGTCAAGGGCACCGCCGAGGTCACCCTCAACGACGCCGTCGTCCTCGTGCACGAGAACGAGGCGGTCTACCTGCCCATCGGCTCGATGCATCGTCTCACCAACCCGGGCAAGATCCCGCTCGAGCTCATCGAGGTCCAGGTCGGCTCCTACACCGGCGAGGACGACATCATCCGCGTCGAGGACATCTACGGCCGCTGAACCACCACACCGCGAAAGGGAGAAGCCGGTTCTGCGCGAGATAGTCATAATGGCGGTTATCGGCCAGAACCGCTGGCCCCATCTTACAGACGTTAGCCGTTATCGGTTGTCCCCGGACAGACGCGTCCAGACCAAGGTTGCCTACGATCGCCTCGGCGTCGCTGGTATTGCTTCGGTTGCCGAGCTGGAGTGAAGGTTCGACCGGTTCTCACACCGACGTGTATCGTTGCCTGGCCAC
>NZ_JAQGKL010000278.1 GCF_028290105.1 Methylobacterium sp.
TTCCCGAGCTTCCTGCCGACGATGCGGGCCCTCGGCGGCCGGATCGAGGGCTGACCCGCGATGCCGATGGTGATTGCGATCGACGGCCCCGCCGCCTCCGGCAAGGGCACCCTGGCCAAGCGCCTCGCCGCGCATTACGGCCTGCCCCACCTCGATACGGGGCTCCTCTACCGCGCCGTGGCGCTGACGGTGATCGATGCGGGCCTCAACCTCGACGACCACCAAGCCGCCGCGCGCGCCGCCGCGAGCCTGATCGCCGACCGCCTCGCCGATCCGCGCCTGCGCGAGCGGGCAATGGGCGAGGCGGCTTCGCGGATCTCGGCGGTGCCTGCGGTGCGGGCAGCACTGCTCGCCTGGCAGCAGCGCTTCGCCGGGGGCGGCAGCGGCGCCGTGCTCGACGGCCGCGACATCGGCACGGTGGTGTGCCCCAACGCGCCGGTGAAGCTCTTCATCACGGCGGCGCCCGAGGAGCGTGCCCGGCGCCGCCACCTCGAATTGCTGCGCCGCGGCGAGTCCGCGACCTTGAGCGCCATCCTGTCGGACATCGTCGCCCGCGACGCGCGCGACGCTCAGCGCTCGACGGCACCGCTCAAGGCGGCGGCCGATGCGGTCATCCTGGATACGACGGACCTCGATGCCGAGGAGGCCTTCGCGGCCGCGCGCGCCGTGGTGGACCGCGCGCGGCCGCACTGACCGGCGTCAGCGTTCCGCCCGGCGGTCGGGAATGTGTTTGCGAGAGAAAGAAGCCCCGCCGGATCCGTTCCGGCGGGGCTTTTCGTGGGCTCAGGCGCGCTGGTCGATGGCGACGTATTCGCGCTGGGCCGGGCCGATGTAGAGCTGGCGCGGGCGGCCGATCTTCTGGGACGGGTCCTCGATCATCTCGGCCCATTGCGCGATCCAGCCCGTGGTGCGGGCGAGCGCGAACAGCACCGTGAACATCGAGGTCGGGAAGCCCATCGCCTTCAGGGTGATGCCCGAATAGAAATCGATGTTCGGATAGAGCTTCTTCTCGATGAAGTAGTCGTCCTTCAGGGCGATCTGCTCGAGCTGCACGGCGACTTCGAGCAGCGGATCGTCCTTGATGCCGAGCTGGCCCAGGACCTCGTGCGTCGTCTTCTGCATGATCCGGGCGCGCGGATCGTAGTTCTTGTAGACCCGGTGGCCGAAGCCCATCAGGCGGAACGGATCGTTCTTGTCCTTGGCCTTGGCGACATATTTCGCCACGTTCTCGGGGTGCCCGATCTCTTCCAGCATCTTGAGGGCCGCCTCGTTGGCGCCGCCATGGGCGGGCCCCCAGAGACAGGCGATGCCCGCCGCGATGCAGGCAAACGGGTTGGCGCCGGACGAGCCGGCGAGCCGCACGGTCGAGGTCGAGGCGTTCTGCTCGTGATCGGCATGCAGGATGAAGATCCGGTCCAGCGCGCGGGCGAAGATCGGATTGACCTTGAATTCCTCGCACGGCACAGCGAAACACATCCGCAGGAAGTTCGAGGTGTAGTCGAGGTCGTTCTTCGGATACACGAAGGGCTGGCCGATGGAGTACTTGTAGGCCATCGCCGCCAGCGTCGGCATCTTGGCGATCATCCGCATGGAGGCGACCATGCGCTGCTTGTCGTCCGAGATGTCGGTGGAGTCGTGATAGAACGCCGAGAGGGCGCCGACGCAGGCGACCATGATCGCCATCGGATGGGCGTCACGGCGGAAGCCCTGGAAGAACCGGTTCATCTGGTCGTGCACCATGGTGTGGCGCGTGATCCGGTAGTCGAAATCGGCCTTCTGGGCCGGGGTCGGCAATTCGCCGAACAGCATCAGGTAGCAGGTCTCGAGGAAGTCGCCCTGCTCGGCGATCTGCTCGATGGGGTAGCCGCGGTAGAGGAGAACGCCCGCATCGCCGTCGATGTAGGTGATCTTCGACTCGCAGGACGCGGTCGATGTGAATCCGGGATCGAAGGTGAACTTGCCCGTCTTCGCGTAGAGCTTCCCGATGTCGATGACGTCGGGACCGATGGTGCCGGTCTTGATCGGGAGCTCGACGTGGTCGTCGCCCACGGTGATCGTGCTGGAGGCGCTCATGGAGACCTGGACCCTTTCGTGGCAGCGGGGCGGCGCCGGCCCGCATGGCGATGGATTCCACCACCCGGGGCCGGGGCGCAGGCACAGCGCATGCTGCACCTGCTCACACGAGCATGGGGGTAGCGGATCGGCGGAGCGTCATCAACCGACGCCCCGCCTCTCACCCAAACCCAAGCGAAATCCAGGCCGATTTGTCAGGCTTTCGCCGAATGTTGCACGCGGCCGCGCAGGCTGATGCAACCCTCAGGCGGCACCCTGATCGCGCAGGCGGCCGAGGCATTCCTCGCGGCCCAGAACCGCCATCACGTCGAAGACCGGCGGGGAGGTCGCGCGCCCGGTCAGCGCCGCCCGCAACGGCTGCGCGATCAGGCCGAGCTTGAGCGCGTTCGCCTCCGCGAAGTGCCGGACGGCGGCTTCCGTCGTGGCGGCGTTCCAGTCGGGCAGGGCCTCCAGGGCGGGCAGAAGGGCGGCAAGGCGCGCGCGGGCCTCGTCGCCGAGCAGGCCCTTGGCCTTCTCGTCGAGGGCGAGCGGTCGCGCCGCAGTGAGGTAATAGGCGCTGTCGAGCAGGTCCACGAGGGTCTTGGCCCGCTCCTTCAGACCCGGCATCGCGGCGGTGAGCTTTTCGCGAAGTTCCGGAGCCAGCGGCGCGGCGATGCCACGCGCCGGACCGAGGGCCGGCAGCACGTCCTCGATGGCGCGCACGAGATCTGCGTCCGCCGCGCCCCGGATGTAGAGGCCGTTCAGGTTCTCCAGCTTGGCGAAGTCGAAGCGGGCGGGCGAGCGGCCGATGGCCTTCAGGTCGAAGGCGGCGATCATCTCTTCGGTAGAGAACACCTCCTGGTCGCCGTGGCTCCAGCCGAGGCGAACGAGGTAGTTGCGAAGCGCGCTCGGCAGATAGCCGAGGTCGCGGTAGGCGTCGACGCCGAGCGCCCCGTGGCGCTTCGAGAGCTTGGCGCCGTCGGCCCCGTGGATGAGCGGGATATGCGCCATGGCGGGTGCCGCCCAGCCCAGCGCGTCGGAAATCTGGCGCTGGCGGGCGGCGTTCGTGAGGTGGTCGTCGCCCCGGATGACCTGGGTCACGCCCATGTCGTGGTCGTCCACCACCACGGCGAGCATGTAGGTCGGGTTGCCGTCGGAGCGTAGCAGCACGAGGTCGTCGAGATCCTTGTTCTGCCAGACGACGCGGCCCTGCACGCCGTCCTCCACGACGGTCTCGCCGGTGGTCGGCGCCCGCAGGCGGATCACCGGCTTGACCCCGGCCGGGGCCTCGGAGGGATCGCGGTCGCGCCAGCGCCCGTCGTAACGCAGCGGACGGCCCTCGGCGCGCGCCGCCTCCCGCATCGCGGTCAGTTCATCCGGCGTCGCGTAGCAGCGATAGGCGTTGCCGGAGGCGAGCAGGCTCATCGCCGCCTCGCGGTGGCGCTCGGCGCGGGCGTATTGGAAGATGACGTCGCCGTCCCAGTCGAGGCCAAGCCAGCGCATGCCGTCGAGGATCGCGTCGATGGCGCCCTGGGTGGAGCGCTCGCGGTCGGTATCCTCGATCCGCAGCAGCATGCGACCGCCGAAGCGGCGGGCATAGAGCCAGTTGAACAGGGCCGTGCGGGCCCCGCCGATATGCAGGTAGCCCGTGGGCGAGGGCGCGAAGCGCGTGACGACGGCTGACGACATCAATCTTGACTTGGAGTGGCTGTTGGAACGGGCGGGAGGCGGATCGACCGGCCCGAGATCGCGCGTGTAGCATGCGCGGAGCGAAGCGTTAAGAAAACGTGACATGCCGCGCCGGGTCCGCTGCGCGGTGGGGGTGGCGAGCGATGGCACAAGCGCGGGCGGGGGCGGCGAGGGGGCGGTTTTCGCGCCTCGGTGCCCTGCGTCGCCCGGCCGTGCCGCTCGTGCGCGCCTGGTTCGAGACCGGATGGGCCCGCGAGATCGAGCAGCGCCGGCTGTTTCCCTGGCTGGCCGTCGCCTTCGCGCTCGGCATCCTGGCCTTTTTCGCGGGTACGCAGGGCCCACCGCACCTCGCCGCGCCGCTGGTCGCCGCGATCGCCCTCGCCGCCCTGACGCCCCTCCTGGCCGCGCGTCCCTTCACCCTGGGGCTCGTGCTTGCCGGCATCGCCGCGTTCCTCGGGTTCGCGGCAGCGACCCTGCGGGTCCAGCGGGTGGCGGGCCCGATCCTCGCCCGGACGACGATCGCCCACCTCGTCGGAACCATCGAGGGCCTCGACGAACGCGAGGAAGGGGCGCGTCTAATCGTGCGCGTGGAGAGCTTCGGCACTTTGGCGCCCGAGGCGCGTCCGACCCGGGTGCGGGTGTCCTACCGCAAAGCGCCCGTTCTGAAGCCGGGAGACCGCATTGCCGCCACCGCGCGGCTGTTGCCGCCGCCCGAGGCCGCGCGGCCGGGCGGCTACGACTTCGCCCGGGACGCCTTCTTCAAGGGTCTCGGCGCCGTCGGATCGCTGGTGGGCAAGATCGAGGTCCGCCCCCCTTTGGCAGCGCCCTCCTGGCAGAACCGCTTGGCCGCCCAGGTCGACGCCGCCCGCAACGCGCTGACCCGGCGCATCACCGACGCCAACGGCGGACAGGCGGGCGCCGTCGCGGCGGCCCTGGTCACCGGCAAGCGCGGCCTCATCAACACCGAGACGAACGACGTGCTGCGCGCGGCGGGCATCTATCACGTCGTCTCGATCTCGGGACTGCACATGGTGCTGGCCGCCGGGGTCGTGTTCTGGCTGGTGCGCGCCGCGCTCGCACTGATCCCGCACGCGGCGCTGTCATGGCCGATCAAGAAGATCGCCGCCGCCTTCGCCATGGTCGGGGTCACCGCCTACTGCGTATTCTCGGGCTGGGACATCGCCGCCGAGCGCTCGCTGATCATGACACTGGTGATGCTGGGCGCCATCCTGGTGGACCGTCCGGCGCTGAGCATGCGCAATCTCGCGCTCGCGGCGATCATCGCGCTCGCTCGCGAGCCCGAGGGCCTCCTCGGACCGAGCTTCCAGATGTCCTTCGGGGCGGTGGCGGGGCTGATCGCCTGCGCGCCACTCATCGGCCGTCAGCCGTGGCGCCGCGAGGGCGCCGGCCGGATCGCCCGCGCCGTGGGGCTCACCGCCGCTGCGGTCATCGGAACGCTGGCGACCACGCTCGTGGCGCAGATCGCCACCGCGCCCTTCGCCACCTACCACTTCCAGACCGTGCAGCCCTTCGGCTTGATCGGGAATGCCCTGACCCTGCCCCTCGTCTCCCTCGCGGTGATGCCAGCGGCAGTGCTGGGCATCCTCGCCTATCCCTTCGCCCTCGATCAGCCGGTCTGGTGGGCGATGGGGCTGGCGGTGAAGGGTATGCTCACGATCTCGACGTGGATCGCCGGGTTCGGACACGCAACCTACGTGGTGCCCGCCTTCGGTGTCGGCGCCCTGGCGCTGCTCGCAGTCGCCCTCGTGACCCTGACGCTACCGGCGTCGTCCCTGCGCTGGCTCGGATTGGTCCCAGCCGTTCTCGGACTGGCCCTCGCGATTCGGCCCGCGCGGCCGGACATCTACATCGACCGCGAGGGCGGCGGCGCGGCAATCCGCGATCGCAGCGGCCGCCTGACCACGCTCGGGCGTCCGCCAGGCTTCGTCCTCGAACAGTGGCTGAAGGCCGATGGGGATGGACGCAAAGCGGGGCAAGTCGGACAGGCAGTGGATACCCGATGCGACCGACTCGGCTGCACCGTCGCCTTGAGCGATGGCCGGAAGGTCGCGCTCGTCACCGACAAGCGAGCCCTCGCGGAAGACTGCGCGCGGGCCGACATCCTGATCACGGGGCGCGAAGCGCCGTCGGGCTGCGCCGCCCGCCTCGTCTTCGACCGGCCCTTCCTCAAGGCCCACGGCGCGACCGTGCTTCGCATGGAAGAGGACGGACCGGTCGTCACGACCGCGCGGCGTCCCGGAGAGACCGTGGCGTGGCGGGCTGCCCCCAAGGTCGATGCGCCAACGGAGACGCCGAAATCCCCGAGCCAACCTCGCGAGGCGCAGAGCCCCATGTCGG
>NZ_JAQGKL010000290.1 GCF_028290105.1 Methylobacterium sp.
GGCCGCTGCCCCCTCGCCGCGCGCGCCGTGGCAGGCCGCGCAGCGCGCGCCGAACAGGGCCGCGCCGTCGCGGACGCTTCCGTGCCCCTGGGGGAGGCCCTGGCCATCGGCCCGCACGTCGATGTCCCAGGCGGCCAGATCCTGCGGGCTCGCCGGCTGACCGATCCCGAGGCGGGCGGGCGCCGGGTGCAGCGGTGCCGCCGGGCCGGCGGGATCGGCGAGAGCCGCGCCGGTCAGCACGAGGCCGGCGAGCGCTCCGAACAGGTTAGCCCGCATGGCTGACGCCTCCATTGGCGGCGACCGCCCAGCCGAACGTCGCGTTGTTGTGGTAGAAGGACTGAGTTCCGCGCAATGACACCAGCGTCGCGCGGGCGGGCTGGACATAGCCCGTCTCGTCGGTGGCGCGGCTCAGGAGCTGTGCCGGGCCGCCCGCCCAGCGCCAGGGCAGCCGGAATCGCGTGAGGCAGCGTGGCAGCACCGGCCCCTCCAGGGTCGCCGCCTTCCAGCGCGCCCCGCCATCGGTGGAAACCTCGACACCCGTGATCCGTCCGCGTCCGGTCCAGGCCAGCCCCCGGATCTCGCGAAAGCCGGGCTCCCCCAGGCGCTCGCCGCCGGAGGGCGTGGTGATGACGGATTTGGCCTCCATGAGGAACGTGAACTGGCGCGCCGAGCCGTCCGGCATCAGGTCGGTGTACTTCGCCGTCTCCTCGCGGGTCTGGAACGGCTGGTCGCCGACTTTCAAGCGGCGCAGCCACTTGATGCTGAGGTTGCCCTCGACGCCGGGAAGAAACAGCCGCAGGGGGTAACCCTGTTCCGGGCGCAGCCGCTCGCCGTTCTGGGCATAGGCCAGGATGGCGCCGTCGCGCGCCAGATCGAGGGGGATGCTGCGGGTCATCCCGGCCGCATCCGCCCCCTCCGCCAGGATCCAGGCCGCCCCCGGCTTCACCCCGACCTCGTCGAGGAGGGTGGCGAGCTCGACGCCGGTCCACTCGGCGCAGGAGAGGAGGCCGTGGCTCTCCTGCAGGGTCCAGGTGGGCTTGGCTCCGAGCCAAGGCGTGTTGCCGGAGCATTCGAGGAAATGGATGCGCGACACGGCGGGCATCCGAACGAGGTCGTCCATGGTCAGGACGAGGGGCCGTTCGACGAGGCCGTGGATCGCCAGCCGATGCCGGTCCGGGTCGATCGCCGGCACGCCGGCATGGTGGCGCTCGAAATGCAGGCCGTTGGGCGTGATGATGCCGTGGAGGTGCTGCAGCGGCGTGCCCGTGGAGGCCGCGCCGGGAAAGGCCGGGACCGAGCGAGGCCGGCGGCCCAGCCGCTCGAACGCAGAGGGCTGACCATAGGGCGGCGAGGCCACCGGCGCCCCCGGGGCACGGCTCCACTCGGGCACAGTCAAGGTCTCGCCCCCGTCGGCGGCCCACGCGGCTTTGGCGATGCCGATGGCGCCGGCGGCACCGCCGGCGAGCCGAAGGAAACCGCGTCGGTGCGCGGACCGGCGCGAGGCGTCAGGGGGCATGGCAACATTGATCCGGAGAGATTTTGACGAGGCGCCGAACGGACCGGGTCGTGGTCTTCGCGTCGGCGCCCTGTAATTCAAACGTATTCAATATGCCTGGGCAAGCGAACGCGTTTTCGTTTTTCAATCGTTCCGGAGATCAAAAGCCTGCGCGACATTCGGCTTGGACGAGATTGTATTCCCGGCAGCTTGCGCGGGGTGATGCAGCCACGTCGGCGGCAAATTCTCTCCGGCGGGTCACGCCCAGTCGCTCTCCTCCGTCCTGCCGGAGGAAATTCCGGCTCTAAAATTCACGTCAGCATGAAATATCTGCTGACCCCCTGCCCGAAAGACAAACGTTCTCCAAGACCTCCCGAATAGAGAGTTCAATCTTATTGACGTATCGAGCCCCGGCAATCACCTTCGCGGGCGCTATACGGACCGAATTTGCAGTCCGCGCGAACCAATACGGCGACAGGCTTGATGATGACGAAGCAACGCACCGGCCTCTCGCGGCGTTGGGCGGCGGCCCTGCTCGGCGGGCTCGCACTGTCCGGATCCTTGGCGGGCACGGCGATGGCGGCCGAGGGCCAGTTGCGGATCGCCAAGCAGTTCGGCGTCGTCTACCTGCTCCTCAACGTCGTCGAGGACCAGAAGCTGATCGAGACGCACGGCAAGGCGGCCGGCCTCGACATCAAGGTCGAGTACGTCCAGCTCTCCGGCGGCTCGGCGGTGAACGACGCCCTGCTGTCTGGCAATATCGAGATCGCCGGCGCCGGCGTCGGCCCGCTCTTCACCCTGTGGGACCGCACCAAGGGCCGCCAAAGCGTCAAGGGCGTCGCATCGCTCGGCAACTTTCCCTACTACCTCGTCACCAACAATCCCGACGTGAAGACCATCGCGGATTTCAGCGAGAAGGACCGCATCGCGCTGCCGGCCGTCGGCGTCTCGGTGCAGTCGCGCATCCTGCAGATGGCCTCGGCGAAGCTCTGGGGCGACAAGGACTTCGCCAGGCTCGACAAGATCAGCGTCGCCGTCCCCCATCCGGAAGCGGCGGCCGCGATCATCAAGGGCGGCACCGAGATCAGCGGTCATTTCGGCAACCCGCCGTTCCAGGACCAGGAACTCGCCGAGAACCCGAAGGCCCGCGTCGTCCTGAACTCCTACGACGTCCAGGGCGGCCCGGCCTCCTCCACCGTGCTCTACGCCACGGAGAATTTCTACAAGACCAGCCCGAAGACCTACAAAGCCTTCCTGGACGCACTGGACGACGCCGCGAAGTTCATCACCCAGAACCCGGAGAAGGCGGCCGAAATCTACCTCCGGATCAATGGCAGCAAGATCGACCCCGCCCTGCTGACGAAGATCATCACGAACCCAGCCGTGACCTTCAAGGTCACGCCGGAGAACACCCTCGGCTTGGGCAAGTTCATGCATCGGGTCGGGGCGATCAAGAACGAGCCCCAGGCGATCGGCGACTACTTCTTCGCCGATCCGCGCATCACCACAGGCAGCTGACGCGGGTCACCCTGATCTCTGCCGCCACCCGGTCCGACCTGTCTATCCTCGAGCCGGCGGAACCCCGCGCGCACGGCCCGGTCCGTCGTGAGGCGGCCCCCGCCCGAGCCGCCGCGCCCGAATCCTCGCCGCTCCTGCGCATCAAGGGCGTGACGCTCGAATACCGCACGCCCGAGCGGGTGGTGCGGGCGACGCATCGCATCGACCTCGACATTCACGAGGCCGACCGCTTCGTGCTGCTGGGGCCATCGGGTTGCGGCAAGTCCACGCTGCTCAAGGCGGCGGCCGGTTTCATCACGCCGGTGGAGGGCACGATCACGCTCGCTGGCGTGCCGGTGCGCGAACCCGGTCCCGACCGCATCGTCGTCTTCCAGGAATTCGACCAACTGCCACCCTGGAAGACGGTGGCGCAGAACGTCGCTTTTCCCCTGCGCGCGGCCAAGGCGCTCGGCCGGCGCGAGGCGGCGGAGCGGGCGCGACACTACATCGACAAGGTGGGCCTCACCCCCTTCGCCGACAGCTATCCGCACCAGCTCTCGGGCGGCATGAAGCAGCGCGTCGCCATCGCGCGGGCGCTCGCCATGCAGCCGAAGGTGCTGATGATGGACGAGCCGTTCGCGGCGCTCGACGCCCTGACGCGCCGCCGGATGCAGGAGGAATTGCTGGCTCTCTGGGACGAAGCCCGCTTCACCCTGCTCTTCGTCACCCATTCCATCGAGGAGGCCCTCGTCGTCGGCAACCGGGTCGCGCTGCTTTCCCCCCATCCGGGCCGGGTCCGGGCGGAATTCAACAGCCACGACTTCGACCTCTCCAGCATCGGCGGCGAGGCCTTCCAGGAGGCTGTACAGCGCCTGCACACGCGCCTGTTCGAGACCGATCCCGAAACCAACCTGGCGCCTGCGCGATGACATCCAGCCTCGTGCCGCCGATCCGTCCGGAATACGACCGGGCGCTCGCGCCTTTCGTGGAAGCGCCCGTGGAGCGGGCGCTGCCGCTCGGGGCCCGGCTCTGGCAGCAGGACTGGCTGCGCAAGGGCCTCATTGTCGCCGTCCTGGCCCTCGTCTGGGAGGGGCTGGCTCGTTACCAGGACAACGACCTGCTGCTGCCGGGTTTCGTCGCCACGATGTCGGCCCTCGTCGACGGCCTCGCCAACGGCGAATTGCTGGATCGCGTCCGGATCTCGCTCACCGTTCTGCTGCAGGGCTACGTCTACGGCATCGTCCTGGCCTTCCTGTTGACGACGCTCGCCGTCTCGACCCAGTTCGGCCGCGACCTGCTCTCGACCCTGACGGCGATGTTCAATCCGCTGCCGGCCATCGCCCTGCTGCCGCTGGCGCTGCTCTGGTTCGGCCTCGGCTCCGGCAGCCTGATCTTCGTGCTGATCCACTCCGTGTTGTGGCCGATGGCGCTCAACACCTATTCGGGCTTCCAGGGCGTGCCCGAGACCCTGCGCATGGCGGGCCGCAACTACGGCCTGCGCGGCCCGGCCTATGTGCTGCAGATCCTGATCCCGGCCGCCCTGCCGGCGATCCTGTCCGGCCTCAAGATCGGCTGGGCCTTTGCCTGGCGCACCCTGATCGCGGCCGAACTCGTCTTCGGCGCCGCTTCCGGGCGCGGCGGCCTCGGCTGGTACATCTTCCAGAATCGCAACGAACTCTATACCGACCGGGTCTTCGCCGGCCTCGTCCTCGTCATCATGATCGGGCTCGTCGTCGAGAACGTGGTCTTCGCGGCTTTCGAGCGACTCACCGTGCGGCGCTGGGGCATGGCGCGGTGAGTGTCTTTCCAACCTGACCGGACGGCCCATGAACACCTCTGTCTCGGGGCTCGCGGGCGGGGCGCTGATCGGCCTCTCCGTGGCCCTTCTGATGCTGCTGAACGGACGCATCGCGGGCATCAGCGGCCTCGTCGCCGGGCTCGGCCGCAGTCGCGGTACGCGCTGGCTCGTCGACCTCGCCTTCGTGGCCGGCCTGATCGCGGGGCCTCCCCTCTTCGCCTATGCCACAGGCGCCTGGCCGGAGATGCACATCATCGCCTCGCTGCCGGTGTTGGCTCTCGCCGGCCTCCTCGTCGGGTTCGGAACGCGCCTGGGCTCCGGTTGCACCAGCGGCCACGGGGTCGCCGGCCTCGCCCGGCTCTCAACCCGCTCGCTCGCGGCGGTGCTGGTGTTCCTCGCGAGCGGCATGCTCACCGTCGCGCTCCTCAGGGTTCTCGCATGAACGCCGCGCCCCGCATCGTCGCGGCTTTGGCCGCCGGGCTGATCTTCGGCCTCGGGCTGTCCCTGTCGGGCATGCTCGATCCGACGCGGGTGCGGGGCTTCCTCGACGTCACGGGGGCCTGGGACCCGTCCCTCGCCTTCGTCCTCGGCGGCGCGGTGGGCGTGGCGGGTGCCGGCTACGCCCTGGCCCGTCGCCTGCCGCACCCGGCCTTCGATACGGACTTCGAGCTTCCGACGAAGCGCCGGATCGACCGGCCGCTGGTCGCGGGCGCCGCGCTGTTCGGCATCGGCTGGGGCCTCTCGGGCTTCTGCCCCGGCCCGGCCGTCGCGGCCCTGTCGACGGGCGCCTTGCCCGTCGCGGTCTTCGTCGCGGCCATGCTGGTCGGCATGGCCGCGCAGCACCGGTTCGCACGCTACCCGTAGGCGTCAGCGCACCCGGGGCAGGATCTGCTCGGCAAAGCGCCGCATCTCGGCCTCGAACGGCTGGAACTGCAGCATGAACAGCTCGATGCCGGCGGCGTGGAACGCGCGGATGCGGGCCGCGACCGTGTCGTAGCTGCCCACGAGACCGGCGGCCGTCCCGCCATTGGTGCCCACATGCCGGGAGGCCGCCGCATCGGTCTTGGCGAACATCACGCTCGCCGCGTCGGTGCGCGCCCGCGTGTCGGCCCGCAAGCCGGTGTCGCGATCGGCCAGGGCCAGCAGCCGGGCGTGCTCGGCCTGCGCTTCGGCGTCCGTCTCCCGGGCGATGACGAAGGCCGACAGGCCGTAGCGCAGCGGCGCGTTCGTGGCGGGCCGGCGGGCGACGTCGGCGATCAGCGCCGCGACCTCGTCGAGGGGCTGCCCGTTGATGAACCAGACGTCGGCCCGCTCCGCCGCCAGTGCACGGGCGGGCTCCGACTCGCCCCCGAGATAGATCGTCGGGCGCGGCCGGAAGGTTCCGGCCGGACGCAGTTGGTAGTCATCGACCTGGAAATGCCGGCCCGCATGGGAGACGCGCTCGCCGCGCATCAGCCGGTCGACGAGGCCGATCCACTCGGCGCCGTAGGCGTAGCGCTCGTCATGGGCCGGGAAGGGCAGACCCGCCCGCTCGAACTCGGCCCGGTTCCAGGCATTCACGAGGTTCAGGGCAAACCGCCCCTGGGCGATGTGCTCGATCTGCAGGGCCATCTTGGCGAGCACCACGGGGTGATAGAGCCCCGGCTTGATCGCCGCGATGATCTCGATGCGCCGGGTCAGGGCTGCCAGCGCGGCGGAGGCCGTCCAAGCCTCCAGTTGGTCGCGTGCGTCGTCGTACGGGTTGGCGGTGTGCTGGGCGACGAGGACGGAATCGAAGCCGAGGGCCTCGGCCTCCAGCACCAGGGCGCGGTTTCGGTCCCAACTGGCGTCGTCCGGCTCGTCCGGGTCGTGGTGGGAGGCACGCGAGCCGTGGACGGCCGCCCAGATCCCGAAGTGCGGTGCGTTCGTCATCGGCCTCAGCCTCGCTCGGAGGCGGGCTGCCAGATCTTCACCGCCGTCGCGTCGAGCTTGCGCGGGATCAGCTTGGCCTCGTGGAAGGTCTCCGCGATGGCCTGCTGCTCGCCGAGTTCGGAGCGCACCACCGGTGTGACGTCGTAGGTCCGCCGCCGGTTCACGGTGGCGACGATGTCCGGGGAGAGGTCGCCCCAGATCGGCGCGAGTAGCGCCACGGCCGCGTCCGGCTCGGCCTTCACCCAGCGGCCGGCTTGCCTGAGGGCCTCGTAGACGATGGCGACCACGCGCGGGTTCTCGGCCACGAAGCGATCGTTGGCGAGGTAGTAGCGATGGTAGCTCGACAGGCCGGTGGCGTCGGCGAGCACCCGCACCGGGCGCTTGGCCTGCGCGATCGCGAGGAACGGATCCCAGATCACCCAGGCATCGAGGCTGCCCTGGCCGAAGGCCGCGAGCCCCTCCGGCGCCTGGAGATAGGCCGGCTTGATGTCGGAAAAGTTCAAGCCCGCGTTCTTGAGGGCTGCCGCCAGGATGAAATGGCAGCCCGACCCGCGCGACACGCCCACCGTGCGACCCTTGAGGTCGGCGATGCTGCGGATCGGCGAGTCCGCCGGCACGATGATCGCCTCCGCCGAGGGCGCGCCGAGTTCACGGGCGTAGAAGGTCAGCGGCGCATCGGCGGCCTGGGTGAAGATCGGTACCGCGTCGGCGACATCCGCATGGAGATCGACGACGCCGGCATTCATTGGCTCGATCACGCTGGTGAACAGGTGCCAGGACGGCGCGAAGCCCAGCGGCTTCAGACGCTCGTCCAGGGTGCCCTTCGCCTTGAGGATGGTGAGCAGGGTCGAGGAGCGCTGGTAGCTCAGGCGGACGGTGCGCTCGGCGGCGTGGACCGCCGGCATGCCGAGGGGCAGGAGCGCCGCCGCACCCAGCCCGGCGCGCAGGATCGTCCGGCGCGACGGGGCGGCCCCGCGCGGCGTGTCGTCGGTCATCGTCGTCTCCAGCTTGGGTCACGGCGCGTCCCGCATGCGCCAAACAGATCGATCGTGACGGCGGATCGCCAGCGGTCTCGGCGCGCGATCACGATTTCGTGCCACGTTTTTACAGAGGCGGATCGAACTTTCGCAAGGAAACGGTTTTTCGAATTCGCGGGGATCTGCGGACGAATATTTCTTCTGTCTTCCAAGAAGGGGTCGTTTGACCTTCTCGATCATTCGGATGTCGCAACAGGTCTCAGGGTCGACGGCGACACCATTTGACAGACCGGGACATGTCATGCCGAGCCACGCTCCCGCGCTCGCAAGGAGAATGTTCTCGTGCGCCCGGCAGGAACGACGCACTTCGTCTTAAATACATCGTGAATATAGTCTTTGCTTTCATTGACGCGGTGCAGCACGGTCAGCGATAAACCTGACCACGTCGAGTTTTCCGCAAGTCCTTGTCCGTTGATCCGCCGTGATGGCCCGACGGTGGGGGCGGCCATACCAAGGATCATCCGTGTCGACTGCTGCGATGGCTGGCCGCGCTGCCTCCACGACCGAGCCGCTGATCCGCTTCGAGAATGTCTCGAAGACCTATGCGCCACGTCGCAACGGCGCGGCCGTGGCGGCGCTCCATGGCGTCGACCTCTCGGTCCAAGCCGGCTCGGTACTCGGCGTCATCGGGCGCTCCGGCGCCGGAAAATCGACCCTCATCCGCCTGATCAACGGCCTCGAACGTCCGAGTTCGGGGAGGGTCCTGCTCGGGGACGCGGAGATCTCGGCGTTGCGCGAGCGAGACCTTCGCGCTGTGCGTGCCCGCGTCGGCATGATCTTCCAGCACTTCAACCTGCTCTCCGCCCGCAGCGCGGCGGACAATATCGCGCTGCCCCTGGAAATCGCCGGCTGGACGCGGGCCGCGATCCGCGCGCGGGTGACCGAGTTGCTGCGCCTCGTCGGACTCGCGGACCAGGCCGGGCGCTATCCGGCGGAGCTGTCGGGTGGGCAAAAGCAGCGCATCGGCATCGCTCGTGCGCTGGCCACCGGGCCGGACGTGCTGCTCTCCGACGAGGCGACCTCCGCCCTCGACCCGGAGACCACCCGCTCGATCCTGGCGCTCCTGCGCCGGATCAACCGGGACCTCGGCCTGACCATCGTTCTCATCACCCACGAGATGTCGGTGATCCGCGCGGTGGCCGACCGGGTCGCGGTGATCGAGCACGGCGCGATCGTCGAGGAGGGGCCGGTCTTCGACGTCTTCACGCGGCCGGAATCGGAGGTCACGCGCTCCCTGCTCGTCGGCGAGATGGGTCTGAGCCTGCCTCCCGCCCTGGCGGCCCGGCTCGGCGACGCGGCGCATCCCGGCGCGACGGTCGTGCTCCGCATCGCCTTCGGGGACGCCACCGCCGACACCGCCATCCTGGCCCGCCTCGCCCGCGAGACCGGAATCGACGCGGCGATCCTGGCCGGGACCGTGGACGAGATCGGCGGCCGCCCCTTCGGTGCCCTGACGATCGCCTTGCCACCGGGGCCGGATGTCGAGGCCCGGGCACGGGCCTGCCTTGCGACGCACGGCATCGAGTCGGAACGGCTCGGCTACCTGCCGCAGGCTCGGGAGGCGTTCCGTGTCGCCTGAACTGATCCGACTGCTCGTCCAGGCCACCCTCGACACGCTCACGATGGTGGCGCTCGCCGCCTCGCTCGGCACCGTGTTCGGCTTGCCGCTGGGGATATTCCTCGCCACGAGCCGGCGCGGCGAATTGCTGGCAGCGCCCTTCGTCAACGCAGTGCTGGGCTTCGTCGTCAACGCGACCCGCTCGACGCCCTTCATCATCCTGGTGGTGGCGATCATCCCCTTCACCCGCCTCATCGCCGGCACCTCCATCGGCACCCTGGCCGCGACGGTGCCACTGACGGTGGCGGCGACGCCCTTCATCGCGCGGCTGATCGAGGCGGCGATCCGCGAGGTCGACCAGGGCCTGGTGGAGGCCGCCCGCGCCTTCGGGGCGAGCCCCTTCCAGATCATCGGGAAGGTTCTGATCCCCGAAGCGCTGCCGGGCATCGTGCTCGGACTGACCCTGGCGGTCGTCTCCCTGCTGGGCTTTTCCGCCATGGTCGGCGCGGTCGGCGGCGGGGGCCTGGGCGATCTTGGCATCCGCTATGGCTACCAGCGCTTCCGGCCCGAGATGATGCTGGCGGTGGTCGTCGTCCTGATCGTCCTCGTGCAGGCCGTGCAGACCCTCGGCGAAGCCCTGGCGCGGCGCCTCAACCGGCGCATCCGGCACGCCTGAAGGCCCCGCGACCCGACCTTTCCCACCTGAACGCGGACGATCCTCGATGCTGCGCGCCATTACACTCGCCATCCTCGTCACCCTGCCCAGCTTGGCGCAGGCCGAGCCCCTGAAGCGCGTGCGCATCGGCGCGACGCCGGGGCCGCACGCGCAGATCCTGGAGGCGGTCAGACCCATCGCGGCGCGCAACGGCCTCGATCTCCAGATCATCGAATTCTCCGACTACGTCATCCCGAACGAGGCGCTCTCGGCCGGCGAGATCGAGGCGAACTCGTTCCAGAACCAGCCCTTCCTCGACAACCAGAGGGCCGACCGGGGCTACAAGATCGTCGGCGTCGGCCTCACGGTGAACTTCCCGCTGGGGATCTATTCCAAGCGTCACAAGAGCTTCGACGCCGTGCCGAACGGCGGCACCGTGGCGATCCAGAACGACCCGACCAATGGCGGGCGCTCGCTCCTCCTCCTGCAGGACAAGGGCGTGATCAAGCTGAAAGCCGGCACCGGCTTCAAGCCGACGGTGGCCGACATCGTCGAGAACCCGCGAAAGCTGCGCTTCATCGAGGTGGATGCGGCCCAGACGCCGCGCGCCCTGGAGGATGTCGACGCGGCGGCGGTGAACACCAACTATGCGACACCCGCCGGCCTCAAGCCCTCCGACGCCCTGCTGAAGGAAGAGCCGAAGGGCCCTTACGTGAACATGCTGGCGGTGCGCGAGGCGGACAAGGACCAGCCCTGGGTGAAGACCCTGGTCGAAAGCTACCGCACCCCCGAGACCAAGGCGTTCGTCGAGAAGACCTTCGGCGGGGCGGTGCTGACGAGCTGGTAGGGGCGCCCTCGGGCCCTCAGGAGACGGCCCGAGGGTCGTCCCCGGCGGCCCGGCGAAACCCCGCGCCGGGATGGCTCGCCTTGAGGCGTGGACCGCCCTCCGGAAACAGCTTTTCCCGCAGCGTGCCCTCCCGGTAGCGCGTCTTGAACGCGCCGCGCGACTGCAGTTCCGGCACCACGAGGTCGACGAAGGCCTCAAGGGTTTCGGGCGCCACCGCACGGGTCAGGTTGAAGCCGTCGACGTCGGTGGCCTCGGCCCAGGCGACGAGTTCGTCGGCGACCTCCGAGGGCGAGCCGACGATGAAGGGCGCCCGTGCGCCACGCGGTCCGAACTCGGCGAAATCCGCCCGGGTGAAGGGCCGCTCGCCGGCTTGCGTCAGGGTCTCCACCAGGGACTGCATGGCGTTGGTCTTCACGTAGGCCAGGGCCTCGTCGGGGCCTAGGGCCGAGAGGTCGATGCCGGTCCAGCCGGAGACCAGGGCGAGTTGCCCCTCGACATCGAGGAAGCGGGCATATTCGTCGCGCAGGCTCAGCGCCTCGGCGCGGGTCGGCGCCACGATGACGGTGGCGCCGAGGAACATGCGGATGTCGTGCGGGTCGCGGCCGGCGGCGCGAGCGGCCTCGCGGATGCCGCGAACGGCGTTGGCGGCGATGGGCCGGGTCGGGCCGTTGAGGAAGACGGCCTCCGCGTGGCGCGCGGCGAACAGCTTGCCCCGGCTCGACGTCCCGGCCTGGTAGAGCACAGGCGTGCGTTGCGGCGAGGGCTCGGCAAGGTGGCGGCCGTCGACCCGGTAATACGGCCCGTCGTGCCGGATGCGGTGCACCTTTGCCGGATCGGTGAAGACGCCGCCCACCCGGTCCCGCAGGACGGCGCCGTCCTCCCAGCTGCGCTCCCAGAGCTTGTAGGCCGCCTCCAGGAAGTCCTCGCCCGCCTCGTAGCGGGTGTCGTGGGCGCGGGCCTGGTCCTGGCCCATGCCCCGCGCGCCGCTCTCCAGGTAGCCGGTGACGATGTTCCAGCCGACCCGGCCGCCGGTGAGGTGGTCGAGGGACGTGACCCGCCGGGCGAAGGGATAGGGATGCTCGTAGGTGAGGTTGGCTGTGACCCCGAAGCCGAGATGCCGGGTCGCCTGCGCCATGGCGGGCACCACCAGGAACGGATCGATGTTCGGGGCCTGCGCCGCCCGCGCCAGGGCCGCGTCGGCATTGCCGCCATAGACGTCGTACTGCCCGAGCACGTCGGCGAGGAAGACCCCGTCGAACAGGCCGCGCTCGGCGGTACGTGCCAGGTCGACCCAGTAATCGAGGGTGTTGTAGGCACTGCCCGTGTCGCGCGGGTGGCGCCACAGACCCGCCCAGGTGTGCCCCGGCGAAGCCATCTGGAAAGCGTTCAGCCGGAGTTCTCGGCGCGTCGTCATCGGCAGATCCGTCGGGAGGGTTGTCGGGCGCGGCGCCGAGGGGGGACGTGAGGCGGACGTTCCGTCCTGCGAACACGCGAAAGCGGCGGCGAAGATCAGGGTATTCGCCCAAAGCGCCGGGTCAAGAAGAACGTTCTTGTCCATTCACGCCTGGATGGAGAAAGATCGTTTTTACACAGAACGGAATAGAGCATCAGCTTTCAAATATCTTTATATCTCGGCATGATACAGTGGCACGTCTTGAGTTTCCGGCGATAATCTCGGATCTCAACGGCTGTCGCAGCGCTCGGACTGGCGCCAGCCATCACGGAAATCGGACGTCATGTCACAAACGGATGCAGGCTGGGGCGCGGGGCCGAGCGCCCGCTACGAGGCGCTGGCCGCGCGGTTTCGCCCGGCCTTCGCGGAGATCCGCTCCACCGCCATCGCCCGGGACGCGGAGCGCCGGCTGCCGCATGCGGAACTCGGCTGGCTCAAGGAGGCGCGCTTCACCACCCTTCGACTCTCCGAAGCGGCCGGCGGCCACGGGGCGAGCCTGCCCGAATTGTTCAACCTGCTGATCGAGCTGTCGCAGGCCGATTCCAACGTCACCAACGCGTTGCGCGCGCATTTCGGCTTCACCGAGGACGTCCTTTGTTCGGCCTCACCCGAATGGCGGGCGCGCTGGATCGAGCGGATCGGGGCCGGCCAGACCATCGGCAGCGGCGTCTCCGAGACCGGCGAGGCACGGGTCGGGCAGTTCGACACGATCATCCGCCGGCGCGGGGCGGAGCGGGTCGTCGACGGTCGAAAGTTCTACACCACGGGCTCGCTGTTCGCGGACTGGATGCACCTCTCGGCTCAGGACGAGGACGGCGCGCCCGTGGTCGCGGCGGTCTCGACCCGCGCGCCGGGCGTCGCGATCGTCGACGATTGGGATGGGTTCGGGCAGGCGCTGACCGCCAGCGGCACCGCGCATTTCACCGGTGTCGTGGTCGAGCCCGACTGGATCAAGCCGGACCCGGCGCGCTTCCCCTACGCCATGGCGTTCTTCCAGCTCGTGCACCTGGCGACACTCGCCGGCATCGGCCGGGCGGCGGCCGAGGACGTGGCTCGTCTGGTGGCCGCGCGCCACCGCGTCTACAGCCACGGCAACGCGGCCCGCACCGCCGACGACCCGCAGGTCCAGGCCGTGGTCGGCCGGGTCCGGGGCAACGCCTATGCGGCCGGGGCGATCGTCTTGAAAGCAGCCGAGGCGGTGCAGCGAGTCTTCGACGCGAGGCGTGCCGGGGCGGACGCGACGGCGGCTGCGGTGCTCGCCGATGTCGAGGTGAACCAGGCGGTCACGGTGGTGACGAACCTCGTGCTGGAGGCGACCACCGGCCTGTTCGACGCGCTCGGCGCCTCGGCGGTCAAGGAGGGCCTCGGCCTCGACCGCTACTGGCGCAACGCCCGCACCATCGCCTCGCACAATCCCCGGATCTATCGCGACCGCATCGTCGGCGCCTTCGCGGTCAACGGCACCGCGCCGCCGCGCGAATACCGCGTCGGATCGGCCTGAGGGGGGAACCCGATGCCGACCCGCCGCGACCGCATGCGCCTCGGCGCCTTTCTCTATCCCGGGGGGCACCACGTCGCCGCTTGGCGCCACCCCTCCTCGCAGGCCGATGCCGGCATCAACGCCGCGCATTACCGGCAGATCGCCCGCACGGCGGAAGCGGCGAAGTTCGACCTGATCTTCCTCGCCGACGGGGTCGCGGTGCGCGGCGAGGATATCGACGCCCTGAGCCGCACCGCGATCCGCTACGTCGGGCAGTTCGAGCCCTTGACCCTGCTCTCGCACCTCTCGGCGGTGACCGAGCGGATCGGCCTCGTGGCCACGGCCTCGACCACCTACAACGAGCCCTTCCACATCGCCCGGAAGTTCGCCTCCCTCGATCACCTCAGCGCGGGCCGGGCCGGCTGGAACCTCGTGACCTCCGCCGACCCGCGCGAGGCCTGGAACTTCAGCCGCGAGAGCCACCTCGCCCATGCCCACCGCTACGCCCGGGCCGAGGAATTCGTCGACGTGGTGCGGGGTCTGTGGGATTCCTACGCGGACGACGCCTTCGTGCGTGACCGGGAGGCGGGGCGCTTCTTCGACCCCGAGAAGCTGCATCTCCTGGCGCACGAGGGCGCGCACTTCTCGGTGCGCGGGCCCCTCAACGTACCACGCGCGCCGCAAGGCCACCCGGTGGTGGTGCAGGCGGGCTCCTCGGAGGCCGGCAAGGCGCTCGCGGCCCGCACCGCGCAGGTCATCTTCACCGCGCAGGTCACCCTGCAGGACGCGACCGCCTTCTACGCGGACGTGAAGGGCCGCATGCCGCGCTTCGGCCGCGACCCGGATCATCTCAAGATCATGCCGGGCGCCTTCCCGGTGGTCGGCCGCACGGAGGCGGAGGCGCAGGACCGCTATGGCGAATTGCAGGCGCTGATCCACCCCGTGGTCGGGCGCTCGCTGCTGGAGCAGCTCACCGGCGCCGACCTCTCCGCCTATTCCGACGACGCCCTGGTGCCCGACCTGCCCGAGACCGAGGGCGGCAAGAGCCGGCAGGACCTGATCCTGCGCCTGGCCCGCCGCGAGGGGCTGAGCATCCGCGAGCTTTACCTTCGGATCGCGGGCGCGCGGGGGCACTGGACCCTGGTGGGCACCGCGAACCAGATCGCGGATGCGTTGCAGGAGCGTTTCGAGGCTCATGGGGCCGACCGGTTCAACATCATGCCACCGACCCTGCCCGGCGGCCTCGACGACTTCGCGACCCTGGTCATCCCTGAACTCCAGCGCCGCGGCCTGTTCCGTACCGCGTACGAGGGCCGGACCTTGCGCGAGAACCTCGGCCTGCCGACACCCGCGCACCGGCTCGCCTGAAACGCAGCGCGATCTCCCGTCGTCTGCGAAGGCCGCTCCACGCCGATGCCCGAGCGGCGTGCAACGCCACCCGTCGGATTCCGAACCACCGGAGCGTGCCATGCTGAACCGTCGCGTCCTTCTCACCGGGTCCCTTGCCTTGCTTGCGGCCTCCACGGCGCGGGCGGCGGCCCCCCTGCGTGTCGTCGCCTCGTCGGTGCCACATGCGGAAATTCTGGGATTCGTCCAAGACAAGCTCGCCCCCGACCTGCCGCTGCGGATCATCGAGATCAGTGGTGACATCCGCCCGAAACGCCTGATCCTCGACGGCGATGCGGATGCCAACTTCTTTCAGCACGTGCCCTATCTGCGCGCGGAAGAAGCGGAACTCGGCGTTCGCTTCGCGGTGACAGCCACGGTGCATGTGGAGCCGCTCGGGCTCTATTCGCGCCGGGTACGCAGCCTCGCCGACCTTCCGAAGGGGGCCACCGTCGCCCTATCGAACAACGTCACCAACTTCAGCCGCGGGCTCAAGCTGCTGCAGGAAAACGGACTGATCCGCCTGGCGCCCGGCCGCGACGGCACCTTCGCCACGGCCGCCGACATCGCCGAAAACCCGAAATCCCTCGGCTTCGTCGAAGTGGCGCCGCCGCAATTGCCGCGCTCCCTCGACGACGTCGCCCTCTCGGTGATCAACGGGAACTATGCCCTCGAGGCCGGACTCGACCCGGCCAGGGATTCCCTCGGACTGGAGCGGGCCGAGAACAACCCCTACGCGAACGTGCTGGTGACGACGCAGGCCCTGGCGCAGGACGGGCGCGTCCTGCGCCTCGCAACCCTGCTGCAATCCTCCGAGACCGCCGCCTTCATCCGCGCGCGTTACAGAGGCTCCGTGATACCCGTCGCGCGCGGATGAGCGGGTGCGCCCGATGACAGGAACACACGCTGCTCGTCGAAGTCGGGCTGGCACGCACTGACCGGCTTTGAGGAAGGCGAGAACAACGTCTCCGCGTTCCGACCTCGATGTTCCGGTGTCCAGTCGAACGCATGTGGCCGCCGGCCCATGACGGACGGCGTCGAGCCCGCCGGTCACCAGTAGAGTTGGAACCGCCCGATGAAGGTGTCCGCGTCGATGGTGCGGCCGCCTTGGAGGGCCGAGGGACTGGTGTGGGAGCGGATGTAGTCCGCCACGATCCGGATGTTGCGGTCGGGGTACCAGTTCAGCCCCACGGTGACGTCGCGCTCGATGCCGCCCCGGATCCCGGCATCGTCGAGGTCGATGGCGCTGAAGCGGGTGCCGAGTTCGAACACGCCGAGGCCGCCGCGTGAGACGCGGGCGGCCTCCGGCACCTGTACGCCCGAGAAGGTGGCGTAGGTGGTGCCATAGGTGGGTGCGAGCGTGTAGGCCCGGCCCTGTCCGTTGAGGATCAGGCTCGCCTGGACGTAGCCGCCCTGGAAGTTCACCGTACGGGCGCCGCCGAAGCGCTCGACCGTCGTGCGGATGTACTCGGCCTGGAGCAGGAACGGTCCATCGCGATAGGCCGCCTCCAATCCGACGCGGCCGACGCTCGCCGCGTCGCGGATGTCGCCGGTATCGACGAAGTTGCGCTGGAACAGGAACGCCTCCGAGCGGCTCGTGAGCGACAGGCCCTGCCCGTCGCGCGGCAGGTCGCGAAAACTGCCCGCCAGCCCGAAATGCAGCACGCGGTCCGCCTCGTGGATCGGCGCGTAGGTGGCTCGTGCCGTGGCGGCGACGCCTTCGCTGCGGATCCCCGTGTTGGCGTTGCCGCCGAACACGCTGGCGACCATCGTCCAGTCCTCCCCGTGCCGGCCGAGCGCGAAGCCGAAATTCCGGGCGGGCGCGAAGGCGTCGGCCAGCGAACGCTCGGTGAACAGGGTGTTGTTGTCGCTGGTCAGCTGGTCGAGGCTGAAGGGCTCCTTCATGTTGCCCACCGTCAGCAGGGTCCGCTCGAACCCCGTATAGGCGATCGCCGCGTCGTTGATCGGGCGCGTCGGGTCGGCGAAATCGTACTGGAACGCCAGTTCGAGCGTCTTGCCGAGGCTGAGGTAGCTCTCGATCCAGGAGCGCCGCACGGCGATGTTCTCGGGGAACGGCTCGGGAAATCCGGGCTGACGAATGCCGGCGGCGCCGAAATCGAGCTGAAGCTTGCCGCCGATGCGCAGCTTGGCGACATCGTCCGGAAAGGTGAGCGTGATGCCCTTCTCGTCGATGGTCAGGGTCTCGCCGTTGGGCTGAGCGGGATTGCCCTTCGCGGGAGCGCGATCCTCGGCCATCGCCGGCATGCCGGCGAGACAGGACAGGGCAAAGCAGGACAGGGCGAGGCTTGCCGCCCGCGACCGCGCTCCCATCATCCCGCCACTCCCTCGTCTCGCCCGAAGCCGCCCGGCTGTCCCGTCGCGGCCCCACAGGCTTTGGCCCAGGTTCGGGCGCGGCGCTACAACATCGGCAAAGATCGGGGCTTCGGCCCCCGTGGAAAGGCGGCGTCGAGGGCCGCCAGATCCTCGGGCGTCAGGCTGATCCCGGCCGCCGCCGCGTTCTCCCGCGCCCGCTCCGGCCGGGCCGTCTTCGGGATGGTGAAGGTCCCGGGCGTCGCCGTCAGGAACGCGAGGGCGACGGCGCGCGGGGTCGCGCCATGCGCTCGGGCGAGGCGGGCGAGCACCCGTCCGCCCGCGCTGGTCGCGTCCGGGAAGTCTCCGCTGCCGAAGGGCGAGTAGCCGACGAGGGCCACGCCGTTGGCCTGGCACCAGGGCAGGACCGCATGCTCGATGGCGCGCTCCTGCAGGTGGTAGAGCACCTGGTTGCAGGCGATCTGACCGGGTCCCGCGATCGCGAGGGCCCGATCGAGGTCGGCGACGTCGAAATTGCTGACGCCCCACGCCAGGATCTTGCCCACCGCCTTCAGCGTGGAGAACCCCGCGATGGTCTCCTCCAGCGGGTGCCGGCCGGGCCAGTGCAGCAGGTAGGCGTCGAGACGGTCGGTGCCCAGACGCTTGAGCGAGCGCTCACAGGCGGCGATCACGCCCGCCCGGCTGGCATTGCCGGCACCACTTTGGAGACGAGGAAGACGTCGTCGCGCCGGCCCGCGATCGCTTCGCCCACCAGCGGCTCGGCCTCGCCGTACATCTCGGCGGTGTCGATATGGCTCATCCCGGCATCGAGACCCGCCCGCAGGGTCGCGGCCGCGGCGGCCGGGTCCGCCTGGTCGAGATGCCAGGTGCCCTGGCCGATCACGGACACCGCCCGCCCCGTCCCACCGAATGTTTCGCTGCGCATGCGCGATGCCTCCTTTGCGATCACGCCACGACAACGCACGTCGGCAACACCCGGCCCCGATCGTGGCGTGTGCGTCACCTTGGCCTTACTCGCGCCATCATGCGGCGGTGATCAGGAGGAGGTTCGAAGCTCGGTGCACAGGATGTTGCGCCACCGCGAACCCATCCCGGAAGGGGAAACGTTCGGTGCGCAAGGCTGCCCCCTCCCCCGCCCTCGCCGGTTCCCCGACGCTGTCCTGCGCCGGGTCCTGCCACGGGGGGGCACGCTGATGCTGCCGCAGCACCGCTGGTTCTGGATCCTCATCCTCATCGCCTGCGGCGGCGCGGGCCTCCTCTACAACGTGCTGTTCGCCGGAGGCGCGACGCCGCTCGCCGGGTTGACCTACGGTCTGGCGGTGGGCGGCACGACCCTGGCCTTCGACCGGGGCATGATCCTCGGCGGTCTCCAGGCACGGATGCGCCGGATGCCGGCCAAGCTCTACGTTCCGGCCGCAGAATTCGCCTACGTGCTGATGATCGCCGTCGGCATTGCGCTCGGCGGGCTTCTGGTCTGGGCCTTCGGCTTCACCGACGACGATCTCGGCCACGCCGTGCGGATCACCCCGCGCATCCTCGCCTATTCGCTGGCGGTCTCGGCGATGCTCGTCTTCGTCATCCGCATGCGGGACCTCATCGGCGGCGAGGTCTTCGTGAACTTCCTCGTCGGGCGCTACCACCAACCCGTGCGCGAGGAGCGCATCTTCCTGTTCCTCGACGTCGTCGGCTCCACCGCCTTCGCCGAGACCCACGGCGACCTCAAGGCCCAGGCCTATCTTGGCGCGGTCTTCGCCGCCCTCGCCGAGCCCGTCCGGCGCAACGCCGGCTCCATCGACGATTACATCGGCGACATGGCGATGATCACCTGGCCGATGGCGCGCGGATTGAAGGATGCCCGCTGCGTCGCCTGCGTCTTCGACGTGATGGATCGCCTCGAGGCCGAGGCCGACGCCTGGACAGCCCGGTTCGGCACGGTGCCGCGCCTGCGCGCAGCGCTCCATGGCGGCTCCATCGTCACGGCCGAAGTCGGCGTCGACCGGCACAAGATCGCGTATTTCGGCGATGCGGTGAACGTGACCGCGCGCATCGAATCCCTGTGCCGGCCGCTCGCCACCGAGATCCTGGTCTCCGACGACCTGCTGGCCCGGCTCGACAGCCTGCCCCCAGGCATCCGCGCCCGTTCGCTCGGCGCGCATGCCTTGCGCGGGCGAGGCCAGCCCTTGAGCGTCTCGACCCTGGAGCGGGGTACGTCCCTGGCGCACGATCCTGCACTCGGCTCAGCCGCCATCGCCGCCCAATGAGCGCGCCCGCCGGCCCGAACCCGATCGTCGTCTTCATCGACGCCGATGCCTGCCCGGTGAAGGACGAGACCTACCGCGTGGCGGGGCGCTATCGCCTCCACGTCTACGTGGTCGCCAACAGCTTCATGGCCCTGCCGCGCGAGCCATGGATCGAGCGCGTGGTTGTGAGCGACGGCTTCGACGCCGCCGACGACTGGATCGCCGAGCGGGCACGGCCTGGTTCCATCGTGGTCACGGCCGACGTGCCGCTGGCCAGCCGCTGCGTGAAGGCGGGGGCGGAGGTGCTCGGCCCCAACGGCAAGCCGTTCAGCGAGAGCGGGATCGGCATGGCGCTCGCCACTCGCAACCTGATGCAGGACCTGCGCGAGGCCGGCGCCGTCACGGGCGGCCCGAAGCCGTTCTCGGCCCGCGACCGCTCCGCCTATCTCGGCGCCCTCGACCGGATCGTGATGCGGCTGAAGCGTTCCGGCTTCGTCTGAAATCTTGGCTCGCTCAACGCAACCGAGGCGCGAGACCGAAGCTCAGAGACCGGCGGCCGCCTTGAGTGCGGCGTTGATGCGGTCCTGCCAGCCCGGACCGTCCTTCTGGAAATACTCCAGCGCCGCGCGGTCGATGCGCAGGGTCACCATCTCGCGCGCGCCCGGTGCCGCCAGGGGAGCGCCAGCGGGCGTTGGCGCGGAAGACGGTGGCGCGGCGGGTTTGGCGGTCTCGGGTGCCTTCGTGGTCGCGGCCTTGAAGGCGGCCTCGGCCGCCTGTCGCGGGTCGCTCGGACGACGGGAGCGATCGAATGCCATGATGGTCTCCTCCGCCCGTCGTTTCAGGAGCGCTTGCGCTTGGGGGCCGGCGGCTTTGCGGCGGCCTTCGCCTCGGCGTCTGCCGCTTCCTTGGCGAGGCGCAGGGCGCGCAGCTTCACCGTCCGCTCATCCACGGCCTTCACCGTGGCGTGATGCTCGGCCATGGCCTGGGCGCCTTCCTTGGCCATCCGCTCGGCCCGCTCGGCGCGCTCCTCGGATCGGGTCCGGGCGTCGGTCTCGTCGCTCATTGCATTCCTGTCCTTGAACCTTCCCGCCCGCGCGAGGCGCGCGGTCCCGGACCACCGAAGGGGCAGCCGCGAGGGCGCCGAAGGCTCGGTGGCAGATGGGGGCGTGACGCGCACCGGATTCCGCCGGGAACCGATGACCGGGCGACACGAGAGGCAGTCCACACACCCTCGACGCGGATCGGCTCCGGGCGGGATCGTCAAGGCTTTAGCACGCCGCACGCCGAAAAGGCCAACGCTTCCCGGCGGCTGCGGGCGCTTGTCCTCAAGCTTCGCGGCATGGAGCGCCGCAGCACCGGCTCAGAACACGGAAATGAGGACGATTCCGGCGATCATCAGCGCGGCGCCCCCCAGCCGCGACGGGCCCGCCTGGACCTGCTTCATGCCGACCCATCCGAAATGGTCCAGGGCCACCGAGGTCAGAAGGTTGGCGGTGATGAGCAAGCCGTTGAAGGCGCCGGCCCCGACCTTGTCCACGAAGAGCAGGCCGCCGAACACCGCCACGGCGCCGGTAATGCCGGCGAGCGGCATCCACCAGCGTACGCCGGAGACGTCCTGCCGGTTCGGCAGCGGCGTCGGCCGCAGGAGTAAGACGAGGACGAAGACGAAGACGACCGGCAGGAAGGAGACGGTCGCGGCCAGCCAGGGGTTCACGAGGGCGCCGCGCAGCTGGGAATTCCAGACGACGCCGACCGCCTGCAGGATGCCCGCGACGACGATGAACGGGTAGAGCAGCTTCGGATTGAGGCCGTGCCCCTCGTCCTTCTCATCCCCCTTGTCGGCGGTGGTGCGGGCGATGAAGACCACGCCCACCGCCATCAGTAGGCCGCCGAGCCACGGCATCAGCTTGAACCCGCCGCCCGGCAGCCCGAACAGGCCCAGCGAGTCCATGGCCAGCGACGCGAGGATGTTGGCGGTCAGCGTCAGGCCGTTGAACGGGCCGGCTCCGACCTTGTCGATGAAGGCGAGCCCACCGAACACCGCCACCGCGCCAGCGACGCCCCCGAGCGGCGCATACCAGGGCATCGTGCCCAGCGTCTCCAGGGTCGGCAGCGGCGTCGGCATGATCAGGAACAGGGTCGCGAACACGAACACGATGGGCAGGAAGGACACCGTCGCGGCGAGCCACGGGTTCACGAGCCGGCCGCGCAGCTGCGCGTTCATGGAATTGCCGAGCGCCTGCAGGACGCCTGCGACGAGGATGAAGGGATAGAGCAGGGCGGCGTTCACGGGCGTCCTTGGGATGTGCGGAAAGATCAGACGAGGAGGAGACCCGCAAGGGCGAGGATCAGGGCCGGCGGCATCACCAGCAGGCCGAGCTTGAGGAAGCGCCAGAAGCCCACGTCCTGGCCCTCGCGGCGGATCGCGGTCAGCCACAGGATGGTGGCGAGGGAGCCCGTCACCGAGAGGTTGGGGCCGATGTCGATGCCGATCAGGATCGCGCCCGCGACTTTCTCGGACACGTCCGCCGCCTGGACCGCGGCGCCCGCGAGGAGGCCGGCCGGCAGGTTGTTGACGACATTCGAGAGGACCGCCACGAGGATGCCGCCGCCCCAGGCGGTCTCGGCCGGTGCGGCCTGCGCCGCCTGCTTCAGGAGGTTGGCGAGGGTCTGGAGAACGCCGGTCTTCTCCAGCGCCTCCACGAGGATGAACAGACCCGCCACCAGGGGCAGGACGCTCCACGAGACATCCTTGACCACCTCGACGGCTCCGCCACGCTTGATCGCGAGCACCAGGATCGCGGTGGCGAGGCCGGCCGCGAAGGTCGGCAGGCCGAGTTCGAGGCCGTAGGCGGATGCCCCCATCAGCACGCCCGCCGTGGCGACGATGCCGAGCCCCGCGACCTTGCCGGTACCCGACAGGCGCGCCGGCGCGACGTCCTCGGCCACGCGCTGCTGCTTCAGAACCGAATTCTGGCTGAGGCGGAGAACCAAATAAGTCGCCAGGATCGCCAGGGCGGAGGGCAGCGCGAAGCGCGCGAGCCACTGCATCAGGGGCGGCATGTGCGTGGCGTAGACGACGAGGTTGGCCGGGTTCGAGATCGGCAGCACGAAGCTCGCGGCATTCGCGATGAAGGCGCAGATGAACAGGTAGGGCAGCGGGTTCTCGACCTTGGCGGCCTTGGTGGCGGCGTAGACCGCCGGGGTCAGCACCACCGCGCAGGCGTCGTTCGACAGGAAGACGGTGACCACGGTGCCGACCACGTAGATCAGGACGAACAAGCGCGTCGCCGAACCCTTGGCCTGCCGGGCCGCGATCCGTGCCAGCCAGTCGAACAGCCCCTCCTTCCGGGCGATCTCGGCGAGCAGCATCATGCCGATGAGGAAGAGGTAGACGTCGGTGCCCTTGGCGACCCCCTCCCACGCCGTTCCAGGGGAGATCAGCCCGAAGACGAGGAGCGCGAGGGCCCCGAGCACGGCCCAGACCGCCTCCGGCCAGGAGAACGGACGCACGATGACGCCGAGGGTGGCGAGGCCGGCGATGGCCCAGGTCGCGACGTGGGGCGTGAGGAGGAAGGGGGTCATGGGTGCGACAGGCCCCGGCAGACGGCAGGCATGGTTCGGTTCTCGGCGGTGATGGTGAGGTGCGTGGGTGAGGGCCCTACCAGGGCCGTCCGTTGCGGTTCGGACCGAGCTGCGTGCCCAGCAGCCCCTTTTCGGGCCAGGCTCCAACCGCGTCGGCATCGCTGCCAAGGCCCTTCGAGGCCCGGATGGCGCCGGCGTCGCGCGTCGGTTCGACGACGTCCTCGGCGCTCGCCCCGCTCGCGTCGGTGGCGCGGACGACGAGACGAGTCGCCCCCTTCGGCCACGGCAGGCGAGCGCGGAAGCGCCGGTCGCCTTCCGCCCGGCGCATCGGATGCCAGGTCCCACCATCCACCCGGGCGGAGCATTCGGTGATCGCGGCCGGGCCGAGCACCAGGGCGCGAACCTCGACTTCGTCACCGACGATATGCGCGCCATCGTGGGCGAGGCGCCGGTCGGCCGGCGCGGTGACGAGGACGAAGGGCCAGGGCGCACGAAGGGGTTTGAAGCGCCAGCTCACCACGCCGGCATCAACGGCCGCGATGGCGTAGCCGACGGGCCCCTCCTCGATCTGGCCGGTGGAGCGCGTCGCGGCGAAGATCGTGCGGCCGTCATTGGCAAGTTCGTTGTAGTGGGTGTGGCCCATCTCGACGAGCCGCACCCGGGAGCGCGAGACGAGGGCCGCGATGCGCTCGGCCTCCCCCTCCCCCGTCAGGTCCGCCGGGTAACTGTGCATGAAGAGCGCGCAGTCCCGTCCCTCGGCGTCCGCCGTCGCGAGTTGCGCCTCGAGCCAGGCGGTCTGGTCCGGACCGAGCCGGAAATCCAGACCGCCGCTGCCCGACCCGCACAGGTCGAGGAACAGGCAGCGCGTGCCCGAAACGTCGATTGCGTAGGGCAGGCGTCCGACGGCGAGCCCGCCGTAGAAGGCGTCGAGGCTTCCGCCCTCCATGTCGTGGTCGCCGGTGATGACGTGGACCGGCAGGCGCAGGCGATCGAGCCCCCGGCGGACGAGGGCGTATTGCGCCGCCGTGCCGTTGTCGGCGTTGTCCCCGGGCAGGTAGACGAAATCGAGACCCTCGGCCAGATTGATCTGGGCGACGATGTCTTGGAAGTCGCGGGCGTTCTGGGCGTCCGCGTCGGTCAGGTGCAGGTCGCCGATGTGGGCGAAGGCCAGGATGTCGTCTTCGAATGCGTTGCCTGGGGAGCCCATCGTCTCAGGCCGCCCGAGCGGAGGCGGGGGTGACGCCGCCATCGGCGTCCGACCGGCCGGGTTCGTAGCCGAGCGTCTCCGGCATCGCGAAAAGGTAGAGGGCAAAACCCGCCGCAGCGATGCCTGCCAGGGCCAGGAAGGCGGTGGAATAGCCGGCCGAGACGATGATCAGGCCGGCCAGCGTCGCGCTCAAGGCGGCGCCGAGGCTCTGGGCGGTGGCCACCGCCCCTTGCGAGACGTTGAAGCGGCCGGTGCCCCGGGTGAGGTCGGCCACGATCACGGGAAACAGCGCGCCGTAGATGCCGGCGCCGATGCCGTCGAGAAGCTGCACGCCGACGAGATAGAACGGGTTGTTCGACAGCGTGTAGAGCACGCCCCGGATCGCCAGCACGCCGAAGGCCGCCAGAAAGATCGGCTTGCGCCCGATCGCATCGGCCCTGGCGCCAACGAACACCGCCACCGGAACCATCACCAACTGGGCGGCCACGATGCAGATGGCAATGAGCGAGGTGGCGTTGTCCTTGCCCGAGAGCTTCGTCAGCAACTGGCCCACGGAGGTCAGCATCGCGGCGTTCGAGAGGTGAAACAGGGCGGCGAGCACCGCGAAGAGGAGCAGGTACTTGTTCCTCAGGAGGGCCGTGAGGCCGGAGGGCTCCTCCCCGCCATCCGACTTGGCCTGGACCTCGGTCTGGTCGAGGCCGCGCGCGAGGTCGTCGTCGATGGCGTCGGCCGGGACCATCAGCATGGCGCCGATGCTGCAGACAGCGAGCAGCGCCATCAGCCAGAAGACCACGATCGGCCCGAAGAAATAGGCCGTCCCGCCCGCGATCGCCGCCGAGACGGCGTTGCCGGCGTGGTTGAAGCCCTCGTTGCGGCCGATGCGCTTGGCAAACAGCTTCGGCCCGACCACGCCGAGGGTGATGGCGGCGAGTGCGGGGGGGAAGACCGCACCCGCGATGCCGGCCACCGACTGCGTCGCGGCCACGAGGTAGAAGTTCGCGATGAACGGCAGGACGAGGCAGCTCAGCGTCACGGCGATCGCCGCCGCGATCACGACCGCGCGCTTGGCGTTGGTCCGGTCGATCAGGGCGCCGGCGGGTGTCTGGGCGATCAGGCCCGCGATGCCCGCGATGGTCATGATCAGGCCGGTGGTGGCCTCGTTCCAGCCCTGGTCCGGCCCCCGGACCGCGATGAGGTAGATCGCCAGATATGGGCCGAGCCCGTCGCGCACGTCGGCGAGAAAGAAATTCAGGGCGTCGAGACCGCGCAGGACCTGCGTGGACGGCGTGCGCGCCGCGGCGGCATGTGGGGAGAGCGGCTCGGCCATGGGGCCCTTCCGGGACGTTCAGGCGGGACGGGGAGCAAACCAGGGATGTGTGTGAGACCGCACAAAGCCCTGTCGAGCGCTGGCATAAGCGTGGGCGCGACGCTTTGTTCCGGGAACGGGATTAAAATCGGCGTGATCCCGTGCCGGTTGCGGATCGAAGGGCAGCCGTCGCGTCCGAATCCGCGCTTTTCGTCCTCACCCCCGGAAGCGGCGCCGGACCTGGCCCGCGCCGTCGATGAATTCGAAGTCCGGCGACCGATTGAGGGTATGCAGGCCGCTGCCGGGAAACCGTGCCCCGGGTGCCAGGATGGTTTCGACCCGCTGCGCATAGCCCTCGTCGTCGAGGCGCTCGATGCGCGCGAGGCCGAGGGCTCCGCCATATCCGGTCCGGCAATCCTGAACGGGCCGGATCAGCGCCCCGTCGCGCTCGACGATGCGTCCGCCCGAGCGCGCGGAGGCGATGTCGATGAGGACCGGGTTCTTCGGGTGCGGCGTCCAGGGGCCGCGAAAGTCCGGCGCCGACCAGAGATGCAGGCTGTCGGAATACGAGCCCCAGCCGGCGAAGGGGCCGTCGTGCTCGCCGTCGTCCCGCACCGTCGCGAACAGCCACCAGCGCGTGCCCTGCCTGAACAGGGTCGGATCGCTGGCGTTGAGCCCGGACAGCAGGGTCGCCTCCTTCACCCAGCCGCCCGGAAAGGCCGTTGCCCGGTAGAGGTCGAGGGTCCCGGTGGCGCCGCTTTCCGGGACCATCCAGTGGGTGCCGCCCTCCGAAAAGACGAACGGATAGGACAGGTGGTGCGGCGCCTGCAGCACCGGGACGGGGGTGCCGATCGGGCCATCGGGCCCGAATCCGACGGCGGAGATCACGCCCTTCCCGTCGGCGTGGACATAATCCTCCATGAACAGCACCGTGCGACCTTCGTCCACGACGGGGAACGGGTCGGCGTAGAAGCGGCGTCCGTCGTCCGGCAAGGTCCGCCAGCCGGTGTCCGGATGCGCACGCAGGTCGAGAAGATCCGGTCCCCGAAGGCGACGCCAACCGATCCGCCAATGCGGGGCGCGAACGCAGAGGGCGCGAAGGCGGCGCGCCACCATCCGGGCGCCGAGGCGGGCAGCACGCGCGCCGAGATCGAGCGGCGACAATCCGGGCTTCGCGACCTCCCCGATGCGCATCGCGTCCTCGGCGAGGCGCGGCCCATTGCCGTCGAGTGCCGCCAGGATCAGGCTCATGGTGCGCACGAGGGCATCCTCGAAGGCGGTCAGCATGATGGCGCGCGCCTCCGTGCCGACATGGCCCGAGGCCACGATACGTTCGCCCTCCGACAGGGTGACCACGGGCGTCCGCCCGGCGAGCAGCGAGGCGAGCAAGGCACCCTCGCCGGGGGCACCGTCGAAGCGCAGGCGCCAGACAGGTGTGGCGGGGGTCACGACCGCATCGCCGCAGAGGTCGAGGATCAGATCGGGGGGGCCGGCGCCATCAGGCTCGAGCGGGGCGAGTTGCGCAGGGTCGACCGGTTCGGCCGGGCCGGTGCGGGGAAGACGCCGCAGCATCGCCTCCAGGTAGAACAGCAGGGCGGCGTTCGCGGGCAGGCCGCCGGGCCCCGCTGACGCGTCGACGGACACCCTCACGCCGGGACGACGCGCGATGCGCTCGAGGAGCCGGAGGTGCCAGCGGCGGGGCGCGCTCCCGTCGAGGCGAACGCTCAGGCGCATGGCGTTCGGTATCCTCGCAAAAGCGATGGGGAAGGCGATGGGGGAGCACTCGACGGACCGTCTCGCGGCTTCCGGCATGACGCCTCGCGCGAGTGCCGTCAATCGGGCGCTGTCACGCGGTTCGAACGCGAACGGGATCGTTTGGGCGCGCGCCCCTGAACCAAGGCCGCGTTTCCAAGCCGATGACCGTTTTTCTCTGGCTTCCAGGCACTTGGGGGGCCAGGGAATGCGGGCCGATCACCTTCGACGAAACGATCGGCTGCATCACGCCGGGGAACCACCGGCCTCCGGGCGACGCCAACGCGGCCAGCGAAGAATGCGCTGGGGCGCGAAGGGCGCCAGGGGAATGGCGGGGGCGGTGCCGGTGGCGAGGTCGGCCACGAGGCGTCCTGTGATCGCACCGGTGGAGAGGCCGATATGGCCGTGGCCGAAGGCGAAGATCAGCCCGCGATGCCGGGGGCCGAAGCCGATCACCGGCAGGCCGTCCGGCGTCGAGGGCCGCGCACCCATCCAGGGCCGGTTGTCGAGGGGCGCCCCGAGCCGCAGGGTGCCGGCGGCCTCGCGTGAGGCCGCCTCGATCTGGAGATAGTCCGGCGGCGCGTCGCGGGCGTTGAGTTCCACCCCCGAGAGCACGCGCACGCGCCCCTCCCCCATCGGCGCGAGGATCGAACCCGCGCCCGTGTCGAGCACGGGCCGGGTCAGCGGCGGGCTGTCGGGGTGGAGGGCGAAGTGGCAATGGTACCCGCGCTCGGCCGCGAAGGCGAAGCGATAGCCGAGCCCGCGCGCGATCTCGCCCGAGGCCGCGCCCGCCGCGAGAACGATCTGACGGGCGCGCACCGTGCCGTCCGCGTGATGCACTCGCCAGCCATCATCACCCGGCTCCAGTCGCGTGACGGCCCGGTGAAGGATGCGGCCGCCGAGGCCGAGGAAAAGGCGCTCGTAGGATTCGACCAAGGCGCCGGGATCGCTCACCGCCCCCGTCTCGGGGAGCAGCATGCCGCGCGCGTAGGTTCGCGTCAGTGCGGGTTCGGCCGCGCGGACCGCGTCGGAATCGAGGATCTCGAGGGCGACGCCGTGGCGCTGGAGGATCGTCCGCTCCAGGGCCGCGCCCGCGAAGGCGTCGTCCGTGCGGTAGAGCTTGATCCATCCGGGTCGGGTGATCAGGTGCCCTGTGCCTGCTTGCGCGGCCAACCGCATGTGCTCGGCCAGGGCCGCGCTCGTCAGCGGCAGCAGCGCCGTCGCCGCCCGCTCCCAGGCCGACGCCCGGGCGGCCGCGAGGAAATGCGCGGTCCAGGGAATGACACGCGCGACGTGGCTGTGGCGCAGGCGCAAACCCCGGTCGGCATTGCGCAGGTAGGTCGGGAGCTTGGCCCAGAGGGCGGGGCTCGACATCGGAAAGATCGAGCCACGGCTGACCACGCCGGCATTGCCATAAGAGGTCCGGGCCCGGGCCTCGCCGGGATCGAGCAGCACAACGCTGAGGCCGCGCTCCCGCAGGGCGATAGCCGAGGCGACGCCCACCATCCCGCCCCCGACGACGGCGACATCTATCTCGGCATCATGCTCGGCGACGCGCATCGTGTTTCCGCTCGGCTCCTCCCGCGCGACCTGCAGGGCGCGGCGGGCACGATCCGGGTATCAGGGGCCGGCGGCGAGATCGAGGGCTTGCCTTGGTGGCGATCGCACCCGCGCGAGGAAATCGCCGATCGCACCGCCCTGCCCTCAGCGCACCTGAAGCAGCTTGTCCACGAGGGGCATCAGGGCCTCGACGCACGCCTTCGTGGTGTCGTCGGCGGCGCACTTGAAGTCGATCCCCGTTTCTCCACGGTGGAACCGGAGACGGCCGCCCTTCATCCCCAGCATCGGCGGATGACGGCGCCAGCCTCCCTCCCGCTCGCCATCGGGCGGTCCTCGACGCAGCCCCTCCGGGCGGGCGCCATCGGCCATTCCGGTCACGGGCGCAGCGTTCGTGTTCGGGGGACCGCCCGGCACCGGCTCGGCGGCACAGGTGGCGACGGCGGCGAGGCTGACAAGGCCGGCGGCGATTAGGCGTTTCATGGCGACATCCTCGTGGCGCCCCATTCCAGTGCTGGTCATGGAGCAGAGCCAAGGTCTAACCAGCGGGTGTTTCTCCCGTGCGTGCGGATGTTGCGCCACGGAGTCCAAGCCTGCGCGTCAGACCTCCAGCGTGCGCGATGACACCGCACCGGCGGGCTCACCGATTTCGACGCGCTTTCGCGCCGGCCGCGAACAAATATCCGAGCCCACTCAGCAGCAGGGCGCCAGCGATGATGCTCAACCAGATGAAACCGCCGTCCATGACAACCCTCGCTCGCCCACTCGGGCAGCAACGCGGCGCATGGCGAGCCTGTTCGCTATCCCCGGGGCCGGAGAGATCCGCGCGCATGCCGCATGGGGCTGACGCGTGAGCGAAGCTCACAGCCGCAACGCCGCGCCCGACAGGTCGCATTCACACGCGAATTGGACTGCCAAGCACGGCGTACAAACACCGTGCCTCCCTCCGGTGAAATCCGTAGCGGCCGCCTCGAACAGCCTGAACGCCATCGGTACCAAATTAAACAAAGAACGATTGCCGATTGCGTCCTTCACCTTAGAGCATCGCTCACCCAGATCAGTGAACGGCTCTCGGACAAGCTTTGTCGGCAC
>NZ_JAQGKL010000305.1 GCF_028290105.1 Methylobacterium sp.
GCGAGTGGATGCGGTCGTCGTCGAGGCCGAAGCCGATGAGGAGCGTGTTGCGGTCGAGCAGGCGCTTGAAATCGCCCACGATCGGGATCGATCCTCCCGCGCCGATGGTGACGGGGGGCACGCCCCACTCCTCGGCCAGCGCCGCCTTGGCAGTGTCCAACTGCGGCATGTCGAAGGGCAGTGAGATCGCGCGGCTGCCCTTGTAGCAGACCACCTCCACCGAGCAGTCCGCCGGGATGCGCTCGCGCACGAAGGCCTCGAAGGTGGTGGCCAGCACCTCCGGGTCCTGGTCGTCGACGAGGCGGAACGAGACCTTGGCGCTGGCCTGGCCGGCGATCACCGTCTTGGTGCCCTCGCCCGTATAGCCGCCGATGATGCCGTTGACGTCGCAGGCCGGGCGCGACTGGATCAGCTCGATGAGCATGCGGCCGCGCTCGCCGGCCGGCTCGTTCAGGCCGATCGGTCCGAGAAACTTCTCCGCCGTGAAGTCGAGGCCCTTCCACTGATCGAGGACGGCCGGGGGCGTCTCGCGCACGCCCTCGTAGAAGCCCGGCAGGGCGACGCGTCCGTCGGAATCGTGCAGGTCGGCGATGATCTTCGACAGCACGTGGATGGGGTTGCGCGCGGCCCCCCCGAAGAAGCCCGAATGCAGGTCGCGGTCGGCGCAGGTCACCTTGACCTCGAAATAGGCGAGGCCCCGCAGGGATGTGGTGATGGCCGGGGTCGTCGGATTCCACATGCTGGTGTCGCAGACGAGGACGATGTCGGCGGCGAGTTTTTCGCGGTTCGCCGCCACCCATTCGGGCAGGCCCTGCGAGCCGTTCTCCTCGGCGCCCTCGATCAGGATGGTGACGCCGCAGGGAAGCTCGCCCGCCATCGCCAGATGCGCCCGGCAGGCCTCGACGAAGGTCATCACCTGACCCTTGTCGTCCGAGGCGCCGCGCCCGACGATGATCTGCTCGCCCCTGGCGTTGGTGGCGAGGCGCGGCGCGAAGGGCGGCGTCTCCCAGAGGTTTTCCGGGTCCACCGGCTGCACGTCGTAATGGCCGTAGAACAGCACGTGCGGCGCGCCCGGCTTCGGGGCGTGGGCCAGCACCACCGGGTGCAGGGAGGTCTCGTGGATGGCCGTCTCGAAGCCGAGCGCCGTCAGCGTGCCCTCCAGCCACTCCGCCGCCACCCGGCACTGGGGCGCGTAGGCCGGATCGGTGGAGATCGAGGGGATGCGCAGGAACGCGAAGAGCCGCTCCAGGGCGTTGTCGAGGTCGCGGTCGATGTCGTTGAGAACGGGGGCGAGCGCGGTCATCGGGCGTCCTTGAGCGTCGGCATCGGGCGCCACCGGGTTAGCGCAAGCGACCCCGGCCGCGCAAACCCGGCCTCGCCCGCGTCATTCGAAAACGCGCGCGGCCCCGACGCCCGCACGGCTGGCGGGAACACCGGCTTTTTGGAATTGTTATCGAGTGGACCGGCCCGGGGCGGATGGTTTTTCCCCGCGACGGCGCCTGCGGACGTTCTCGAAATCCAGCGGCGTCGCGCCCGTCGCGACCCGGAAAGCCACGGATACCGCCATGCTCATCGAAAGTGGTTCGCCCCAGGCGGCGAACACCATCGGCATCAGCCTGACCATCAATGGCGAGACCCGGAGCCTGCAGGTCGCGCCCTGGACCACGCTCCTCGACCTGCTGCGCGAGGATCTCGACCTCACCGGCACCAAGAAGGGCTGCGACCACGGCCAGTGCGGCGCCTGCACCGTGCTGGTCAACGGCACGCGGATCAATTCCTGCCTGACGCTGGCGGTGATGAAGGACGGGGCCAGCATCACCACCGTGGAGGGACTGGCGAGCGCCGAAGGGTTGCACCCGCTCCAGGCCGCCTTCGTGGAGCGCGACGCCTTCCAGTGCGGCTACTGCACGCCCGGTCAGCTCTGTTCTGCGGTGGGCATGATGGCGGAGGGCCACGCCCATTCCCGCGACGAGATCCGCGAGGCGATGAGCGGCAACATCTGCCGCTGCGGCGCCTACACCAACATCGTCGATGCCATCGAGGACGTGATGCACGCCGGAGCCGCCCGATGAACCGCTTCGATTACGTCCGCCCGACCACCGTGGATGAGGCGGTCCGCGCCGTCGCGTCCGGCGCCAATGCCCGCTTCATCGCCGGCGGCACCAACCTCGTCGACCTGATGAAGTACAATGTCGAGCGGCCCGAGCGCCTCGTCGACATCACCCGCCTGCCCCTCGACCGCATCGAGGAGCGCGACGGCGGCCTCAGCCTCGGCGCCCTGGTGACCAATTCCACGGTGGCCTACGACAGCCAGGTGAACGCCCGCTATCCGCTGCTCGCCAGCGCGATCCTGGCCGGCGCCTCGGGGCAGCTTCGCAACGCCGCCACCACCGGCGGCAACCTCCTGCAGCGGACCCGCTGCTACTATTTCTACGACGACGCCACGCCCTGCAACAAGCGCGAGCCCGGCTCCGGCTGCTCGGCCATCGGCGGGGTCAACCGCATCCACGCGATCCTGGGCGCGAGCCCGGCCTGCATCGCCACCCATCCCTCCGACATGTGCGTGGCCTTGGCCGCTCTCGAAGCGACGGTGCGCGTCGCGGGGCCGGGGGGCGAGCGCACGATTCCCTTCGCCGCGTTCCACCGCCTGCCCGACGAGACGCCGGAGCGGGACACCAACCTCGCCCCCGACGAGATCGTGCTCTCGGTCGACCTGCCGGACGAGGATTTCGGCGCCCATCACACCTACCTGAAGCTGCGCGACCGGCTTTCCTACGCCTTCGCGCTGGTCTCGGTGGCCGCCGTGATGCGGCTCGACGGCGACACGATCCAGACCGCGCGCTTCGCGCTCGGCGGCGTCGCCCACAAGCCCTGGCGTAACGCGGAAGCGGAAGCCTTCCTCGCGGGCAAGCCGGCGACGCAGGAAACCTTCGCGGCCGCCGCCGACATCGTGGTGGCCCAGGCCCAACCCCAATCCGAGAACGCGTTCAAGATCGAACTCGCGCGGCGTGCGCTCATTCGCGGCCTCGCCCAGGCGGCGGCCGGCACGCCCCAGTCGCAGTCCGACAAGCGCATCGCCTGAAGGAAACCTCCATGGCCAGCACCATCAGCCTTTCCGGCACCGACACCTATGTGGGCACGGCGCAGAGCCGGGTCGACGGCCCCGCCAAGGTCACGGGCCAGGCGAAATACGCGGGCGAGTTCGCCGCCCCCGACCTGACCCACGGCTACGTCGTGTCGAGCGGCATCGCGCGCGGGCGCATCCTGTCCATCGACACGACCGCCGCCGAGGCCGTGGCCGGCGTCCTCAAGGTTTTTACCCACGAGAACCGGCCGCGCACGGCGTGGCTCGACTACAATTACCAGGACCAGGTCGCGCCCCCCGGCTCGCCCTTCCGCCCGCTCTACGACGACAGGGTCCATTACAGCGGTCAGCCGGTGGCCCTGGTGGTGGCGCAGGACTTCGACACCGCGCGCCACGCCGCCTCCCTGGTGCGGCTGACCTACGAGGCCGAGACCCCGGTCACCGACCTGAAGACACGCGACGACGCGGCCTACGTCCCGCCGAAGAAGCGCTCGGGCATCAAGCCGCCGCCGGAGCCCTGGGGCGATGCGGAGGGCGCCTACCGATCGGCGCCCGTCCAGCTCACGAACCGCTACCATATGGCGGTGGAGCACCATAACCCGATGGAGCCGCACGCCTCGACCGTGGTCTGGGAGGGCGACGGCAAGATCACCGTCTACGACAAGATCCAGGGCGTCTCGAACAGCCTCGGCTACATCACCGGCGTGTTCGGGATGAAGAAGGAGGACGTCCACGTCCTCAGCCCCTATCTCGGCGGCGGCTTCGGCTCCGGCCTGCGTCCGCAATACCAGCTCTTCCTCGCCGTGATGGCCGCGCGCGAACTCGAGCGCTCCGTGCGCGTGGTGCTGACCCGCGACCAGATGTTCACCTTCGGGTACCGCCCCGACGTCTACCAGACCGTCGCCCTCGGCGCCGGCGCGGACGGGGAGCTGAAGTCCGTGCGCCACGAGGCCCTCTCGGGCACCTCGCAGTTCGAGGATTACCAGGAGGTCGTCGTGAACTGGTCGGGCATCCTCTACGATTGCCCGAACGCGTCCTTCGATTATCGTCTGGCCAAGATCGACACCTACACGCCGGCCGACATGCGCGCCCCCGGCGCGGTCACGGGCGTCTTCGCCCTCGAGATCGCGATGGACGAGCTCGCCCACGCCACCGGGCAGGACCCGATCGACCTGCGCCTCAAGAACTACGCCGAGAAGGACCTGACGCAGGACAAGCCGTTCAGCTCGAAGTCGCTCCGCGCGGCCTACGCGCAGGGCGCCGAGCGCTTCGGCTGGTCGGGCCGCAACCCCGAGCCGCGCTCCATGCGGGACGGGCGCGAACTCGTCGGCTGGGGCATGGCGACCGGCATCTGGGAAGCGCTGATGCAGCAATCGAGCGCCCAGGCGACGCTGACCGACGACGGCAAGCTGGTGGTGGGCAACCAGACGGGCGACCTCGGCACCGGCACCTACACCATCCTGACGCAGATCGCGGCGGATGCCCTCGGCCTCAGATTCGAGGACGTCACCACGAAGCTCGGCGATTCCAAGCTCGCCGATGCGCCGATCGCGGGCGGCTCCTGGACGGCGGCCTCCTCGGGGACGGCGGTGATGAAGGCGTGCCGCGAGATCGCCGCCCAGGTCTTCACCCTGGCCCGCGGCCTCGACGAGTCACCCCTCGCCAACGTCGATTTCGAGCGCGCGGTCTTCAAGGACGGGCGCATCGCGGTGGCGGGCGATCCCAGCCGCAGCATCGCCATCTCCGAGGTGATGCGGAAGGGCGGGATGGACAAGATCGAGGCCGTCGGTTCGGCGGGCCCCGATTCCAACCACTCCCAGGATTTCGCCGGCTACACCCACTCGGCGATCTTCGCGGAGGTGAAGGTCGACGAGGACCTCGGCGTGGTGCGCGTCACCCGCATCGTCTCGGCCATCGCGGCGGGCAAGATCCTCAACACCAAGACGGCGCGCAGCCAGATCCTCGGCGGCGTCGTGATGGGGATCGGCTCGGCGCTGGAGGAGGAATCCATGCTCGACCACACCATCGGCCGGTTCATGAACCACAATCTCGGCGAGTACCACGTGCCGGTGAATGCCGACATCCACGACATCGAGGTGATCTTCGTCGAGGAGGAGGACAAGGCCAACCCGATGGGCGTGAAGGGCCTCGGCGAGATCGGCATCGTCGGCACCGCGGCGGCGGTGGCCAACGCCGTGTTCCACGCCACCGGCAAGCGCATCCGCGACCTTCCGATCACCATCGACAAGATCATCGGCTGACCTAGCTGCCGAGGCCTTGACTATAGATCGCCGCGTGCCTTCGGGTGCGCGGCTTTTTCATAAGGTGGATCGCGCCCTTTAATCCGTCAGGACGCGTGCGTGGCGACACGTCCAGGCTGGAAGCGGTGGCCTATATTGGGTTCAGACAGAGAAGCGGACCGGAAAGTCGGTCTGTTCTGGACTAGGAACCCACAATCTCATGATCAAGAGCCGTATCGCCGTCCTTGCCGCCGCCCTCGTCCTGGGTGCCGCCCCGCCCTCGTCCGCCATGGCGTATGGCCCCGACCGCCGCGTCGCCCCGGCCGCCCGCTACGACGTCGACGTCACGGGCTCGATCCCCGGCGAGACGGGCCGAACCGACCGCTTCTGCGCGCCGAGCTCGGCCTCCGAGGGCAATGCCAACCAGCAGACCCGCCCCGTGATGCAGTACGGCCAGACCTCCGGCGGAACCCGCTGCTGATCCGGGACGCGTCCGGCCTCGACCGCATCCGCTCCGAACCACATCAGGGAACAGACACCATGCTGCTCAAGGGCTTCACCTACGCGATGATCGGCGCTTTCGCCGGTGGAATGGTCTTCACGATCCTCGGATCGGCCCAGGCGATCATCAACCTGTAGGGTCCGGCACGCCGCCGCGAGGGCGGCGACGGCAAGGGTTTGCCAAGGGAGATTGCCAAGGGACTGGCAAGTGTCTGCGAAGCGGGGTCGCGTGCCCCGCTTTTGGCGTCTCAGCGCGTGGCGCGGCCGAACAGGCGCTCGGCGAAGGTCGGTCCCGCATCCCCCCCGTGCCCGGCCACCACCACCAGGCGCCGGATGTCCCCGCGCAGGTACGCCTGCAGGAAGCGGTTGTAGTCGCGGAACGAGACGCAGCCGTTCGAGGCGCCGCTCGGCCCCAGCATGTAGGTATGCGCCAGGATGCCGTCGCGGCCATGGATCGCCGCGCTGCCGCCCACGGGGCTGAGCCGGATCGCCCGCACGCCGTGGAACAGGGCCTCGCGCTCGGTGAGGTCGTACGTGCCGGGCGGCGTCGAGCCGCGCATCCGGCGGTGGACGTGGCGCGGGTTGTCCATGCTCTCGCCCAGCCCGGAATGCGCCTCCAGGCGCTCGCCGCTCGGCAGCGTCACGGTGCGCGCGGTGATGTCGTAGACGGCCGTGCCGGCGCTCACCGCCGGATTGCGCTCCAGGGCCCGGCGCGGTCCCGGATCGAGGCTCGGATCGACCGCCGCGTAGGCGAGGGTGGTGCGGGCGGCGGGCGCCTGCGGCTCCGGCTCGGAACGCGTGCCGAAGACCGTATCGAAGAACGAGCGCTCGGCCTCCGCATCGGCCGCGACCCGCGCCGTCTGGGTGCGACGCACGGCCAGCGCGCGCAGGACCGGCGTCGCGCGGGGCGTCAGGCGCTGCGGCTCGGCCTCCGCCACGAGGCCGACGGGGCGGGGGACCGGCAGGGGGACGATCTGGGCGATCCGCTCCGGCGCCGGGGCGGCCACGCGCGGGGTGCGCGGCGCGGCGAGCGCCATCGCCACTGGCGGGGTCGCGGCCGGCACCAGTGCGGCGGTGAGCGGCGCCGCCTGCCGGAACCCGCGCGTGGCGGCGCCGAAGGTCGCAGTGGGGAAGGTCGGGTTCGGATCGAGCATCCAGGCAAGGGCGCTCGGCGCAGCATGGGGGCTCGGCGCGGCCATTGTCTGTCCGGCGCTGAACGGCCCGGCGGGGACGGGCCCCTCCGGCGCGGTCAGGCGCGGGAAGACGGCGCAGAGGAGGGCGACGGCGGAGGTCTGGAGCAGCACCCGTCCGCGCGGCCGGCGACGGCGGTGCAGGCGGCGGCCGGACAGGAACACGGCATCGGTCATGCGGGCGGTACTCGGATACGCGGTTCCCGCTCGGGCACCGTCCCGGTCGCGCAGACCTCAAGAAAAGGTTAAGCGCAGACCCGGGCGGCGGAAGATGCCTGTTGAGAGAACGTCAACCTTAACTTCCCCTATTCAGCCCGAGCTTGGTTAATCGGGCCTAAACCGCGACGCATCTTTTCGAAAAACAGGAGGGTTGTCCGTGAAACACACGGTTCGGAGCCCATGCGCGAGCGGGTTGCGGGCGCCGAAAGTCCATAAAATTCGACCGATCCCCTGTGAAGCTCGGGGGTAAGCCCCCTCGGCACGGGGCGCCGGACCGGCATCCGCCCTATCCTGGCCGGAGAGCGCGGGTGGGCATCGACAGACAGGGAGATCGTACCGGGATGGGATTCCTCATCGTCTTCCTGGGGGCAGGGCTCGGCGGCATGGCCCGGCACGCCGTCGGGCTCGTCGCCCTCCGCTACGGCTGGACGTTTCCCTACGGCACCATGGGCATCAACATCCTCGGGTCGATCCTAATGGGCGTGCTCGCCGGCTGGTTCGCCATGCGGGGCGGCAGCCAGCCCCTGCGGCTGTTCCTCGCCACCGGCGTGCTCGGCGGCTTCACCACCTTCTCGTCCTATGCCCTGGAGGGTATTCTCCTGCTGGAGCGCGGCGAGGCCGCCGCGGCGATGATCTACATCCTCGGCTCGGTGGTGCTGGGTCTCGCCGGCCTGCTCCTCGGCCTGATGCTGATGCGCATGGTGCTGTGACGCGCGGTCGTATTCTTCCAGCGCGCTGATGCCGGGGCGCGTAAAGAGAAGGCTCTCAGGGAGAGTTCGACGCGATGCTGGGTACCCTGCTGCAATCCTGGCGCTTCTGGGCGCTGCTCTCGGCGGGCTTCGCCGCCCTCACGGCGATCCTCGCCAAGGTGGGGGTCACCGGCGTGAACCCCGATGTGGCGACCTTCGTGCGCACCGTCGTGATCCTCGCCCTGACCGGCGCGATCCTGTTCGCCTCGGGGCAGGCGCCCGGCCTCGGAACGCTGTCCGCGCGCAGCACCGGCTTCCTCGTCGCCTCGGGCCTTGCGACCGGAGCTTCCTGGCTCTGCTACTTCCGGGCGCTGGCCCTCGGCGACGCCGCGCGGGTGGCGCCGCTCGACAAGCTCAGCGTCGTCCTCGTGGCGATTCTCGGCGTGACGCTGCTCGGCGAAACCCTGACCCTCCCGAACTGGATCGGCGTCGCCCTGATCGCGGCGGGCGCCGTGCTGGTGGCCTATCGGGGCTGAGCTGCGGCCAACGCGATCCGTCACCTTATGTTTTTCGCCAAAACTGGAATTTTTCCAAATCCAGGACTGTCGAAATCTGGCGACTTCCAAAATTACATCTGTTCCAATGTTTCGTGAATTGCTTGCCAAGGACGGGATAAGCTTTCAAACACTCTCCCTATGAGGTCGGGCGACACGAGGAGACCGGGATGATGGAACGCACGCTGGACTGGGTGCGCGGCTGCGCGCGGATCGCCTGGTGGGACGGGTCCTCCCTCGACCTGCGCCTGCACCGGCTCACGGATTTCATCGATGCCCTCGCGAGCGTCCCGGAGGCGGAGCCGGGCCTCGTGCCGGCCCATTGGCGCGAGCGCCTGGGAGTGCGCGCGTGAGTGCCCGCGACGGCCGGGCGGACGCGTCCCCGGCGCAGGCGGCGCCCGCCTGTGCCGAGGACGGCTCCCCCGAGGGACTTCTCGACGAGGCCCTGCGCCGGGCCTTCTGGCAGAGCCTGAACCGGGCGCCTCTGCCGGCCATGTCGGCCCTTGAGGTGGCGGCCCGCGTGGTCGGCGCGCTCTACCGGCAGGTGGCCCAGGCGCATGAGGGGCCGAACGGCTGCCGCTGCGGCTGGGAGCCGGACCCGGATTGCGACCTCATCGTGCTGGAGGCCAACCTCGCCGCAGCCCTGCTGCAGCCGCCCGAGCCCGATCTCGCCCGGATGGTCGCCCTCGGCCGCGCCTGAAAGCGTCCGGCCGCTTACGATTTCCTCACACGCTCCGGTCGATCATGCCCGCATCGATCGGAGGGTATGGGATGGACCGGTTCTATCGCGGTATCGAGACGTCGCTGCTCGCGTTCAGCCTCGTTCTCGGGCTCGGCGCGTTCGTCTTGTCCGAGCGCGCGCCGCCCCGGATCGCGGTGACGCAGATCGCCGTGACGCTGCCGATGTTGAGCGTGACGGCGACGCCCTGAAGCCTCGCCCGCGGCGATCGAGGTTTATTGATGTCGCGGCCCCCTTGACTGCAACCCTTTGGCTCACTCGCGACTTAACTGTCCAAGCAGCAACGCCCGCCGTTGCGCAATCCAGACACGTTGAGGGCACGTCCGGCGACGGAGGTGCGAGCGAGATTTTTCCATGATGGCGCATCGTCTGTCCGCGTCCGCACTCGCGGGCGCTTTCCTCCTGATCGGCGCCGGTCTCGGCGGCGCCATGGCGGCTCCCGCCGCCGACCAGTCCCCGAGCAAGGTCTCCAGCGCGACCCCGGCCATCACCCCTGTGGCCGCCGTGACCGAGTCCGAGGACGACGCGGCCAATTGCAGCCGCTCGCGCCGCCGGCTCTGGGTCGAGGGCGAGGGCTGGATCGTGCGCCGGGTCACCACCTGCCGCTGATCCGGAAAACCGAAGTCATCTGACGAGCACGACCGACCCCGCCGCGAGGCGGGGTTTTTCGTGGGACAGCAGCTCGACGCCAGGCGGAGCGCCGTCCGGCAGGCCCCTAAGCAGTCTTCGACACTGGAACCGGCGCCGATTTCTGGAACGACGGGAGGGCGGCTCGGTTCATTCAGGACCGACCCCGGCAGGAGTTCAGCATCGCATGGCCTCGCCACCGACAGGACCGTTTCGCACCCTCAGCCTGCTCGGCGCCGTGCTCGCCGCCGGCCTCGCGGGGGCCGCGCAAGCCCAGCCCCTGGAGCCTCTCGTGTCCTACGGCTACGCGGACAGCTACGCCGGTCCCCTGATCCACGGCGAATACATCGGTGCCCCGCTCACCCGCGTGCCCCGGCCGACCGAACTGGTTCCGAGCGCCTGGGGCTACGGCACGTACGGCGTCCCCACGATCTCAGGGATCCGCAGCGCCCCGGTGGGCACGCCGACGGTCTACGTCATCGAGGCGCCCCGCAGCGAGGCGGCGCGGGTGCCGCGCCAGGCCCGTCCCCGCATCCTGTCGCGCGCGCGCGAGGGCCGCTGGTCGCGTGTCCCCGAGGCGCGGATGGCGCCGGCGGTCACCGGACAGGCGGGCGGTGCCCGCGTGGTCACGGTCGCGGTGCCCCAGCATCAGGCGAACCTGCGCTGAGGGCAGCCCCGCCGCGATCTTGAGACCCCCTTAATCTGTTCGTGCCAGTTTCTCCCGAACCAAATTGACAATGGTCGGGCGGCGCCATGCATATCGTTCTCGTCGACACCAGTCGTGTCGTCCTCAAGATGATCGCAGCGTTGCTCGAGCCCAACGGCCACACCGTCACCGCGTTCACGGACTCGTCCGAGGCGCTCGACTACGTCGAGAACACCGCCTCGGTCCGGGTGCTGATCACCAGCCTGGAAGTCCGGCCCCTCGGAGGCCTGGAACTGTGCTGGTCGGCGCGCCTCCTGGCCGAGGCCAACCGCCCCCTCTACGTCATCACGATGTCGTCCGCCCGCAACGCGCGAAACCTCGCCGAGGCCCTCGACAGCGGCGCCGACGACTTCATCGAGAAGCCACCGGGACCGGAGGAGCTGCATGCCCGCCTTCGGGCCGCCGAGCGCCTCACCACGATGCAGAGCGAGCTGATCCGCCTCGCCGAGACCGATTCCCTCACCGGCCTCCTCAACCGGCGCGCCTTCATGCAGAAGTCCCGCGACGCCGCCGAGCGTGTCGGCGATCACGGCCGGATGTCGGCGATCCTCCTCGACATCGATCACTTCAAGCGCATCAACGACGAGTACGGACACGATGTCGGGGACGCCGCCATCCAGGCCGTCTGCCGCGAACTCGTCGTCGAGGGCTTCGTCGGGCGCCTGGGCGGCGAGGAGTTCGGCATCGTCCTGCCGCACCGCTCCGGCACCGATGCCGAGGGGATCGCCACACGCCTGCGCCACGCGATGGAGGCCCTGCGGATTCGCGGCGGCCGCGTGCCGATCCGCCTGACCTGTAGCTTCGGCGTCAGCGAATGGGTGGAGGGCGACACCGTCGAGGGCCTGCTCAAGCGCGCCGACATCGCCCTCTACGAGGCCAAGACCACCGGCCGCAACCGCGTGGTGAGCGCGGCCTCCGACCTCGTCCTGGCGCGCGCCGGCTGAGGCACGGGCACCTGTCCCAATCGAGGGTTAACGCGGCAATCGCGTTGTACCGTTGCGGAACGCAGATGATCTCGGAGTGCGGCAAGTCCAGCGAAATTCGGACGAGTCTTGGCGGCATGTCATCGAGGTTTGCCCCAGATGAGCCGAATCCAGCCAGAGTCTTGATCGCTAAAGCCCTGGAACGAAACTTGATCTGATCCTCCTCGGGAACGGCGCGGTGTATCGCGGCGGGACAGTTTCGGGGAGTTGCGGCATGGACCAGGCCGTCGGAGTCTTGATCATCGATGAGCCTTGCGGGCTCGAGCCGACCTTTCGGGCGGTGCTCGAACACGAGCCGCGGCTCCAGACCGTGAGCGAGGCGGACCTGTCGCGGGGCGAGGGCGCGCCGGACCGCAGCGTCGCCCTCCTGTTCGTCGAGCCGGAGGCCGATGCCGCGGCCCTCGCGCGGATCGCGACGCTCAAGCAGCGTCGGCCCGACCTCACCATCCTGGTGGCCTTCGGGGTCTTGCGCGCCGACCTGCTGAGCCGCCTGGTCCAGGCGGGTGCCGACGCGTTCGTCGCCCGCAGCGCCACCCCGCGCGAGGTCTGCAGCGCCATCCTGGGCCTCGCCGCGAGCCCGGCCTCGGCCCCCGCTTCGGAGGACGCCAAGGTCGCGGGCGCCGAAGGCCTGACCGCCCGCGAGGCCGAGATCCTGCGCTTCCTCAGCGCCGGCTTCAGCAACAAGGAGGTCGCGCGCCGCCTGAACCTCAGCGTGCGCACGGTGGAGACCCACCGGCTCAACCTGCGCCGCAAGACCCAGACGGGGCGCCTCAAGGATCTCGTCGCCCTGGCGCGCCAGCTCGGGCTGGCACCCGTGGTGGACGCCGAGGGGGTACGGCAGGAGACCGGGCTTCGCGCCCGCGCGGGCCGCGCCGTCCCGGCCAAGGAAGTGCTGGCCCGGTTCTGAGCCGGGCCGGCCCGTGCGGACGCGCTAATTTAGCGCTCAGGCGGGTTTCAGGCCCTCGTTGACCGCCGAGAGGGGGCGCTTGGGCTGCTGGCCCAGGTCACCGCCGCGCATGGCCTCCTCCAGGGGCTCGGGGCCTTTGCGCAGGAGCTTGGCGAGGTAGTAGCTGCCGAACCCGAAGATGAAGGCATAGGCGATCATGAAGGCGACGAGGGAGGTCGTCACCGCGCCCACCGTCAGGGGCGAGTGCGCGTCCGCCGTGCGCAGCTGTCCGTAGACGATGTAGGGCTGGCGCCCGATCTCGGCGGTGAACCAGCCGAACAGGACGGCGCCGAAGCCGGAGGGCGTCATCAGCATCGCGGCGTTGAGGAACCAGCGGTTCGTGAACAGAGTGCCGCGCCAGCGCAGGTAGAGGCTCCACAGGCTCAACCCCAGCATCGCCATGCCGAGGGCGACCATGATGCGGAACGCGTAGAACACCGGCCAGACCGGCGGGCGCTGGTCGCGCGGCACGTCCTTCAGGCCCGGCACCACGCCCGAGAAGTCATGGGTGAGGATGAAGCTGCCCAGCCGCGGGATGCCGATCTCGAAGTCGTTCTTCTCTGCCTGCATGTTGGGAATGGCAAACAGCAGCAGGGGCATGTTGTCCTGCCGGTCCCAGTTCGCCTCGATCGCCGCGAGCTTGGTGGGCTGCAGCTTGAGCACGGCGAGTCCGTGACTGTCGCCGACGAAGATCTGGATCGGCGTGAAGATCACCGCGAACCACAGGGCCATGGAGAGCGAGATCCGCGCGCCCGCGACCTTCTCGGCGGGCTCCTTGCGGCCGCGCAGGATCATCCAGGCCGACATGCCCGCCACCGCGAAGGCGGTGGTGAGGAAGCAGCCCAGCACCATGTGCGCGTAGCGGATCGGGAAGGAGGGGTTGAAGATCACCTTCCACCAGTCGGTGGCGATGGCCCTTCCGTTCTCCACCGTGAAGCCGGCGGGCGTCTGCATCCAAGAATTGGCCGAGAGGATCCAGAAGGCAGAGATCAGCGTGCCGATGGCCACCATGCAGGTCGAGACGAAGTGCAGCCGGTCGCCGACCCTGTCCCAGCCGAACAGCATGATCCCGAGGAAGCCCGCCTCCAGGAAGAACGCGGTGATGACCTCGTACTGGATCAGCGGCCCGAGCACGTTGCCGGTGAAGTCGGAATAGCGCGACCAGTTGGTGCCGAGCTGGTAGCTCATCACGATGCCGGAGACGACGCCGAGGCCGAACGAGACCGCGAACACCTTCACCCAGAACCGGTAGAGGTTCCGGTACATCGGGTTGCCGGTCCAGAGCCACTGCGCCTCCAGCCGGGCGAGGAAGCTCGCCAGCCCGATGGTGAAGGCGGGAAAGATGATGTGGAAGGCCATCGTGAAGCCGAACTGGATGCGCGAGAGCAGCAGCGCGTCGACTTCCATGGCGGACCCTCATGCGATGTGAGGCCCCCGGAATCCGGAAACCCTGGAACAGCTATAGCGTGAAGCCGCCGAAGCCGCATCGGGTTCGCGGATTGCGATTGGGTCGCAGCCCAGCTTTCGCAGGAACTTGGCCGAACGGGCGATCCGGAAGGGGCTCGATGTCTTGCGGCGAGGCCCTGTCGTCCCGCTCAGACCGCATGACCCACTTCGGGCGCGGACGCACGGGCGGTCCGATCCTTCGAGGTCTTGCTCTTCGAGGTCTTGCTCTTCGAAGTCTCGCCCTTCGAAATCTTGCCCTTCGAAATCTTGCCCTTCGAAGTCTTGCCCTTCGAGGTGCCGGCTTTCGCCTCGACGACCTTTTTGGCGCCCGCCGAGAGGTCGCGGCCCTTGCCGTCCTTCACCTCGGCGAGGCGGGCCTGGAGCAGCCCGAGCACGGCGGCCTCCTCGGGCTTGAGGGCGGTCAGGTCCGCGCGCAGCTCGTCCTCCACCGCGTCCTTGATCTGAAGCAGGAGGGCGCCTTCCAGGTAGCAGTCGAGCACCTGGGGGTGGATGTAGCACTTGCGGCAGATGGTGGGCGTGTTGCCGAGACGCGCAGCGACGCCCTCGATCGCGGCGCGCAGGTTCTTCTTGGCCTTGGCCTCGCTGTCGAAGGCCTCGAATTCCTGCAGCGCCAGGGCGGCCAGCACCGTCCCGGCCCAGGTCCGGAAATCCTTGGCGGTGATGTCCTGGCCGGTGATCTCGCGTAAGTACGCGTTCACATCCGCCGAGGTCACGTCGCGCACCGCGCCGTCGGCGTCGCGGTACTGGAACAGCTCCTGGCCAGGCAGGTCCTGGCAGGCCTTGACGATCCGGGCGACGCGCCGGTCCTTCAGGCCCAGGTCCCAGGTCTTGCCGCTCTTGCCCTTGAAGCGGAAGGTCAGCTCCGAGCCCGCGACGCTGGCGTGCCGATCGCGCAGGGTGGTGAGGCCGAAGCTCTTGTTGGTGCGGGCGTAATCGTCGTTGCCGACCCGGATCAGCGTGGTCTCCAAGAGGTGGACCACGGTGGCCAGCACCTTCTCGCGGGGCAGGTCGCGCTTGCCCATGTCGGCGTCGACCCGTGCGCGGATGGCGGGCAGCGCGTCGGCGAAGGCCATCACGTGCTCGAACTTCGTGAGGTCGCGGGCCGCGCGGAAATCCGGGTGGTAGCGGTACTGCTTGCGCCCCTTGGCGTCGCGCCCCGTCGCCTGGATGTGGCCGTTGGCGTGCCGGCAGATCCAGACGTCGGCATAGGCCGGCGGGATGGCGAGCGACCGGATGCGCGCCAGGGTGCCCTCGTCCCGCACCGGCTGGCCCTTGGCGTCGCGGTAGGCGAACCCGGTCCCGCGCTTGTGGCGCGTCAGCCCCGGCATGGTGTCGTCGACGTAGCGCAGGCCCGCCTCCTCGGCGGCGTCGCGCGGATCGGCGACCGTGCCCTCTTCGTCGCGCTGCGTCGCCATCGCGGATGCCTCGTCCCTGCCGTTTCTGGTTCGCCGTCAACGGGCCCGCGCCATGGCCTGTTCCGGGGGCGGGGTGCTACATCCGGTCCGATGGATAACCCCAAGCCCCGGCACCTCGTCCTCCTCGCCTCCGACGACGCGGCCTTCGCGGCGCGCTTCCTGCCCCTGGTCGCGGCGGCCCGCGCCCTGGGGCTGTCGGCGACCGTGGTGACGCAGGTCGCCGCGCATCGCGGGGCGATCGAGGCGGCGGGCGCCCGCGTGGTGCCGTTCGCGCTCGGGACCTCGCGGCTCAACCCGATGGCGGCGGGCTACGAGGCGGGGCAACTCGCCGGCATCCTCAAGGCGCTGGAGGCCGACCTCATCCACTGCCTCGGCCTGCGCGCCATCGTGGTGGGCGGCACCGCCGCCGCGATGTCGGGGATCGGCCCCCGGATCTACCAGCCCGACGACCTCGCGGCGCTGGCCGCTCGCTCGGACGTCGCCGGGCGCCTGTCGCGCCTCGCGCTGCGCCACGCCATCCGGGGCCCGCTCGCCACCCGCGCCACACGCTACCTCTGCGAGAACCCCGCCGATGCCGCCGCCCTCGGGCTCGACCCGGCGGATACGGGGCTCGCCCTCGTCGGACCGGACGGGCTCGGGGCCGCCGCCGGGACGCTCTATGCCGAACTCTCCGCCGGGTGCGCGGCCGAGGGCGCCCGCCCATGAGCGCGTCCGCCGATCCGCTCGCCTTCATCCGGGCCAACACCCGTTTGCGCCCGGTGCCGCACGCGCCCGAGATCGTCCTGCACGTGGCCGACGAGGCCACCGAGCTGTGGCAGAAGACCGAGGACGAGCTGGAGGCGATCGGCCTACCGCCGCCCTTCTGGGCTTTCGCCTGGGCGGGGGGGCAGGCGCTCGCGCGCTACATCCTCGACCATCCGGAGATCGTGGCCGGGCGCCGGGTGCTCGATTTCGCTTCCGGCTCCGGCCTCGTGGCCATCGCGGCGGCCAGGGCCGGCGCCCTCCATGTCACCGCGAGCGATCTCGACCCGTTCGCGATTCCCGCCATCGGCCTCAACGCGGCGGCCAACGGGGTGGCCGACCGGATCGCGGCCGTGTCGCGCGACCTCATCGGGTCGGATTCCGGCAGCGCCGTGGTGCTCGCCGCCGACATCTTCTACGAGCGCGACCTCGCGGCCCGCGTCACCGACTGGCTGGTCGGCCTGCACGCGGGCGGCGCCACGGTGCTGCTGGGCGATCCCGGCCGGTCCTACCTGCCGCGCGACCGCCTGACCGAACTCGCCACCTACGCGGTTCCGGTGAGCCGGTCGCTGGAGGATGCCGAGATCAAGCGCAGCAGCGTCTGGCGCTTCAGCCCGTGACGGCGCGGGCCGTGGCCGGGCGCGATGGGCCGGCGTCACGCCGCGGGCTGTCCGACAGGGTCGCCCGCGCCGTGTCGATGGCGATGGTCGCCGCCGAGAGGGCGCGCGCGTCCGGTTCGCGGGTGCGGGCGTAGCGGACGATGTCGGCGGCCAACCCGTCGACCTCCACGGTCAGGGCCTCGATCTCGCCCGTGGTCCGCGCGGCGCGCGCGAGCCCGGTCACGTCGACGAGCCGGTCGATGATCTCGTCGATGCCCTCGCGGCGCAGGCCGCTCAGGCGCTGGCGGATCCAGGCCAGGAGCGACACGAGGCCACCGCCGAGCGCGCCAAGGAGGTAGAGCGTGTCGCCGTAGCGGTCGACGAAGCCGTGCTGCTCGCGCTCGTAATAGTCGATCGCCCCCGGATGGATCGGGATGCGCGCGCTGGTGGCCGCCGCCGTCGTGTCGTAGGCCGGCGCCTGGATGTAGTCGGCGGCATCCGTCACCTGCGCGGCGGCGGTCCGCTTCTCGAACAGGTGCTGGGTCACGTCCGCCGCGACCACGCGGCTCAGGCTGGCCCGCGCCATCAGCCGGTAGGAGGCGCCGACGGTCTTCACGTCGTCGGACGGCAGCTTCGGGTCGCCCCCGAACAAACCCCCCGGCACCGTGACCGATTGCAGCTTCGGGAAGCGCTCGATGACGGCGCCGTCGTCCTCGACGGCGACGAACTCGACCTTGCCGGTGCGGGCGACCGAGCGCACCGCGCCGACCATCGCCAGGGCCTTCGGGGCGGACGGCGCGATGATGCTGACGAACGCATCGATGCGCTTCTCGCGGAAGGCGGCGGCGACCGCCTCCTGCTCCACCCGCACGAGATGCACCGCGCGGTCACGCGGCATCCCGGCGGTCGCCTCCGTCTCCAGGGTGAGGCCGTAATAGCTCAGTAGGTTCTTCAGCAGCGAGAGGTCGGCGGTCCGGTGCGCGGCGATGCCGAGCCGCTTGCCGGCGAGCTTGGGAAAGCTCTTGATGCCCGCCTGGTCGGGCGAGGCGATCACCATGGCCTGGTCGCGCAGGATGGCGAGGGTCAGCCCGTTGGTCGGCAACAGCACGTCGGGCCGGACCACCGCGAGGTCGGCGCGCCCGTCCTGGAGGGCGGCCGCACTCTCGCGCACGTCGTCGAAGGGCAGGATCTTGAGGCGGACGCCCTCGGACCCGGCCTCCAGGGCGTCGGCATAGGCCTTGATCAGCTCGGGCTCGGTTCCGTCGCGGGGCGCGACCGCGACGGTCAGCACCGTGGCCTGGAGCAGGGACCAGACCGCCACCGCGCCGGCGATCAGGATCGCGACCGCCGCCAGGATGAGGGCCTCCCGGCGCAGGAGCCAGGTCAGTCGGGTCGGCATCGGTCCGGTCTCCGGGCCGCAACGTTCGGTTGGGCGGTCGCGACCGTACGCGCGGACACCGGGGGCGGTTCCTCAGGCCGTGCCCGGGGCCCCTGGAACCCCAAGCATCTCAGATCCGGCCGTGCCGCCGCGCGTCGAGGCTCCACGGGCCGGCGCCGGCCGCGGCGAAGTAGAGGAACACGAAGCAGAACAGGATCGCGGCGTCGCCGCCGTTGAGCGCCGGGAACGGGCTCTTGGGGGCGTGCGCCAGGAAGTAGGCGACGGCCATCTGGCCCGAGAGCAGGAAGGCCACCGGCCGGGTGAAGAGCCCGAGCACGATCAGGGCGCCGCCCACCAGTTCGAGGGAGCCGGCGATGCCGGGCAGCGAGAGGAGGTCGGGCATCGGTCCGCCGCCCATGCGCGCGGGAAACCCGAGGAGCTTCTGGGTGCCGTGCTCCAGGAACAGCAGGCCCGCCATGATCCGCAGCACGCTGAGAAGGCGCGGCGCCCAGGTGGTCGAGAGGGCAGCGAGATTCATGGGCGATCGGACTCCAGGCGTCGTGCTTACCGTCGAGCCATACCGCGCCGCAGCGAAGCGGGCGAGCCTCGCGCCTGCAATCGCGCGGGGATATCCGTGCGGTCCCTCACATCCCGTCGTCGAATTCCGGCGGACCGAGCTTGCGCCAGGCGGCGGCGATGCGCTCCGGCTTCACGTCGAGGGCCTCCGCGCAGGCGAGCAGCGTCGCCTCGTCACCCATGATGTGATCGAGGATGCCGGCCAGGAAGCCGGGGTCCTGCGCGCTCGCCCGCAGGGTGTCCGGGGTCACGCCGGTGGCGTTGAGGAAGGGAAACAGGCGCTCGTCGTCGGTGGCCATCCAGGCGAGCGCGGCCAGGGCGAGGCCTTCGGCGGAGTCGTCTCCGCCCGTGGATTTGCGTTTCGTCAACATGTATCCGCTAATTCTCCGTCGCGGGGCATGCGTCGAACGACAATGGGCCGTCCACGCACCGGGAACAACGGGCCATGAAGAAGACCGTGCTCATCGTCGAAGACAACGAGCTCAATATGAAGCTCTTCAACGACCTGTTGGAGGGGCACGGCTACGCCACCCTGAAGACCGCCAACGGCATCGAGGCGATCGAGCTCGCCCGCGCCCATCATCCCGACCTCATCCTCATGGACATCCAGCTGCCCGAGGTCTCCGGCCTCGAGGTCACGAAGTGGCTCAAGGAGGACGACGACCTCAAGGGCATCCCGGTCATCGCGATCACCGCCTTCGCCATGAAGGGCGACGAGGAACGCATCCGCGAGGGTGGCTGCGAGGCCTATCTCTCCAAGCCCATCTCGGTGGCGAAGTTCCTGGCCACCGTGCGCCAGTATCTCGGCGACAGCCGCCCCGCCTGAAGGCCCGCCTCGCACATTCCGCCATCCGGCGACCCGCTTGAACGACCCCCCCGCGAGGAACGATGTCGGCCCGCATCCTGATCGTCGATGATCTCTTCCCGAACGTGAAGCTCCTGGAGACCAAGCTCTCCCTGGAATATTTCGACGTGCTCGCCGCCATGAACGGGCCCGACGCCCTGGCGATCTGCGAGAAGGGCCTGTGCGACCTCGTGCTCCTCGACGTGATGATGCCCGGCATGGACGGCTTCGAGGTCTGCCGCCGCCTCAAGAGCAACCCGAACACCGCCCACCTGCCGGTTGTGATGGTCACGGCCCTGGACCAGCCCTCCGACCGCCTGCGCGGCCTCGATGCGGGCGCCGACGATTTCCTGACCAAGCCCATCGACGACACCGCCCTGTTCACCCGCGTGCGCAGCCTCGTGCGCCTCAAGGCGGTGACGGACGAGTTGCGCACCCGCGCCATGGCCTCGCGCGATTTCGGGATGGGCGACCCCCTCGCGCTCGCGGCCGCCGAGACCGGCCTCGACGCCTCGATCCTCCTCGTGGAGGACCGCCCCGGCTCCGCCGACCGCCTCGCGACGGCGCTCGGCCAGCACCACACCCTCACGGTGGAGGCCGACCCGCACCGGGCCCTGGTGCTGGCCACCGAGGGCAATTTCGACCTTGCCCTCGTCAGCCTCGACCTCGAGGGCTTCGACGGCCTGCGCCTGTGCAGTCAGCTGCGCTCCCTCGACCGCACCCGGACCATGCCGGTGATGATGATCGCCGAGGCCCACGACCGGGCGCGGGTGATCCGGGGCCTCGATTTCGGGGTGCACGACTACCTGATGCGGCCCGTCGACCGGAACGAGCTCGTGGCCCGGGTGCGCACGCAGGTGCGCCGCCGCCGCTTCTCCGACGCCCTGCGCGGCGCCGTCCAGGCCTCGATGGAACTCGCGATCACCGACGGCCTGACGGGGCTGCACAACCGGCGCTATCTCGACAGCCACCTCGGGGCGATGTTCAGCGAGGCCACCCTGCGCGACCGTCCGGTGGCGGCCCTGATGCTCGACATCGACCGGTTCAAGTCGATCAACGACACCTACGGCCACGAGGCCGGCGACGAGGTGCTGAAGGCCTTCGCCGAGCGCATCCGCACGCATACGCGCGGCATCGACATCGTCGCGCGCTACGGCGGCGAGGAGATCGTCATCATCCTGCCCGACGCCGAGGCGGAGGGCGCCTACGGCATCGCCGAGCGCATCCGCGAGCGGATCGAGGCGGTCCCCTTCACCATCGAGCGCGACACCCGCACGGTTCCGGTGACGGTGTCCATCGGGGTCGCCTGGCGCCGCGCGGACGACGCCGGCCCGGCCGACATGCTCAAGCGCGCCGACGTGGCGCTCTACCGGGCCAAGAGCACCGGCCGCAACCGCGTCGAGGCCGCCGCCGCCTGACGCCGCGCGGCGAATTCCGCCCTACTGGAGCTGGTGGCCCTTCTTGGCCATTTCGGCGCGCACCCGGACCATGACGTATTCCGAGACGTCCTGGGTCCAGGTCTGCATGGCGCCGACGATGTCGTCGAGCACCTGCGGCTGGGTCTCGACGTAGCGCTTGCCGGCGGGCGAGCGGAAGAAGGCCGCGATCTCGTTGAGCTCCGCCTCGGTGAGGCGGCTGGCGTAGATCCGCGAGGCGACGTCGATCATCGCCTGCTTCTGCAGTTCCAGCTCAGGCTCCAGCGAGGCCAGGACGCTGTCGAGGTCCTTGGCGAGTTCCGGCCGGGTCACGGCGTTCTGGCGGATGCGGTCGCCGAAGGCGGGGATGATCGAATCGAACGAGCGGGCGATGCCCGAGCTCAGCATGACCTCCCGGGCGACGGCGAGATGGCTCGCCGAGTAGGCGGGCGTCTGGGCGGCCGGAGTGCTCGGGGCCGGCGCCGGGGCGGCGGGCTTCGCGCCGGGCTTGGCGGCCGGCGGCTTCTGCGCGGGCGCCTGCGCCAGGGCGGCCCC
>NZ_JAQGKL010000306.1 GCF_028290105.1 Methylobacterium sp.
TCGATCTGCTGGCGCCCGATCACCGAGATCGATTGGGCGGTCTCCAGGATCGGCGTGTCGGTCTTGGTGGCCACGCGGCTCTGCGTGGCGACGTAGCCCCGGACGGGGCCGACGGCCCCGCCGGGCTGGCTGCCCGCCGCGTTCCGGCCGATGCCGACGCCTTCCACCGACAGGGTGTCGAGGGTCACCGTGTCGCTGGCGTTCTGCGCCCGCGTCGCCGTGGGGGCGAATCCGGCCCAGGCCACACCGGAGAGCAGTGTCAGCATCAATCCGCGCTGCACGATATCTCCAGCGTCGCGAGAAGAAAAATCAAACAGAGAACCGAGCACGGCCAAGACCATTTCGTAGGAAGACGCGAGAGGTTTCGCGAGGCAGACGTTATTTGCTGCCAGCAACCGTCCGACGTCTTGGCAGGATTCGTTATCTCACTGCAAGATCTATGTTTTTTACTTATTCCAACGTGGAACTGCGATGGTCAATACGTATGAAGATCGCCGTTAATCCGCAGCCGACGCGAACGACGCGCGATGTTTTGGAATGGCCGCCGCGCGGCCGCTGCCGCCTGCCCCGGCACGATGTCGGGATGGGTCCGGCCGGACCGTTTTTCGGGTAATCTCTCGGCCGAACGAAGCCACCCGGAGGAGACCCGTCCCATGACCGACGCCAGGACCGAGGCCACGACCCATGCGACCAGCGAGGCCGGCCTGACGGCGCACGGCGTCTTCGACGTCGGGGAATATGCCCGTCGCCTGCCCGAGACCTCCGCCACCATGGTGGCGGATCATCGCTTCACCGACGATCCGGCGGCCAGCGCCCGGGTCTTCCGGGTCTACAGCCCGACCCCGCCGCACAGCCACGCCTCCTGCGACGAGTATCTCTACGTCCTGTCCGGACGCTGTCTGATGCGGTTCGGCGACGAGGCGCCCGTGGAGGTCGGCCCGGGCAAGCTCGTCTTCTTCAAGCGCGGGGTCGTCCACTCGGTGCCGGAGATCCTGGAGCACCCGATGGTGTTCCTCTCCGTCGACACGCCCCGGCGCGAGCCGCGCGACATCCGCTTCGTCGCCGAGGGCACGGGCACGCCGGACACGTTCATGCGGCAGTCCTGAGCGGAGCAAGTCCCGAGTGGAGCAGGTCTCCCCGCCCGACGTTCGTGGGATGCCAGTGGGGGGTGGTGGCCTGCCGAGGGACCGTGAGCCGCGAACCGCGCATCGCGCCTGCTTGTTAGGTCGAGACGGTTGTGGCGATGAGGGCTACGGGATGGCAGCGGGCCCCGTCGAAACGGGCGATCGGGACGACGTCCGGTCGCGGGCCGGGACCGCGCGCGCCGTCGAGCGCGACCGGACGCGGATCGGATGGTTGGCAGACCAACTCGCGCGCCTTCAAAAGCGTTTGCCGTTCGGCCACCGGCTGACGCGGGGCGGCGCGCATGGCGTGATGTCGGCCATCGCGGCCGTCATCGCCTACCTGCCGACGCAGGCTCTCGGCCTCAACGAGGGCTTCTGGGCCGCCATCACGGCGCTCGCCGTGGCGCAGACCGAATTCGGAGCCGCACGCTCCGTCGCGCGGGACCAGTTCGTCGGCGCCGCCATCGGCGGCGTGATCGGGCTCTGCATCTATCTGGCGGCCGGACCCGGCATCGCGAGCTACATGGCGGCCGTGCTGCTTTCGATCCTGGCGTGCTGGCTGGTGAATGTCGCGAGCGCCGCGCGACTGGCCGGCATCACGGCCACGATCATCCTCCTCGTCCCGCATCTCGGCACCCCGCAGCAGATGCTCGCGTCCCGCGTGTTCGAGGTGGGCTGGGGGATCTGCGCGGCGATCGGGACGGTCTGGGCGGTGACGCGCATCAATCGCCGCTTCGGAATCGGCGTGTAACCGCGAGACCCCGCGCCACGGCGTTCGAGGATCGCCGGCGTGCGGAAAGCCCTGCGCCGGGTCTTGCGGCGCGGTGCGCCCGCAAGCGCAAGGTTTTGTCCGTGCGAGACCTTGCGCGTGTCGGATCGTACGGCCTCCGGAACTGCCCGCGTCGCTTCAGGTTGCTATTGCGCCATGCGGATGGTGCAGGGCGAGGGAGGCGCGCACATGCTCGATGTTGGTCAGGATCAGGCGCCGGGTTCGGCGGCGTCGAGGCGCGGCGACCTGGCGGGAACGATCCGCGACGAGGCAGCAGGCTATGCCGAGAAGCGCAAGGCCGATGCCGCCCGGATCGTCTCCGACGTGGCGGAGGCCATTCGCGCCAGCGGATCGGGGTTTTCCGAACAGCCGAACGTGAAGGCGTTCTTCGATGAGGCGGCGGAGGGCATCGCGGAGTTTTCCGAGGGCATCGCCCACCGGACCTTCAGCGAGCTCTACGACGAGGTGGATGCCGCGGTCCGGCGTCGTCCCGGCGTCACCGTCGCGGCGGCGGCGCTTGCCGGCTTCGCGCTGGTCCGCTGGTTCCGCGCGTCCGGGATCCGGCCCATTCCCCGCTCGCGCGCGGTGGTCTCGGCCGACGTGTTCCCGACCCCGGAGGTGTGAGGAGCCCGGCGCCGGTCGGGCGCCCGGCTACTCGACCTTCTCGTTCGGGTAGACGCCCCAGAGACGGTCCTGGCGGATGTAGCCGTCGACGTCGCCGCGCTTCTGCGGCATGGCGACGACGACGCGGCACCAGGAGCCGGTGCAGGACTTGACGCTGCCGATGACGCCGGCCTGCAGGCGGGCCTCCTCGCCGGAACCGGCATCGGCCTTGGCGTAGAGCGGTACCGGGGCCTTGTCGCCGCCCTGGCCCGCGCTGACGATGGAGGTGCGCCGCCCCGAGAGCAGCGAGTGCAGCACCCAGCCCTCGGTGCCCTCGGAGTCGCGGATGCGGCGCCAGGTCTCGAACTCCGCCACGATCTCGATCGGCAGCCCGGCCCGCTGGAACACCCAGAGGGTGCGGTGATCCTTCGAGGGGCCCTCGCGCAGGTTCACCCGGTCGGTCTTCAGGCTGGCGTAGCGCGGCAGCGGCAGCTTCGTCACCGGGCCGAGCCCGACCTCCGGCCCGGCGCCGGGGGCGGGAGCGGCCTCGGTGCGTCCCGCGCACACGACTCCCGCGCACAGGAGGGCGGCGGCGATGGGAAGCAGGGCAGGCGCGCGCATCGTCCGGTGTCCTTGGCGTTGGCCGGTGCGGTCGATGGGTGACGACCGGCCCCGGCGTGCATTGTGTTCCGCGGTCTCTCTGGTAGAGAGGCCCATACGATTGAGAGGGTTCCGAGGTCGCGACAGCCTTCGGCTGCGGGCCCGGTCGTCTCGCCCGGTCGTCTCGAATGTCTTGACCGGTACGTGGTTAACGCGCGGTAAGCTGGCGGCGCCGTCATCCGCGTCGGGCATCGAGCCGGAAACCGGCCTTGCCCGACCCGCGGGCACGGTCGGCATCGTTCGCGGGGAGGGTGCATGTCGTCGTTGAAGCGCAAGCCGCTCGTGGTCGTCACGCGGCGTCTGCCCGAAGTCGTCGAGGCGCGCATGCGCGAGCTCTTCGAGATCCGTCTCAACACCGACGATGCCCCGATGGCGCCGGACGCCCTGATGGCGGCCCTGCGCGAGGCGGACGTCCTCGTGCCGACGGTGACCGACGAGATCGATTCGGGCCTCCTCGCCCAGGCGGGACCCAACCTGCGGCTGATCGCGAATTTCGGCAACGGCGTCGATCACATCGACGTCGCCGCGGCGCTGGAGCGCGGCATCACCGTCACCAACACCCCCGGCGTCCTCACCGAGGACACCGCCGACATGACCATGGCGCTGATCCTGGCGGTCGCCCGGCGCGTCACCGAGGGCGCCCGCATCATCCCGGAGGACGCCTGGACCACGGGCTGGTCGCCCACCTGGATGCTCGGCCGCCGCATCACAGGCAAGCGCCTCGGCATCGTCGGCATGGGCCGCATCGGCCAGGCGCTGGCCCGCCGGGCCAAGGCCTTCGGCCTGTCGATCCACTACCACAACCGCCGCCGGGTGCCGGTCCAGATCGAGCGCGACCTCGACGCGACCTACTGGGAATCCCTCGACCAGATGCTGGCGCGCGTCGACATCGTCTCGGTGAACTGCCCGCACACGCCCGCCACCTACCATCTGCTCTCGGCCCGCCGCCTCAAGCTCCTGAAGCCCGAGGCCGTCGTGGTGAACACGGCGCGCGGCGAGGTCATCGACGAGACCGCGCTCGCCCGCCTCATCGAGGCCGGCGACATCTCGGGCGCCGGGCTCGACGTGTTCGAGCAGGAGCCGGCGGTGAGCCCGCGCCTCGTCAAGCTGGCGCGCGCCGGCAAGGTCGTGCTGCTGCCGCATATGGGTTCGGCGACGCACGAGAGCCGCGTCGACATGGGCGAGAAGGTCATCATCAACATCAAGACCTTCATGGATGGGCACCGCCCGCCCGATCGCATCCTGCCCAGCATGCTCTGAGCGGCATTCGGTCGCTCGACGGATCGCATGCCTCCGCGCAGCCCGGCGCCATGCACCGCGTTCACAACGTAGGATCGGAACGGGGCCACCCCCGGCACGTTGACCGGCGCTGGCCATGGGCGGGCCGGCGCTGAAAACGGTGGATCGGAGTATCATGGCCGCGGACACACCGTCGACCGAGGCGGCATCGGTGAGTGGGATGGCATTGGGCGAGTTCCGGCGTTTCGCGGATTTCGTGCCCCTGATGATGTGGCGCGCCGATCCGCTCGGGGCCGCCATCCACCACAACGAATCCTGGCTCGCCTTCACGGGCCGGTCGCTGGAGGAGGAGCGCGGCCACGGTTGGCGCCGCGGGCTGCACCCGGACGACCTGGAACGCCACGCCGCCCTCGTGGCGAAGGCCTTCGAGGCCCAGGAGCCCTTCACCGCCGAGTTTCGCCTGCGCCGCCACGACGGGGCCTATCGCTGGCTCCTCGACACCGCCAAGCCCCTGCGCGAGAACGGCGACTTCGTCGGCTTCCTCGGCACCTGCTTCGACATCACCGACCGCAAGCATGCCGAGGAGCATTCCGAGCGCGCGCTGGTCGAGAAGGAAGCGCTGCTCGCCGAGGTCTACCACCGGGTCCGCAACAACCTGCAGGTCATGGTCAGCCTGATCGGCCTCTACGGCCGTGCGGCCCCCGCCCCCTGCCGGGGCAGCTTCGAGGCGCTGGGCCAGCGCGTGCGGGCCATCGCCCTGGTGCAGCAGCACCTGCACGAAGCCCCCCACATCGCCTCCATCGACCTGCGCGACTACCTGCACCGGCTCGCCTCCGGACTCGGGCAGCTGCGCCGGGCCGGGCGCATCGGGGTGGTGGTCGGGGGCACCGGCACCAGCCTCGTGGAGCCGCGCACCGCCAACGCCCTCGGCATGATCGTGGCCGAGGTGGTGTCCGAATGCCTCGACACCACCGCCGAGACCGTGTCGTGCGGCATCGAGATCCGGATCAACGCGGTGGCGGGCGGCCCCGTGCGCCTGAGCATCGTCTCGGGCCCCGGCGCCGGCGTCGCACCGGGCAAGCTCGAAGTGCCCAATCTCGGGCCGCGCCTGATCGCGGCCTACGCCTCCCAGGCCGAGATCGCGGTGCGGGGCGTCGGAACGGCGGGCGAGCCGCTGGAACTGCAACTCCCCGAGGTCCTGGCGCGCGCCTCGACCTGAGGGTCGCACCGGCCCGCGCGCGGCCTATATGCGGGGGGACGCCCCGCCCCGACACGAGCTCGCCCCCGACCATGCTTCCGCCCATCGAGACGATCATCGACAATTTCGGCATCCTCGACGAGGGGACGGACCGCTACGAATACCTGATCGAGCTCGGCCGATCCCTGCCGGCCTTTCCGGAGGAACTCCTTACGGAGGAGAACCGGGTCCATGGCTGCGAGAGCCAGGTCTGGGTGGATTCCCGGGTCGACCCCTCCCAGGCCCCGCCCCGCCTCCACCTGCAGGGAACGAGCGATTCGGTGATCACCAAGGGCCTGATCGCCCTGGTGATCGCGCTCCACGACGGAAAGACCCCCGAGGAGGTCGAGAAGGTCGACGTGTTCCAGGTCTTCAAGCAGATCGGCCTCGGCGCCCACCTGACCTCGAAGCGCTCCAACGGCGTGCGCGCCATGGCGGAACGCATCCACCGGGACGCGGTCCGCCTCGCGGCCTGACGGGGCCCGGCGCGAACGCTCCCGTCCTTCGGGAGAGAGTGTGCGTCGCGGCCAAGACGGCCTGGGCGATGTAGCGGAGCCGGTATCAACCCCGCGAATGCACCGGCGGCTCCGGGGCGCGCCAGAGGCGCATGCGTCCGCGATCGGGGCCGATCGCCTCGCGTTCCAGGCCATAATGCTCGGCCAGCCGCGCCAGCGCGATCCGGGCCACGACCTTGGCCGAGCGGGCCGGCCAGCGCCGCTCCGCCTCGATCCGTTCGAGACCCTTGAGGAAGCCGCAGAGGTCGATCAGCAGGCCGGAGAGGTCGATGCCGACGGCACCGAGGGCCGAGCGCACCCGCTGGCGCGCGGCCAGCATCGCGTCGGAGCCCGCGCTCGGGTCGCGCGGGCCCGAGCCGTCCACCGAGACGCCACTCCAGTCCTGACCCATCCGGGGCATCAGCGAGGCCACCGTGAGGTCGCGGCGCAGGCGCTCGCCCGCCTCGAAGCAGGCGGCGTCGATGAGGGGCACCCCGTCGCGGTCCCGCCGGCGGGCCATCCAGGCGAGCGGGCTCTCGGAGGCGTCGCGCACGGGGCGGTCGGGCTCCGGCACGTCGCCGACGAGGTCGAGATGCTGGGCGAGATAGGGGCTGCGCGCGCCCGCCTGTTCCCGGCGCAGTCGCGCCCGTCCGGCCGGGCTGATCGTCAGGCGTGCCCGGCGCCCGCCCGCCTGCTCCGCGAGGTCGTTCGCCAGCAGGTCCGCCCCCGCCGCTTGCCGGAACCGCCCGCCCCCGAGGGAGATCCCGGCCCCGCCCTCCCGCACGATCCAGCCTTCCGCCTCGGCCGGGTCGGCCAGCGCGTAGGCCCCCTCCTGGGACAGGGCACGGAGCAGCCGGGACGCCTCGGTGCTCAGCGTGGCCGGCCTGCGACGCACCGGGCCGGTGCCCATCGCGACGATGTTCCGAGTCGTGTTCATGATATGTTCCATTACGCACGGTCGCGGCTTCGGGTGCCGTCGAACGATGATAAGGGAAAAATATCCTAGATCAAGACTTGACGCCCAATCCCGGCTTGAGCTGGCGCGCCTGTGGACAAACCGGTCCCGCGCGGCCCTCGGTGGGGCTCTGCACGGAACCGGCGATGTGACGGTGGACGCCGATCAGGCGGCTTCGTCGTAGTTTCCGTTGCGGGTCTGGCCGAGGCCGATCGCCTTGGCGAGGTCCGAGCGCGCCTTGGCGTAGTTCGGGGCGACCATGGGGTAGTCCGGCGGGAGGCCCCACTTGGCGCGATACTGCTCGGGGCTCATGTCGTACTTGGCGCGCAGGTGGCGCTTGAGCGACTTGAAGGTCCGGCCATCCTCGAGGCAGACGATGTGGTCGGCCGTGATGGACTTCTTGACCGAGATCGCCGGCTGCAGCGGCGCGTTCGGGGTCTTGGTCTCGACCTGGCCGCTCGCCACCTGGGTCAGGGCGCCGTGGATGCGCGCGATGAGCTGGGCGAGTTCGCCGGGGGGAACCGGGTTGTTGCTCACGTAGGCCGACACGATGTCGACGGTGAGTTCGACATAGTCCGCAGAATGTTCGATGTCGTTCATATCTGGAAAAACTCTCCTGAAAGCGATGAGCCTACGGTGACCGGCACCCCGAACGTTCCCGTTCGGGTCCATGCCCGGTACAGGGATCAGATCCGCTGCTTCACCCCGTCGCTCGCATCCGCAGTATGGTACGCAGCAACCTCGCCCGCCACGACATCGGGATAGGATATTCCTGATGATGTCGCAAGAGTGTTTCCGGCAACTTCGCTAATCTTGATCAAGTGGAGTGAACAATATTTCTAGTGGTTCGGATTCTAGACGTGTTCCAATCTTGTGCACGCCTTCGACCGTGGCCGTGTATCACGGACGTATTGACGCAGCCGGCGGCTTTCGCCCCGGGCGATCATTCGCATCCC
>NZ_JAQGKL010000022.1 GCF_028290105.1 Methylobacterium sp.
CCCCGAGGCCTACCCGGTGGTGCGCCGCATCCTCGCCGCCACGGGCCAGCCGATCCAGGCCCTGATCGGCAACACGGGCGCCCTGCGCGGCCTGAAGCCGGAGACCTTCACGGACGACAGCTTCGGCCTGCCCACCGTCACCGACATTCTTTCGGAGTTGGAAAAGCCCGGCCGCGACCCCCGCCCCGCCTTCAAGACCGCGACCTTTCAGGAGGGCGTGGAGAAGATCACGGACCTGAAGCCCGGCATGCGCCTCGAAGGCGTCGTCACCAACGTCGCCGCCTTCGGCGCCTTCGTGGATGTCGGCGTGCACCAGGACGGTCTGGTGCACATCTCGATGCTCGCCGACCGCTTCGTGAAGGACCCGCGCGACGTGGTGAAGCCGGGGGACGTGGTGCAGGTGCGGGTGGTGGAGGTGGATGTGGGGCGCAAGCGGATTGCGCTGAGTATGCGGTCGGGGGAGGAGGCGGCGCCCCGCCCCGCCCAACAGGAGGCGCGGGAGCCCGCTCAGACCTCCAGGCCAGCTCAGGCTTCAAGACCAGTTCCGGCCCCGAGATCGGCACCGGCCTCCGAGACCGGCGGCGCCATGGCCGAGGCCTTGCGCCGGGCCGCCCTGGCCAAGGGGACATTGAAGCGCTGAAGACCCCTGGCCGCAGACGTTCCCTCAGTGGAAGAACGGCAGCGCGTGCGGGGCGTAGAGCCCGAAACCGAGCAACACCAATCCAGCAATACCCAAAAACCCGCCCCCGACCACCAGCGCAAAGATCCCCGTGATGACCTCCGCCGAGGCGAGCACGATGCCGATCTGGAAGGCGGCTGAGCCGAACTCGTAATGGTGGTAGCGGTGCAGGGCGAGGTCGCGGATCTCGCCGGAGCGGCGGGCCTTCTCCGCCAGTTCCTTGCGGCCCTCGCCGGTGGCGGGCTCGCTGTCCCAGCGGGCCATGGTCTTGGCCCACTCGGCGCGCTTGGCCTGGATCGCTTCCGCATTCGCGGCGTCCGGCGGCAGCAGGGCCAGGGTCTCGTCGGCGGTCTTGAGGATGGTGCCCCGGATGGTGCGGGCCTGGAAGTAGGCCCATTGGTTGGAGGCTTCGACATTGGCCCCCAGCGCATCCGTCTGGGCGCCCTTGGCCAGGGTCTCGGCCAGCGCGAGGAACAGCGCCAGCACCGAAATCAGCAGCGCCACGCGCTTGTTCGAACTTCCCCCCGCCCCGTGACCACCCGACATGCTGCCCCCATCGATTCGACGGCGGCAGTCACACCCGATCGCGCGGGCGAGCGCAAGGTACTTTGCGCATCAGTCCGGGCGCACCCCGTCAGTTCGGGAACACGTGCCCGCCGATGATCCGCAGGCCCACGGGGCTGCCGGCGGCGAAGCGGTTGGTGTCGGCGGCCTCCACCACCACGGTCTTGCCCTCCGGGCGGTCGACCTCGATGCGCTGGCGCCCCTGCGTCCGGTAGGACGAGCGCACCACGCCCTCGAGATGGGCCTGGTCGCCCTCGGCGAATTGCAACTGCCAGGGCCGCGCGTAGAGCTTGACCGGGCCGACGAGGCCGGCGGGCGCGCTCACCGGCGTCAGGCGGCCGTTCACGCGCACCTGGCCCGCCTGCACGATCGCCTCGACCTCGATGGTGTCGCCGAGGAACTTCAGCACGGTGGCGGAGACCGGGGCCTCCTGCACCTCGTCCGGGGTGCCGACCTGTTCGAGGCGGCCCTTGGCGAGCACGGCGACGCGGTCGGAGAGCTCCAGGGCCTCGTCCTGGTCGTGGGTGACGAAGATCGTGGTCTGGCCGGTGCGGTCGTGGATCTCGCGCAGCCAGCGGCGCAGGTCCTTGCGGACCTGGGCGTCCAGCGCCCCGAAGGGCTCGTCCAGCAGAAGCACGCGCGGCTCGACGGCGAGCGCACGGGCCAAGGCGATGCGCTGGCGCTGGCCGCCCGAGAGCTGGCTCGGGTAGCGGTCGGCGAAGCCCGAGAGCTTGATCAGGTCGAGGAGGTCGCCCACCCGCTTCTTGATCTCGGCCTTGGCCGGGCGGTCGGCGCGTTTGCGCGCGTTCAGCCCGTAGGCGATGTTGTCGGCCACGCTCATGTGCTTGAAGAGGGCGTAGTGCTGGAACACGAAGCCCACCGCGCGCTGCTGCACGGGCAGCTTCGTGGCGTCCTCGGCCCCGAACACGATGCGGCCGTCGTCGGGGAAGTCGAGGCCCGCGATGATGCGCAGCAGCGTGGTCTTGCCCGAGCCCGAGGGGCCGAGCAGGGCCAGCAGTTCGCCCGCCCGCACGTCCAGCGAGAAATCGTGCAGCACGGCCGCCGTGTCGAAGGTCTTCGACAGGTTCTCGACGCGGATGGCGGTGGAGCCGCCCACCCGCTCAGTGGCGCCGGGCACCCGCCGCGATCTCGTCGGCGTAACGCCACTCGAGGAGGGATTTGACGAGGAGGGTGACGAGGGCGAGGCCGGCCAGGAGGGAGGCGACGGCGAAAGAGGCAACGAAGTTGTACTCATTGTAGAGAATCTCCACGTGGAGCGGGAGGGTGTTGGTGAGGCCGCGGATGTGGCCGGAGACCACCGAAACCGCGCCGAACTCGCCCATCGCGCGGGCATTGCAGAGGAGCACGCTGTAGAGGAGGCCCCAGCGGATGTTGGGCAGCGTCACTGTCCGGAAGGCGTGCCAGCCGGAGGCGCCGAGCGTCAGCGCCGCCTCCTCCTCCGCCGTACCCTGCTCCTGCATCAGGGGGATGAGCTGGCGGGCGACGAACGGGAAGGTGACGAAGATGGTCGCCAGCACGATGCCCGGCACCGCGAAGATGACCTGGATGTCGTGGTCGATCAGCCAGGGACCGGCGAGCCCCTGCGCCCCGAAGACCAGCACGTAGATCAGGCCCGAGACCACCGGCGAGACCGAGAACGGCAGGTCGATCAGCGTGACGAGGAGGTTCTTGCCCCAGAACTCGAACTTGGCGATGGCCCAGGAGGCCATGATCCCGAAGACGAGGTTGAACGGCACCGCGATGGCCGCGGTCAGCAGCGTCAGCCGGATCGCCGCGTGGGCGTCGGTCTCGGTGAAGGCGGCGAGATAGGCGTTCAACCCCTTGGCGAAGGCCTGGGCGAACACGGTGACCAGCGGCAGCACCAGGAACAGGGCCAGGAACAGGATCGCGATCCCGATCAGGATCCTGCGGATCCAGCGCCCCTCGGTGACGACGCTGGCCGGGCGCGCCTCGGCCATTGTGACGGGTGCGAAGGTCTCAGACATAGCCGAATCTCCGCCGGCTCCAGGCCTGGATCAGGTTGATGGCGAGCAGGGTGAGGAACGAGATGCCGAGCATGATCGTGGCGATGGCGCAGGCGCCGCCGTAATCGTACTCGGACAGCTTGATGACGATGAGGAGCGGCGCGATCTCGGAGACGTAGGGCAGGTTGCCCGCGATGAAGATGATCGAGCCGTACTCGCCGACGCCCCGCGCGAAGGCGAGGGCGAAGCCCGTGAGCACCGCCGGGATCAGCGGCGGCAGCACGACCCGCACCAGGGTGTGGAAGCGGCCGGCCCCGAGGGTGGCCGACGCCTCCTCGATCTCCTTGTCGATCTCGGCGATGAGCGGCTGCACGGTGCGCACGGCGAACGGCAGGCCGATGAACACCATGGCGATGTAGATGCCGAGGGGCGTGTAGGCGGCCTCGACCCCGATCCGCGCCAGTTGCGCGCCCACGAGTCCGTTGGGGGCGTAGAGGGCGGCGAGCGCGATGCCGGCCACGGCGGTGGGCAGCGCGAAGGGCAGGTCCACCACCGCGTCGACGAGCTTGCTGCCGGGAAACCGGTAGCGGGTCAGCACCCAGGCGATGAGGAAGCCGAACACCGAGGCGGTGAGCGCGGCCAGCAGCGAGACGCCGAAGCTCACGCGCAGGGCGCTGGCCACGCGCGGGTCCGTGGCGACCGCCCAGATGCCAGAAAAGCCGAGACCGGAGGCGCGCGTGACCAGGGCCGCCAGCGGCAGCAGCACGATCAGCCCGAGGCAGGTCAGCGTGTAGCCGAAGGCGAGCCCGAAACCGGGGATCACGCTCGGGCGGAGGAAGCGCCGCTTGGCGCGCGTGGGCGGGGCCATGGTGATGTCCTGCGCAAGGTCCGGACCCGTCCCCGGGCGGGGGAGGGGCGGCGGGGTTTGTCGGCTCAGCGCCCCGCCTTGCTCAGCTGGTCGAACAGGCCCCCGTTGTCGAAGTTCTTCTTCTGGATCTCGTCCCAGTCGCCCTGCAGATCCTCGATCTTGAACAGCTTCAGTTCGGGCAGCTGCGCCAGGTCCTCGGCCTTGGCCGCCGCGCGGTTGAGCGGGCGGTAATGGTGCTTGGCGAAGATGGCCTGCGCCCGGTCCGAATAGAGGAACTGAAGATAAGCCTCGGCCTGCTTGCGGGTTCCCTTCTTGTCGACGTTGGCGTCGACGAGGGCCACCGGCGGCTCGGCGTAGATCGAGGTCGGCGGCACCACGACATCGAACTTGTCGCGGCCGAACTCCTCGAACACGAGGTAGGCCTCGTTCTCCCAGGTGGGCAGCACGTCGCCGAGGCCCCGCTGGGCGAACGTCACGGTGGAGCCGCGCGCGCCGGTGTCGAGCACGGGGACGTTCTTATAGACCTCGCCCACGAAGGCGTTGGCCTTGTCGGCGCTCTTGCCCTCCTTCTCGTAGGCGTAGCCCCAGGCCGCGAGGAAGTTCCAGCGGCCGCCGGCCGAGGTCTTCGGGTTGGGGGTGATGACCTTGATGTCGGGCTTCACGAGGTCGCCCCAGTCCTTGACGCCCTTCGGGTTGCCCTTGCGCACCAGGAACACGACCGTCGAGGTGTAGGGCAGACCCTGGTTCGGCAGCTTGGTGCGCCAGTCGGGGGCGATCTTCTTCGAGATGCGGCTGATCGCGTCGATGTCGGAGGGGATGCCGAGGGTCACGACATCGGCCGGGATGCCGTCGATCACGGTGCGGGCCTGCGAGCCCGAGCCGCCATGGGCGGCGCGCACGGTGAGCGTCTCGCCGGTCTTGGTCTTCCACTCCTCCGAGAAGGCCGCGTTGATCTCGCGGTAGAGTTCGCGCGTCGGATCGTAGGAGACGTTCAGGAGTTCGGTCTGGGCGCAGGCCAGGGACGGGGCGAGGAGGGATGCGGCGAGGCCGGCTCCGAGCAGCACCGCGTGGCGGCGCGTGCGGAAGCGTCCTGGGGTCCGGGAAGAGGTCTCGCTCACAAGCGTCTCCGACAAGTCTGCTGGCGCGTTGTGGTCGGGCCTCATGCAACCCGACCGATGCCGGTGGGTTTCGTTCTTTTTAAAGAACATTGTCAAGCGCGCGGGTAGCGCCTGTCCGTGCTTGCACCAGAGCATTGTTCTTTGCGCCGCGCAACGAGCAGTGGAATTCTGCCAGACCCTGGACAAAAATCTCCGTGAAACCGCTTTTGTGAAAAAATAATCTCCTCACGGACGGTTCTTTAGAAAGGACGTTCCAGGTGAATCTTAGCGTATTCGCCCGGGTTTCCGGTCGTCGGGCCTCTAGGCTCTTCCCGAATCCCTGAGCGCGACCTGCGACGAAACCCGCGGCGCAGCGACGCCGCCGCCTGGCCGTTCGTCCGGGAGGGACTACACTGGAGACCCCGCCACGTTTGGGAGGAGCACGCGTGGTCTCATTCCAGCGGCGGGTGGACCAACGCAGAGTGCGCGTGACCGGACGATCGCGGCGAAGGACGATGTCGCGAATCAGCCGCCCGCGCCGGACCACCCCGTCCCGGCCGTGATCGGCCTCCCGCCAGCGATGCGCGTGACCCATCCGGATGAACGGGCCAGGACCGATGACCAGGAGCGTGAAGCGGCCGGATGCGGCGATTCGGTGCGCGGAGCCTCGTCCCTCAATCCGCCGCGACGGCGATGAGCGAGAACAGGGACGCCAGCAGGATGTTACCGGCGACGACGAGGACGAGGACGGTCATGGGGTTCTTTGCACCGGAGCGCGGCGGGACGTGCGCGCATCGAATGATGGTGTCCTAACGCCCCGCGCGTGAACCGGGCGTGAATTCGCAAGCTCGTCCGTCAAAGGTTGGCCAACGCGGTAAACGCATCACACTTGGGCGGGCCCCGAATCCGTAAAGGCCTGGAATCCGCGAGAGCCTAGCGCTTCGGCGTGCCGAGGCGCGCCAGCACCGCCTCGATCCGCGCGCTCGGCGGCTCCGACAGGATTTCGGCGTAAAGGCTCCGCAGGCTGATCCCGAGGTGGCGCCGGATGCCGGCATTCAGGGGCGGCGGACCCGGGCGCGCGGCATCCGCCGTGGAAGAGCCATCGCTGCGGGTCTTGGACATGGAGGAGGCCCCGGCCATGCCGATCCGCTCGCTGCCGAGAGCATGAGGGGGCCGACTGAGGGTTAGCGTGGCATGTTGGGGTTAAGGAAAATTTGATGCAGTCGATCGCCGCAGACGCGAATTCGTTGCCGCCTATCAAAGGTTGTCAATCGCATTCGATCGAGGCCGATGATTAAAAAAATCCGATGGGTGGCGCCCACTCCGGAAAGGGCGTTCCGCCAACGACTTGGCTCTGCGAAATGCCGTCACGCTTCCACCGAAAGGGCTAACGAAGCGTTTCTGGTTGTGGACGAATCCGACCGGATCAGCTTACAAAGCACAAGCTCACGGCACCGCCGAGTGGTTGTTTTTCGGTCTCCCGCAACCAATAACGGGACATAGAATCGGCATGCAGAATATTACCATCACCGAACGAGAGCGCGATGCTGTATTGGCCGCTTTGCGCTACTACCAATTCTATCGGCTTCAGGGGCATCCCTTTAGTCCGCATCAGGATCACTTGATCGATGCCAT